>NZ_QKRS01000003.1:0-458385 GCF_024261405.1 Pseudomonas sp. FBF18 | reverse complement strand
CGGCAACGCTGCCGGCCGCCGGGGCGAAGCGCAACGGCACGCCCAGCTCGGCCGCTGCCGCGTGCAACGCCGGGCTGGCCATCTCGCTGTCGGCCGCCAGCAGGCAGGCCAATGCCGGCTCGGCGATCTTCGCGCGGTGCAGCGCCGCACGCACCGCCGCAGCCAGCTCCGGCACCTGGGCACTCACGGCCACCAGCACGCAGCGCGGGTAGATCACCAGCTCGTTGGCGTCGGCCTCACGTGCATCGCAGCCCACGTGAATGGCCAGCTGCGCCTGCTCGCTCTGCGGCAGTTGCGCCTGTTCGAGCCACGGCGCGGCGCCATCGATGCGCACGCTTTCACCGGCCAGCAGGTCGGACACGAAACGCTTGCCCAGCTCCAGGTCGGCCAGCGCATAACCACTGGGCGGGTTGAGCAGGCAGGTGCCGAAGCGCAGCTCGCCGCTGGTGGTGATGGCCGGCGCCACGCCGAGGCCGGCGGCGATCTCGCGGGCCAGCCCGTTGACCCCGCCCAGCCCGCCCAGCAGCGGCACCACGGCGCTGCCGTCTTCGGCCACGGCCAGTACCGGCGGTTCGGCGCCCTTCTCCAGCAGCACGCTGGCCAGGCTGCGAATCACGATGCCGGCGGCGCACAGGGCAATGATCGGGGTGTCCTGCTGGTACAGCTGGCGCAGGGTGGCGCCGAAGTCCTGGTAGCTGCGGTCCGCGCCCTCGACCCGCCCGGCCAGGCCGTGGATCAATGCATCGGGGTACAGCTGCTGGAGCCTGCGGGCAGTGGCCAGGCTGCCCTTGCCCAGGATCACGATGGCCGGTGCGTGAGATGTCATCACCCTTGCCACCGTTCACCCGGCACGATGATCAGCGAGAAGTATGGCGAGGACTGCGGGTCGACTGCATCCAGCGCCACGATCTTCTGGTTGGCCATGGTCGCGCGTTCCACGTACAGCGCTCGCTCGGCCAGGCCCAGTTCGGCCAGCACCTGGCGCACCTTGGGGAAATTGCGCCCCAGCTTCATGATCACCGCCGCGTCGGCATCGGCCAGGCGGCGCTTGAGCTCGTCGGCCGGCAGCACGCCCGACAGCACCGACAGGCTCTGGTTGCGGTACACCAGCGGCGCGCCGAGTACCGAGGCGCCACCGAGCATCGAGCACACGCCGGGGATCACCTGGGCCTCGTAGCGCTCGGCCAGGCGGTCGTGCAGGTACATGTAGGAGCCATAGAAGAACGGGTCGCCTTCGCAGATCACCGCCACGTCGCGGCCGGCATCCAGGTGCGCGGCCACTTCCAGGCTGGCGCCGTCGTAGAAGTCGCTGATCACCTGTTCATACGACAGCGGCGCCGGCAGCGCCTCGGTGGTCACCGGGTACACCAGCGGCAGCAATGTCTGCGCCTGCTGCAGGTGCGCCTCGATGATGCCGAAGGCATTGCCGCGCTTGCCCTTGGCCACGAAGTACGCCACCACTGGCGCCTCGCGCAGCAGGCGCAGCGCCTTGACCGTGATCAGTTCGGGGTCGCCGGGGCCCACGCCCAGGCCAAGCAGTCGTCCGCGTGGCTGCATCATTCGACCTCCGTGGCCAGGGCATTGACCGCCGCTGCTGCCATCGCGCTGCCGCCCAGGCGGCCCTCGACGATCACGAACGGCACGCCACGGCTGTCGGCCGCGAGCATCGCCTTGGACTCGGCCGCGCCGACGAAACCGACCGGGAAGCCGAGGATCAGCGCAGGCTTCGGCGCCCCTGCATCGATCATCTCGAGCAGGTAGAACAATGCGGTCGGCGCATTGCCGATCACCACCACGCTGCCTTCCAGGTGCGGGCGCCACAGCTCCAGGGCCACCGCCGAGCGGGTGTTGCCCAGCTCCTTGGCCAGGCCCGGCACGCTGTCGTCGCGCAGGGTGCAGATCACCTCGTTGTTGGCCGGCAGGCGTGCACGGGTGATGCCTTCGGCGACCATGCGCGCATCGCACAGGATCGGCGCACCGTTGGCCAGCGCCTCGCGCCCGGCCTTGCCGGCGCCTTCGCTGAAGCGCAGCTTGTCGACCACCTCGACCATGCCGCAGGCATGGATGACCCGCACCGCGAGTTTTTCCAGGTCGGCCGGGATCCGCTCCAGGCGAGCCTCCTGGCGAATGATGGCGAAGGAGTTGCGGTAGATCTCCTGGCCGTCGCGGATGTAATCAATCATCGGGGTTGCTCCGTAGGCGGGCGTCGAGTTGCGCGCCCGCTTCTTTCAATGTCAGGTTGCGCCCGCCAGGGGCGCCCAGGCCCGGCTGCGCCGGGTCGTGAAAATACAGGTCGTAATGCCCGGGCCCGACCGCCAGCAGGGTGGCCGGTGCACGGTGGGCCAGCGCGCAGGAACGCGCGCAGCCGCTCAGGTGAATGCCGGCCACCGGGCCCGGCTCGCGCAGCAGCGCCGCCAGCTGCACGGCGTCGGCCTTGGTGTCGGCCAGGGCCTTGGCGCAGCCGGCCGAACCGGTGCAGGCCACCATGCGTGCCAGCGGCTGCGCCGGGTCGCACAGCAAACCCAGCGCTGCCAGCCCGGCCAGCGCCTGCTCGGCGTCGGTGGCGGCAAGATTGGGCAGCAGCAGGCTTTGCCAGGGCGTCATGCGCAGGCTGGCGTCGCCCAGGCTGCTGGCCAGGTGCGCGGCGCCACGCAACTGCGCGGCGCTCAGGCGCCCCAGCGGTGCGGCGGCGCCCACCGCGACCCTGCCCGTCTGGCGCTGTGGGTAGACACCCAGATGGCGGGCCTGGTCACGTCGCGGCCGGCGCCAGCCCAGCACCGCGTGGTCGCGGCGCAGCGCCACGCCAAGGCCTTGCACGAACGCCTCCCTGCCGCATTCGGCCAGCAACTGGCGCATGCGCGCCTGCTGCGCACTGGCCAGGTCGAGAAACCGCTGCAACACCGCCAGCACCAGCGCGTGCCCATCGGCCAGCGGCACCGCGCCCAGCGCACCCTCCTCGGCCGGGCAGCCGGCCAGGCCAAAGGCCAGCCACACCTCGCCGTCCAGGCGCAGTGCCGACAGCCACAGGTCGTGGGGGTGGGTGAGCATGGCCAGGTCTTCGCCAGCGTCCAGTTGCACGGCGAACTTGGCAGACAACTGATGAAAGCGCTCGCAGGTCTGCAGCGATTCGAGGATCTGCCCCGCCAGCGCCCGGCTGTCGAACAGCATGGCCGGGTCGAGACCGGCCGCCGGGCTGAGCATCAGGTTGCGCACATCGTCGCCCGCCGCCTGGCGCGGGCCCAGGCCGGCGTCGAGCAGGCATGCCACCAGCCCGGCGTGGTCGGCACCGATGCCGCGAATCTGCAGGTTGCTGCGGTTGGTTACCTCGATCACGCCGCCGGCAAAGCGCTCGGCGGCGTCGGCCACTGCGTGTGCCTGGGCCGCGCTCAGGGTGCCGGCGTCGAGCTTGATGCGTGAAATGCCGCCGTCCAGCGCCTGCACGATACGCCACAACCCCGGGCAGGCCGAGGGGCGAAGAGCTGGAGTGGGCAGGGGTTGCGGCAAGGGATCACCCGGCAATCGTCAAAAGGCGCTGGTAGCACAAAGGCGCGGTATTATGCCTGCTTTGTCCGTCGGCAGGCTAAGCCAGCCGGTCGGATAGGCAAGCGAAGAGGAACGGCATGGCGCCCTGGTTGACGGTAGTAGGTATTGGCGAAGACGGCTTCACGGGCCTGGGCAAACAGGCTCGGCATGCCCTGCTGCGAGCCACCAAGGTGTTCGGCAGCCCGCGCCAGCTGGCCCTGCTGCCCCACTGCTCGCGCGCCGAACGCGTCGCCTGGCCCAGCCCGTTTTCCCTGGCGCCGCTGCTGGCCGAACGTGGCGAGCCGGTGTGCGTGCTGGCCAGTGGCGACCCGATGCTCTACGGCGTAGGCGCCAGCCTGGCGCGCCAGCTGCCGGCCGAGGCCATGCGGGTGCTGCCTGCACCGTCCTCCTACTCGCTGGCCGCCGCCCGCCTGGGCTGGCCCCTGCAGGATGTGGTCACGCTGTCGGTGGTAGCACGCCCGGTCGCCGCCGTGGCCGCCCACCTGTACAGCGGCCAGCGCCTGCTGGTGCTGAGCAATGACCGCAGCAGCCCCGCCGCCCTGGCCGCCCTGTTGCGCGAGCGCGGCTTCGGCCCCAGCCACCTGAGCGTGCTGGAGCACCTGGGCGGCGCCGACGAACGGCGCATCGATGCCCGTGCCGATGGCTGGCAGGACGCCGACTTCGCCGACCTCAACCTGGTGGCCATCGACTGCCGGGCCGGCGCCGATGCACCGCGCCTGTCGCCGCTGGCCGGCCTGCCCGATTCGGCCTTCGCGCACGACGGGCAGATCACCAAGCGCGACGTGCGCGCCATCACCCTCGCCCGCCTGGCCCCGCAGCCGGGCGAGCTGCTGTGGGACGTGGGCGCCGGCAGCGGCTCGATCGGCATCGAATGGATGCGCGCCCACCCCAGCTGCCGGGCGCTGGCCATCGAGGCCGACGCCGGCCGCCAGCAACTGATCGAACACAACCGCGACGCCCTGGGCGTGCCTGGCCTGCAACTGGTGCGCGGGCGCGCCCCGCAGGCGTTGCAGGGCCTGGAGCGGCCCCACGCGATCTTCATCGGTGGCGGCGTGACCCGCGAGGGCGTGCTGGACGAATGCTGGGCGCACCTGCGCCCCGGTGGCCGGCTGGTGGCCAATGCCGTGACCCTGCAGAGCGAGACCCTGCTGATGAGCTGGCGCGAACGTCATGGCGGCGAGCTCACCCGTATCCATGTGGCCCAGGCGCAGCCGCTGGGCGAGTTCGACACCTGGCGCCAGGCGCTGCCGATCACCCTGCTTGATGTGGTAAAGCCCCTCGATGCGTGACGAAACCGCAGAACAGCCGGCGCCGCTGCGCAGCGGCCTGACCACGGGCAGCTGCGCCACTGCCACCAGCCTGGCGGCGGCGCGCCTGCTGTTGAGCGGGCAATGCGACGACGCGGTGCAGATCACCCTGCCCAAGGGCAGACAGGTGCAGATGCGCCTGGAGTTCTGCCGGCTGGCCGGGCCAGGCGCCGAAGCCGGCACCCTCAAGGATGCCGGCGACGACCCCGACGTGACCCATGGCGCGCTGCTCTACAGCCAGGTGCGGCTGCTGGCCGAGCCGGGCGTGCGCTTTGTCGCCGGCATCGGCGTGGGCACCGTGACCCGTCCCGGGCTGGTGCTGGGGGTGGGCGAGCCGGCGATCAACCCGGTGCCGCGGCGCATGATGACCGAGCACCTGCAGCGTCTGGCGCTGGAGTGCGATTACGCGGGGGGCTTCGAGGTCACCGTGAACGTGCAGGACGGCGACAGCCTGGCCCTCAAGACCATGAACCCGCGCCTGGGCATCCTCGGCGGGCTGTCGATTCTGGGCACCAGTGGCATCGTGCGGCCGTTTTCCTGCGCGGCCTACATTGCCTCGATCCACCAGGGCATCGACGTGGCCAAGACCAATGGCTACGAACACATTGCCGCGTGTACCGGCAATGCCAGCGAAGACACCATGCGCCGGGTCTACGGCATTCCCGACATCGCCCTGATCGAGATGGGCGATTTTGTCGGCGCGGTGCTCAAGCACCTGCGCAAGGTGCCGGTTGGCAAGCTGAGCATCTGCGGCGGCTTCGGCAAGATCAGCAAACTGGCGGCCGGGCACATGGACCTGCACAGCCGGCATTCGAGCATCGACCTGCCGCAACTGGCTGGCTGGGCGGCAGCGGTGGGTGCCGACGCCGCGTTGCAGGCGGCGATCATCGGCGCCAACACCAGCCAGCAGGCGTTGGCCCTGGCCAGTGCGGCGGGGGTCGGGCTGGGGGATGCGGTGTGCGAGCACGCGCTGGCTTTCGCCCGCAGCGTGGTGCCGGCGCAGGTACAGGTGGAGGTGTTCGCCATCGACCGCCAGGGCGGCATCGTCGGCCGGGCGGGTGTTCGATGAGCCGGCGCATCCTGTTGCTGGGCGGCGTGACCGAGGCGCTGTTGATAGCCCGTCAGCTGGGCCCGCAGCACGTCTACAGCCTGGCCGGTATCGGCCGGGTGCCCAGCGACCTGGCGTGCCAGGTGCGGGTGGGCGGCTATGGTGGGGCCGAGGGCCTAGCCGCTTACCTGCGGGCCGAAGGCATCGGTCTGGTGATCGACGCGACCCACCCGTATGCGGCGCAGATCAGCCGCAATGCGGCGCAGGCAGCGCGCCTGGCCGGGGTTGAATGCTGGGCGTTGCGGCGCCCGGCGTGGCAGGCGCAGGCCGGTGACGACTGGCGGGAAGTGGCAGACTGGACGCAGTTGATCGAGGCATTGAAACCGTTTCGCCGGCCCCTGTTCACCCTGGGGCGCGAGCCGTTGCAGCACCTGCACGAGATACCCGCGCAGCAGTTCTGGACCTTGCGCGCGCTGGAGGCGTGCGAGGGGAATGCGCGATGCGAAGTGATCGGCGCGCGGGGGCCGTTTCGCCTGGAGGATGAACGGGCGTTGTTCGAGCGTTGCCGGGTGGATGTGCTGATCAGCAAGAACAGTGGCAGCGCCGCGACCGAGCCCAAGCTCGAAGTGGCGCGCGAGCGGGGTGTGCCGGTACTGATCCTGAAGCGGCCGGCGCTGGCGGGGGTGGATCGGGAGTTCGTGGGCGTCGCCGATGTGCTGGCGGCGCTTTGACGGGTGCACACAGCTCCAGAGTCGATCAAAAAAGGCTGACACAAGGTCAGGGGAAGGATAGATGCGCTGTCGACGCAGTTACCCCACCTGCGACACTCCATCACACCCCGGCTTTTTTACATATACTTCGACATCTGGCTAAATAGCCCCACTCGATTCCTGACCGGATCTCCCCATGCCCGCACACCGGCTCGCCTACGCCTGGATCGCCTGCTTCGCAGTGCTGTTCAATCTGCTGGCCATGCCGTTGTCCGCCGCCGCTGCAAAAGCCCAACCCGAACAACTGCTGTGGGGCACCTTCTGCTCCAGCGGCGTGACCAAGATGATCGCCATCTCGCTGAATGCCCCCGACGGCCAACAGCAGAACGACGACCACTCCACCATGCAGCACTGCTGGTGCTGCTCCGGCACTGCCCCGCTGCTGGCCCTGCCCGGCCACCCGCCACGGCTGGTGACGTCCGAGCACACCCTCAACACCCCGTCACCGCTACTCGCCAGCTACCACCCCACGCCACGCCAGCAATGGCCCGCGCTCAATCCCCGTGCCTCCCCCCAGGCCTGAGTTCACTACGCTACCAGTTGCGAACCTGACCCGAACGGAGATTGACCATGCTCAAGAACGCCCTGCTGCTGGCCGCCCTGCTGCTGCCCGCCACCTTTGCCAACGCCCATGAATACACCGTGGGCGACCTGCATATCGCCCACCCGTGGTCGCAGGAGCTGCCGCCCAACGCCCCTAACGTGGCCGCCTATTTCATCGTGCACAACAACGGCAAGAGCGCCGATCGCCTGCTCGGCGTCGACAGCCCGATCACCGACAACGCCGAACTGCACGAGCATGTGCACAAGGACGGCCTGATGAAGATGCAGCAGGTGCAGGGTGTCGACATCCCCGCCGGCGCCGACCTGGTGTTCGCCCCCGGCGCCTACCACGTGATGCTGATGCAGCCCAAGGACCGCAGCCTGCTCAGCGACGGCAAGCGCTTCCCGCTGACCCTGCATTTCCAGAAGGCCGGCAACATCACGGTCGAAGTGGCCGTGCAGAAACAGGCCCCCGAGGGCACCGCCCACAGCCATTGATTCGCTGACGGCTGCACGCCATGCGCCTGCCCCGCGGCAGGCTCGCCCGCCCCGCTGACCTCCAACGAGCACGCGGCAGCTGGCTGAGCCTGTTCGCCATGTTGATGATCTTCATCGGCCCACTGGTCTCCCAGTCGATGCCGATGGATCACCGTGCCTCCATGCCCGGCATGGACATGGCCATGGACTGCCACTCAGGCAGCCACGCCAGCAGCCCGGCCGACAACCCGGCAGCGCTGCACGTCATCTGGGAAAAGTGCGGCTACTGCAGCCTGTTCTTCCACTGCCCGGCGCTGCCGCAGACGCTCAGCCTGCTCGACACCGAGGCCGTCTCGCCCCACACCACCCTGCGCGCCCAGCCGCGCCAGGGCCATGCGCGCCAGGCCATCTTCCCCGGCGCCCGCAGCCGCGCGCCACCTGCCCACATCGTCGTCTGAACCCACTTTGCATGCGCCCCAGGGCCCGGCTTGCTGCCGAGGCTCCTGCGCACCCTCACGACCACACGATGTTGGAAATACTATGTCCGGCTCTACCGTTACCCTGCGCCTGTCGCTGCAAGGCACCATCGCCCTGCTGTGCGGCACCCTGTTCAGCCACGTGGCCCTGGCCGCCGACAGCGGCCACGAAGGCCACGACCACGCCGAACTGAGCCCCACGGTGATCACTGCCGTGGCGCCCAGCTCGCCGCTGACCATCGTCACCAACCCCAAGGACCCACGCCAGCCGGTACCGGCCAGCGACGGCGCCGACTACCTCAAGACCATCCCGGGCTTCTCGGCCATCCGCGCCGGTGGCACCAACGGCGACCCGGTGCTGCGTGGCATGTTCGGCTCGCGCCTGAACATCCTTACCAACGGCGGCGTGATGCTCGGCGCCTGCCCCAACCGCATGGACGCACCCACCTCGTACATCTCGCCGGAAACCTACGACCGCCTCACCGTGATCAAGGGCCCGCAGAGCGTGCAGTGGGGCCCCGGCGCCTCGGCCGGCACCATCCTCTTCGACCGCGAGCCCGAACAGTTCGGCGAGCTCGGCAGCCGCGTCAACGCAAGCCTGCTGGCCGGCTCCAACGGGCGCTTCGACAAGGTGCTGGATGCTGCGGCAGGCAACGCACAGGGCTATGCACGCTTTGTCGGCAACCAGTCGCGCTCCGACGACTACAAGGACGGCAACGGCGACACCGTGCCCTCGCGCTGGGACAAGTGGAACGGTGACGTGGCCCTGGGCTGGACCCCGGATGCCGACACCCTGCTCGAACTCACTGCCGGCAAGGGCGATGGCGAGGCGCGCTATGCCGGGCGCGGCATGGACGGTTCGCAGTTCAAGCGCGAAAGCCTGGGCCTGCGCTTTGAGAAATCCAACCTGGGCGGGGTGCTCGACAAGCTCGAAGCCCAGGTCTACTACAACTACGCCGACCACGTGATGGACAACTACAGCCTGCGCACCTCGCCCACCAGCGGCATGATGGCCGGGCCGATGGTCAGCAACGTCGACCGCCGCACCCTCGGCGGGCGGCTCAAGGCCACCTGGCGCTGGGAGGACGTGACCCTGGTCAGCGGTGTCGATGCGCAGACCAACGAACATCGCCAGCGCGGCGGCATGGGCGTGGATGCGCACAAGGCCGAGCCCTGGACCAAGGACGCGGACTTTCACAACTACGGCGTGTTCGGCGAGCTGACCTGGGAAACCTCCAGCCAGGACCGCCTGGTCAGCGGCGCGCGCCTGGACCGCGCCTCGGCCAAGGATTTTCGTGAAGCCAGCGCCACCCGCGGCAACACCCGCGCCGACACCCTGCCCAGCGGGTTCGTGCGCTACGAGCACGACCTGCTCGACCTCCCGGCCACCACCTATGTGGGCCTGGGCCATGCCCAGCGCTTCCCCGACTACTGGGAGCTGTTCTCGCCCAAGTCGGGCCCGGCCGGCTCGCTCAATGCGTTCGACTCGATCAAGCCGGAGAAGACCACCCAGCTCGACGTGGGCATCCAGTACAAGACCGAGCAGCTCGAAGCCTGGGCCTCGGGCTATGTCGGCCAGGTGCGCGACTACATCCTGTTCGACTACCGTCCCGGCATGATGGGCATGCTCAGCTCCCAGGCGCAGAACATCGATGCCCGTATCATGGGCGGCGAGCTGGGCGCGGCCTATCAGTTCGCGCCCAACTGGAAAGCCGACGCCACCCTGGCCTACGCCTGGGGCAAGAACAGCAGCGATGGCAAGGCGCTGCCGCAGATGCCGCCGCTGGAAAGCCGCCTGGGCCTGACCTACAGCCGCGACGCCTGGAGCGCCGGTGCGCTGTGGCGCCTGGTCTCGGCGCAGAACCGCATCGCCGAGGGTTCCGGCAACGTGGTGGGCAAGGACTACGAGAAAAGCGCAGGCTTCGGCGTGTTCTCGCTCAACGGCACCTACCGCGTGAGCAAGAACATCAAGCTCAGTGCCGGCGTCGACAACCTGTTCGACAAGGCCTACGCCGAGCACCTGAACCTGGCGGGCAACGCCGGCTTCGGCTACCCGGCCAGTGATCCGCAGGCGATCAACGAGCCAGGGCGTACCCTCTGGACCAAGGTCGACCTGAGCTTCTGATGCACCACACGGGCGCGGCCACTGGCCGCGCCCTCTGGCAGACCGGCGGCGCCAACCTGAGCCCTGCTCATGCAGCACATGAGCACGCTGCGCTACCGCCAATCGGCAAAATGTTACATTATACGCCCCGAAAAACACCCGCCTCGAACCCGGCGCACCGACGCGCCCGGGCCTTATGGACAAGCGATTTCCCTTCCGATGAACAAGTACCTGATCGGCTCCCTGAGCCTGCTGGCCGCGTGCGATTGCGCCCTGGCCAACACCCTGACCCTGCCTGCCGGCACCATCACCGCCACGGCCGACGCCGAACAGCGGGTCAGCCTCGATACCCCGACCAGCGCCGGTTCGCGCCTGAACCTGAACGCCCTGCAAACCCCGGGCAGCGTCGAGAGCCTGAGCGGCGAGCAGGTACGCGCACGTGGCGATCGCAGCGTACAGGACGGCGTGTCGCGCAGCACCGGCATCAGCCGCACCGGCACCCCGGGCGATGGCGGCACCTCGCTGCAGGCCCGCGGCTTCACCGGGCAGAGCTCGGTGATGCAGCTGTTCGACGGCAACCGCATGTACACCGGCATGGGCACCGTGACCTTCCCGGTAGACACCTGGTCGGTGGAACGCATCGACGTTCTGCGCGGCCCGGCCTCGGTGCTGTATGGCGAAGGCGCCACCGGTGCGGTGGTCAACGTGGTGCCGAAAAAGCCCTTCGAGGGCGAGATCGTCAACCACCTGCGCCTGGGCTACGGCAGCCACGACAGCCAGCAGACCGCCCTCGACAGCGGCGGCTCGCTCACCGACAGCCTGAGCTACCGCCTGAACATCAACCAGCTGCGCAGCAACGGCTGGATCGACCACGGCGACTCCAGCAGCACCGCCATCAGCGCGGCGCTGCGCTGGCAGGCCAATGACGACCTGGCCTTCACCCTGGCGCACGACTATGGCGACCAGAAGCCGATGAACTACTTCGGCACGCCGCTGATCAACGGCCACCTGCGCGAGAGCCTGCGCGACAAGAACTACAACATCAGCAACGACAAGCAGCACTACAACGACCAGTGGACGCGCCTGACCACCGAGTGGCAGATCAGCGACAGCGTCAGCTCCACCAACGAGCTGTACTACCTCAAGGCCAACCGCCGCTGGCAGAACGCCGAGAACTACACCTGGGATGCGGCCAGCCAGCAACTGCTGCGCAGTGGCAACTTCGGCATCAAGCACCAGCAGGAGCAGCTGGGTGATCGCCAGACCTTCACCTTCAGGCACAGCCTGTTCGGCCTCGACAGCCAGACCCTGGTGGGCGCCGACTACAACCGCATCCGCTTCCAGCTCAACAGCAACGCGCCATTCAACGACAGCATCGTCGGCGGCGAGCCGATCGACCTGCGCCACCCGCAGCGCAGCGGCTTTGCCAGCGATTCGGCGTACCGTCCGCAGTTCGACAGCCTGACCCACCAGTTCGCGCTGTTCGCCGAAAACCGCCTGCAGCTCACCGAGCGCCTGTCGCTGGTGACGGGCGTGCGCCGCGACGTGGTGCACCTGGACCGCAACGACCTGCGCAGCGAAGTGACCGGCAACACACGCAGCGACACCAGCCTGGACGGCAACAACTGGAAGGCCGGGCTGGTGTTCGCCCTCACCCCCGAAACGTCGCTGTATGCCCAGCACGCCACCAGCACCGATGGCGTTGGCGGCTTGATCTCGCTGAGCCCCGACCAGCAGCAGTACGGCCTGGCCAAGGCGCGCCAGACCGAGGTCGGGGTCAAGCAGCAGTTCTGGCAGCAGCGTGGCGAATGGACCCTGGCGGCGTACCACATCGTCAAGAAGGACCTGCTCACCGACGACCCGTCGCAGATCGGCACCGGCCGGCAACTGCAGGTGGGCAAGCAGTCGTCCGACGGCATCGAGGCCAGCCTGGACCTGCAGCTGCCGCACGACTGGCAGGTACAGGCCAACGCCGCGTTCGTGCGTGCACGCTATGACGAGTTCGAGCAGGAGGTGAACGGCGTGATGGTATCGCGGGCCGGCAACCGCCCCACCGACGTACCGGGGCGCACCGCCAACCTGTGGCTGAGCAAGGGCCTGACCGACAGCCTGCGCGCCGGCGCCGGGGTGCGCTATGTGGACGGGCGCTATGCCGACATGGGCAACACTACCCGGCTGCCGAGCTACACGGTGGTGGATGCCTCGGTGGCGTGGCAGGTGCTCAGCGATACCACGCTGGGCCTGCAGTTGAACAACCTGTTCGACCGTCGGTACGCGCAAAGTCAGTACAATGACGGCCAGCAATGGATCCTGGGTGAGCCGCGCTCGTTCTTCGTGACGGCCGACTACACCTTCTGACCGCGTCGCCCCATTCGCCGGCAAGGCCGGCTCCTACACACCACACCGGTCCTGCAGGAGCCGGCCTTGCCGGCGAAGAGGCCCGAATAGACGACACATGACCACCCTGAATATCCACAACCTGCACTGGTCCCCCAAAGGCCACGGCCACTGCCACCACCAGTTCCAGCTGCGTGGCGTCGACCTGCAGGTGCGCCCCGGCGAATTCGTCGGCCTCATTGGCCCCAACGGCAGCGGCAAGACCAGCCTGCTGCGGTGCGCCTACCGCTTCAACGCGCCCGAACGCGGGCACATCACCCTCGACGACCACAACCTCTGGCAACAATCGCCGCGCTGGTGTGCCCAGCGCATCGCGGTGGTGCTGCAGGAGTTTCCCGACGCGTTTGGCCTGAGCGTGGCCGAAGTGGTCGCCATGGGGCGCATTCCGCACCAGGGCCTGTTCGACGGCGACAGCCGCCAAGACCGCCAGCGTGTGCAGCAGGCGCTGCTCGACGTCGGCCTGCACGGCTTCGACGACCACGCCTTCGCCACCCTTTCGGGCGGTGAAAAGCAGCGCGTGATCCTGGCCCGCGCCCTGGTGCAGCAACCGCGCGTACTGATCCTCGACGAACCGACCAACCACCTCGACCCGCGTTACCAACTGGCCCTGCTGCACCAGGTGCGCCAGCTGCGCATCGCCACCCTGGCCAGCATCCACGACCTGAACCTGGCCGCCGCCTTCTGCGACCGCCTGTACGTGCTCGACCACGGCCGCATCGTGGCCAGTGGCACACCGCACCAGGTCCTCACCGCCGAGCTGCTGCGCGAGGTGTTCGGCGTTCAGGCGCTGATCGACCGCCACCCGCTGGCCGACCATCCACGCATCACCTGGATAGCCCCCCAATGATTCGATCCGCCCTGCTTGCCGCGCTGCTGCTGGTCGCCGGCCCGGCCCTGGCCGAGGCCACGCGCTACCCGCTCACGGTGCACAGCTGCAACCGCGAGGTGACCTTCGCCAAGGCCCCCGAACGCGCCCTGAGCCACGACATCAACATGACCCAGATGATGCTCGCCCTGGGCCTGCGCACGAAGATGGTCGGCTACAGCGGCGTCAGCGGCTGGAAGGCAGTGACCCCGGCGCTGCGCAAGGAACTCGACGGCCTGCCGGAGCTGGCCAGCAAGTACCCTTCGGTGGAAACCCTGCTCAACGCCAACGTCGACTTCTTCTTCGCCGGCTGGGACTACGGCATGCGCGTGGGCGGCGACCTCACCCCGCAGAGCCTGGCACCGCTGGGCATCGCGGTATACGAGCTGACCGAGTCGTGCGCGTTCGTGATGAAGCGCCCGCCGGCGAGCCTGGACGACACCTACAACGACCTGCGCAACCTGGGCCGGATCTTCGACGTGCAGGCCCGCGCCAGCCAGCTGATCGAGCAGATGCAGCAGCGCGTGGCCAGCGTGCAGCAGCACCTGCCGGCGCAGCGCCCGCGGGTGTTCCTGTATGACAGCGGCGAAGACCGCGCCATGACCTCCGGGCGCCTGGGCATGCCCGAGGCGCTGATCAACGCCGCCGGCGGGCGCAACATCCTCGATGACATCGAGGCCAGCTGGACCCGCGTGAACTGGGAAAGCGTGGTCGAACGCAACCCCGAGGTGATCGTGATCGTCGACTATGGCGAGATCACCGCCGCGCAGAAGCAGCAGTTTCTGGAACAGCACCCGGCCCTGCAATCGGTCGACGCGGTGCGTAACCGGCGCTTCGTGGTCATCCCCTATGTGGCCGCCACGCCGAGCCTGGAAAACGTCGAGGCGATCGAGGCCATCGCCAAGGGCCTGCACGGCGCATGAACAATCGCTATCGCCTGATGCTGCTGGCGCTGAGCGGCCTGCTGCTGGTGTCGTGCGTGCTCTCGCTGGGGTTCGGTTCGGCCCCGGTGCCGGTCGAGGTGGTCGCCCGGGTGCTGCTGTTCAAGGTATTCGGCATTGCCCCCGAGGTGCCCGCCTGGACCGCCGGCCAGGAACATATCGTGTGGCTGATCCGGGTGCCGCGCATGCTCCTGGGCGCGCTGGTGGGCGGCGGCCTGGCGATGATCGGCGCGGTGCTGCAGGCGGTCACGCGCAACCCGCTGGCCGACCCGCACCTGCTCGGCGTGACCTCCGGCGCCACGCTGGGTGCGGTGCTGGTGGTGCTGCATGTGGGTGAACTGATCGGCGTGCTGACCCTGCCGCTGGCAGCCTTTGTCGGCGCGCTGTGCAGCATGCTGCTGGTGCTGGCGATTGCCAGCCGGCATGGCCGCCTGGACAGCGACCGCCTGTTGCTGTGCGGGGTGGCCGTGGCCTTCGTGATGATGGCGCTGGCCAACCTGCTGCTGTTCATGGGCGATCATCGTGCAAGCTCGGCGGTGATGTTCTGGATGCTCGGCGGCCTCGGCCTGGCGCGCTGGGAGCTGCTGGCGGTGCCGGCAGCCAGCGTGCTGCTGGGGCTGGGCCTGCTGCTGGGCATGGCACGCGCGCTCAATGCGCTGATGGCCGGCGAGCAGACCGCCGTGACCCTGGGCCTGAACGCACGCTCGGTGCGCCTGCTGGCGTTTCTGATCTGCTCGCTGCTGACCGGCGTGCTGGTGGCGATCAGCGGTTCCATCGGCTTTGTCGGCCTTATGGTGCCGCACATTGCGCGGCGCCTGGTGGGCGCCGAGCACCGCCGGCTGCTGCCGGTGTCGCTGCTGCTGGGCAGCCTGTTCCTGATCTGGGTGGATGTGGCCGCACGCACCCTGATCGCCCCTGAAGACCTGCCCATCGGCATCGCCACGGCGGCCATCGGCGGGCTGTTCTTCATCGGCATGATGCGCCGGCGCTGAACTGCTGCCTGGCGCTGAGCCCTTGCCTGGCCCGGAAATCCTGCCTTGACCGCGATCAACAAAGCGGTGCGAACGTACCAACTTGAGACGTATTGCCACCTCGCCAGGGCAAAAGCCCGTGATAGCCTAGCGAGCGCTTCACGCACAAGAAGACTGACTCCTCAATGGAATGCCACCCATGACCAACCAGCAACCGCCGGACACCCCGGCCCACGACCTGCAACGCAACCTCACCAACCGCCATATCCAGCTCATCGCGATTGGCGGGGCCATCGGCACCGGCCTGTTCATGGGCTCGGGCAAGACCATCAGCCTGGCTGGCCCGTCGATCATCTTCGTCTACATGATCATCGGTTTCATGCTGTTCTTCGTCATGCGTGCCATGGGCGAACTGCTGCTGTCGAACCTCAACTACAAGTCGTTCATCGATTTCTCCGCCGACCTGCTCGGCCCCTGGGCCGGCTACTTCACCGGCTGGACCTACTGGTTCTGCTGGATCATCACCGGCATTGCCGACGTGATCGCAATCGCCGCCTACTCGCAGTTCTGGTTCCCTGACCTGCCGCAATGGGCGCCGGCCCTGGCCTGCGTCGGCGTGCTGCTGTCGCTGAACCTGATCACGGTGAAGCTGTTCGGCGAAATCGAGTTCTGGTTCGCCCTGATCAAGATCATCGCGATCATGGCGCTGGTGTGCACCGGCCTGTACATGGTGTTCGTCGGCTTCCAGTCGCCCACCGGCACCAGTGCACAGCTGAGCAACCTGTGGAATGACGCGGGCATGTTCCCCCATGGCCTGATGGGCTTTTTCGCGGGCTTCCAGATTGCCGTGTTCGCCTTCGTCGGCATCGAACTGGTGGGCACCACCGCCGCCGAGGCGAAGAACCCCGAGCGCACCCTGCCGCGGGCGATCAACTCGATCCCGATCCGCATCATCATGTTCTACGTGCTGGCGCTGATCGCGATCATGGCCGTCACCCCGTGGCGCGACGTGGTGCCGGGCAAGAGCCCGTTCGTCGAGCTGTTCGTGCTGGCCGGGCTGCCGGCGGCGGCGAGCATCATCAACTTCGTGGTGCTGACCTCGGCGGCCTCCTCGGCCAACAGCGGGGTGTTTTCCACCAGCCGCATGCTGTTCGGCCTGGCCCAGCAGGGCGATGCGCCGAAAAGCTTCGAGACCCTGTCCAGCCGCAAGGTGCCGGCCAACGGCCTGTACTTCTCGTGCACCTGCCTGCTGCTGGGCGCGGCCCTGATGTACGTGATCCCCGACCTGATCGAGGCCTTCACCCTGGTGACCACGGTGTCGGCGATCCTGTTCATGTTCGTGTGGACGCTGATCCTGCTGTCGTACCTCACCTACCGCAAGGAGCGTGCGCCGCTGCACCAGGCCTCGAAGTACAAGATGCCGGGCGGGCGCTTCATGTGCTGGGTATGCCTGACGTTCTTCGCCTTCATCCTGGTGTTGCTGTGCCTGGAGAGCGATACCCGCCAGGCCCTGCTGGTGACGCCGCTGTGGTTCGTGCTGCTGGCCGTGACCTACCAGACCGTGCGCCGCAAGCGCCAGGCGCGTGTGCCGGTGCCCGCTACCACGCCGCGTCAGTCGTAGTCGTACTCCTGCTGCTGGAGGGCTTGGGCAAGCCCTTCCAGCACGCCATCGGCCTCGGCCCGCTGTTCGGGCGAAGGGCCGCTGGCAAACTGGCTGCGCTGCTGGCCCAGGGTGAGGAACGCATTGTCGCCATCACCCCAGATATACGAATAGACCAGCAGGAAGCTGTCCGACTCCGGCTTGGCGTACTTCGCCATCTGACGCAGAGGGGCCAGCAGCTGGATCATCTCGCCGTAATTGTTGGTGAACTCCACCAACGCGAACTGCCAGACCTGCGACGCCTCGTCGTACTGCATCAGGCTGCCGTACATGCAGTCGACCCAGCCCTGAAGCAAATCGCCCAGCGCCACCGCATTTTCAGGCGCCTTCTGGTCAAGATCACGTACCCCGTGCACCTCGGCGGCGTCCAGCCATTGCTGCCAGTCATCGAACTCGCCAGCGCCCGCCGCAGGTGAGGTCACCGCGGCCTGGTACTGGGCCGGGGTGATGTTGCAGCGAAAGTACAGCGATGACGCTTCCATGGCGAAAATCCTTGAGCCGAGTTGAAGTGAGGGCGCAAGCATAAGGCATCGCCGTGAACTATTGCTGTGCAGCCTTGCGCGTACTGCACCACGGCAAGCGCCATCCCGGTGCACCCACCCTGCCCTGCACCTTGTGAACACGCCGCTGGCAAGCCTGTGTACGACATCGGCACAGCCCTTGCTAAAGCTCTCTGCACAAAGTCGCCGTCTGCCCAGCAGAACCATTCGATCCCATGGAGAGAGCACTATGAAGCGTCGCAGTCTGATCAAGGCATTCACCCTCAGCGCGTCGATTGCCGCGATGGGCCTGAGCTGGACGGTCCAGGCCGCCGAGACCATCAAGGTCGGCATCCTGCATTCGCTGTCGGGCACCATGGCGATCTCCGAGACCTCGCTCAAGGACATGGCCCTGATGACCATCGAGCAGATCAACGCCAAGGGCGGGGTCAACGGCAAGCTGCTGGAGCCGGTGGTGGTCGACCCGGCCTCCAACTGGCCGCTGTTCGCCGAGAAGAGCCGCCAGTTGCTGACCCAGGACAAGGTCGCGGTGGTGTTCGGCTGCTGGACCTCGGTGTCGCGCAAGTCGGTGCTGCCGGTGTTCGAGGAACTCAACGGGCTGCTGTTCTACCCGGTGCAGTACGAAGGTGAAGAGATGTCGCCCAACGTGTTCTACACCGGGGCAGCGCCCAACCAGCAGGCGATACCGGCGGTGGAATACCTGATGAGCGAGGACGGTGGCGCGGCCAAGCGCTTCTTCCTGCTGGGCACCGACTACGTGTACCCACGCACCACCAACAAGATTCTGCGTGCGTTCCTGCACAGCAAGGGCGTGGCCGACAAGGACATCGAGGAGGTGTACACCCCGTTCGGCCACAGCGATTACCAGACCATCGTGGCCAACATCAAGAAGTTCTCGGCCGGGGGCAAGACGGCGGTGATCTCCACCGTCAACGGCGACTCCAACGTGCCGTTCTACAAGGAACTGGCCAACCAGGGCCTGAAGGCCACCGACGTGCCGGTGGTGGCGTTCTCGGTGGGTGAAGAGGAGCTTCGCGGCATCGACACCAAGCCGCTGGTGGGGCACCTGGCGGCGTGGAACTACTTCGAGTCGGTGGACAACCCGGTCAACACGCAGTTCGTGGCCGATTGGAAGGCCTATGCCAAGGCGAAGAACCTGCCGGGCGCCGACAAGGCGGTGACCAACGACCCGATGGAGGCCACCTATGTGGGCATCCATATGTGGGCCCAGGCGGTGGAAAGGGCCAAGAGCACCGATGTGGACAAGGTGCGCGAGGCGCTGGCGGGGCAGACGTTCAAGGCGCCATCGGGCTTCACCCTGACCATGGACAAGACCAACCACCACCTGCACAAGCCGGTGATGATCGGCGAGATCCAGGATGACGGGCAGTTCAGCGTGGTGTGGCAGACCGAGCAGCCGCTGCGCGCGCAGCCGTGGAGCCCGTTCATTCCGGGCAACGACAAGCGGCCGGATTATGCCGTGAAAGGCAACTGAGGCAGGGGGCCGCCGTGCGGCCCATCGCGGGTCAAGCCTGCTCCCACAGGGATCACCGAACTCTGTAGGAGCGGGCTTGACCCGCGAAGAGGCCCTGACAGTCACCTAACCTTTCGAGGAAGCCGCCATGCCCAAGGCACTCCACTCGCTGTTGCTCGCCCTGCTCCTGCTGCTGCCTCTAGCAGCCCGGGCCGCTGGCGACGCCGACTACTTCATCGCCGCCAAGCCCAACGAACAGGCCAGCCTGCTGCAGGGCTGGGCGGCGCAACCCGACCCCGCGCGCCTCGAACTGCTGAGTTCGCTGCAGCAAGGCCGCCTGGGCCCGGACGACAGCCGCAAGCTGCGCCTGAACAACCGCCTGCGCGGCCTGGTGGACAACGCCCTGGCCAGCCATCGACTGCTCAGCGATGACGCCAGGGTCCGCCTGGCCGCCGCCCAGCAACTGCAGAAAAGCGCGCAGCCCGCTCAGGTCGCCTTCCTCGACCGGCGCTTTGCCAGCGAGCCCGACGCCGCCGTGCACGCAGCCCTGGGCCTGGCCCTGGCCAACCTGCAACTGGTCGCGACAGACCCCGCCGTACGCCTGGCCGCCGTGCGCCTGCTGGGCGAAACCGGCGACCCGATGGCCCGCACCCGCCTCGAAAGCCTGCTCGACCCCAGTGTGGAAACCGACCCCACGGTGCGCACCGCCGCCGAAACCAGCCTGGCCCAGGTCAAGCGCAAGCTGCTGATCGGCGAGCTGCTCGGCCAGGCCTTCAGCGGGCTGTCGCTGGGTTCGATCCTGCTACTGGCAGCCCTGGGCCTGGCGATCACCTTCGGCCTGCTGGGGGTGATCAACATGGCCCACGGCGAAATGCTGATGCTCGGCGCCTACAGCACCTACGTGGTGCAAGTGCTGGTGCAGCGCTACGCCCCCGGCGCGCTGGACTTCTACCCGCTGCTGGCACTGCCGGTGGCCTTCGGTGTGAGTGCCGGGGTCGGCATGCTGCTCGAACGCACGGTGATCCGCCACCTGTACGGGCGCCCGCTGGAAACCCTGCTGGCCACCTGGGGCATCAGCCTGATCCTGATCCAGGCCATCCGCCTGCTGTTCGGCGCGCAGAACGTCGAGGTGGCCAACCCGGCCTGGCTCTCCGGCGGCCTGCAGGTACTGCCCAACCTGGTGCTGCCCTACAGCCGCCTGGTGATCATCGGTTTCGCCCTGTGCGTGGTGCTGCTCACCTGGCTGCTGCTCAACCGCACCCGCCTGGGCCTGAACGTGCGCGCCGTCACCCAGAACCGCAACATGGCCGCCTGCTGCGGCGTGCCCACCGGGCGCGTGGACATGCTCGCCTTCGGCCTGGGTTCGGGTATCGCCGGCCTGGGCGGCGTGGCCCTGAGCCAGATCGGCAACGTCGGCCCGGACCTGGGCCAGAGCTACATCATCGACTCGTTCCTGGTGGTGGTGCTCGGTGGCGTCGGGCAACTGGCCGGCAGCCTGTGGGCCGCGTTCGGCCTGGGCATAGCCAACAAGTTGCTGGAACCGCAGATCGGTGCGGTGCTCGGCAAGATCCTCATCCTTGCGCTGATCATTCTGTTCATCCAGAAGCGTCCGCAAGGCCTGTTCGCCCTCAAGGGACGGGTAATCGACTGATGAACCAGCCACTGCTTGTCACTGCTACGCAAAAAGCCGGCCCGCGCCTGACCCTGGCCGTCGGCGCCCTGGTGCTGCTGGTGCTGATCGCCCTGCCACTGCTGTCGTTGCTGCCAGCCGGCCACAGCCTGCAGGTGTCGGCCTACACCCTGACCCTGGTGGGCAAGATCCTGTGCTACGCCATCGTTGCCCTGGCGCTGGACCTGGTGTGGGGCTACGCCGGGTTGCTGTCGCTGGGCCATGGCCTGTTCTTCGCCCTGGGCGGCTACGCCATGGGCATGTACCTGATGCGCGAAGCGGCCGGCGACGGCCTGCCGGCGTTCATGACCTTTCTGTCGTGGAGCGAGCTGCCGTGGTACTGGGCCGGCACCCAGCACTTTGCCTGGGCACTGTGCCTGGTGGTGCTGGCGCCGGGGCTTTTGGCGCTGGTGTTCGGCTACTTCGCGTTCCGTTCGCGGATCAAGGGCGTGTACTTCTCGATCATGACCCAGGCCCTGACCTTTGCCGGCATGCTGCTGTTCTTTCGCAACGAGACCGGCTTTGGCGGCAACAACGGCTTCACCAACTTTCGCAGCATCCTGGGTTTCGAGATCACCGCCCAGGGCACCCGCGCGGTGCTGTTCCTGCTCACCGTGGCCTTGCTGGCGGGCAGCCTGTACCTGGGCTGGCGCCTGGCGCGCAGCAAGTTCGGGCGCGTGCTCACGGCGCTGCGCGACGCCGAGAACCGCCTGATGTTCTGCGGCTACGACCCGCGTGGCTTCAAGCTGTTCGTGTGGGTGCTGAGCGCCGTGCTGTGCGGCCTGGCGGGTGCGCTGTACGTGCCGCAGGTGGGCATCATCAACCCCAGCGAGATGTCGCCCACCAACTCCATCGAGGCCGCCGTGTGGGTAGCCCTGGGCGGGCGCGGCACGCTGATCGGGCCGCTGCTGGGCGCCGGCGTGGTCAATGGCATGAAGAGCTGGTTCACCGTGGCGTTCCCCGAGTTCTGGCTGTTCTTTCTCGGTGCGCTGTTCATTCTGGTAACGCTTTACCTGCCCAGGGGCGTGGTCGGTCTGCTGAAGAAAAGGGGTGAACAATGAGAAGCGTACCACTGCCTGCCGTACACCCCGAGTTCATGCTCGAACCGATCATCGACGCCGGCAGCGGTCGCGATGCCATCGGCCTGGGCCAGGCACGCCAGCCAGGGCTGGACGTGCGCCACGGCACGGTGCTGACGCTGGAGGACATCAGCGTGAGCTTCGACGGCTTCAAGGCGCTGAATGCGCTGAACCTGTACATCGGCGTGGGCGAGTTGCGCTGCATCATCGGGCCCAACGGGGCGGGCAAGACCACGCTGATGGACGTGATCACCGGCAAGACCCGCCCCACCACCGGCAAGGCCTGGTTCGGCGAGACCCTGGACCTGACGCGCATGAGCGAGGTGCAGATCGCCCAGGCCGGCATCGGGCGCAAGTTCCAGAAGCCGACGGTGTTCGAGGCCTTGAGCGTGTACGAAAACCTGGAACTGGCGCAGAAGGCCGACAAGTCGGTGTGGGCCAGCCTGTGCGCAAGACTCGGCGGCGAACAGCGCGACCGTATCGACCAGGTGCTGCAGACCATTCGCCTGACCGGGTCGGCGCAGCGCCCGGCGGGGTTGCTGTCCCATGGGCAGAAGCAGTTTCTGGAGATCGGCATGCTGCTGATGCAGGACCCGCAGTTGCTGCTGCTGGACGAACCGGTGGCGGGCATGACCGACGCCGAGACCGAATTCACCGCCGAGCTGTTCAAAAGCCTGGCCGGCCGGCATTCGCTGATGGTGGTGGAGCACGACATGGGGTTTGTCGGCAGCATTGCCGACCATGTGACGGTGCTGCACCAGGGCAGCGTGCTGGCAGAGGGTTCGCTGGAACAGGTGCAGGCCGATGATCGGGTGATCGAGGTTTATCTGGGGCGCTGAAAAGCTTCGCCGGCAACGCCGGCTCCTACAGAGACACCGCGGCTCTTGTAGGAGCCGGCGTTGCCGGTACAGACAAAAAAGGACAAGGCACATGCTGAAAATCGACACCCTGCACCAGTACTACGGCGGCAGCCACATCCTGCGCGGCCTGTCGTTCCAGGCCAAGGTCGGTGAGGTCACCTGCCTGCTGGGCCGCAACGGCGTGGGCAAGACCACCCTGCTGCGCTGCCTGATGGGCCTGCTTCCCGCCCGCGAAGGCAGCGTGCACTGGGAGGGCCAGGCCATCACCACGCTCAAGCCGCACCAGCGCGTGCACGCCGGAATCGCCTACGTGCCCCAGGGCCGCGAGATCTTCCCGCGCCTGACGGTGGAGGAGAACCTGCTGATGGGCCTGTCACGCTTCGGCGCCAGCCAGGCGCGGGAGGTGCCGGCCTTCATCTACGAACTGTTCCCGGTACTGCTGCAGATGAAACACCGCCGCGGCGGCGACCTGTCCGGTGGCCAGCAACAGCAACTGGCCATCGGCCGCGCCCTGGCCAGCCGCCCGCGCCTGCTGATTCTCGACGAGCCCACCGAAGGCATCCAGCCATCGGTGATCAAGGAGATCGGTGCGGTGATCCGCCAACTGGCCGCGCGTGGCGACATGGCGATTCTGCTGGTGGAGCAGTTCTACGACTTTGCCGCCGAGCTGGCCGACCAGTACCTGGTGATGTCCCGCGGCGAGATCGTGCAGCAGGGCCGCGGGGAAAACATGGAGGCCGAAGGTGTACGCGGCCTGGTTACGATTTAATCTGTGCGCCTGTCCCGTTCCGAGAGCCTGTCATGAATCACATCCGCGACGCCGTGCACGCCGACCTGCCGGCCATCCGTGATATCTACAACGACGCGGTGCTCAACACCCTGGCGATCTGGAACGAGCAGACGGTCGACCTGGGCAATCGCCAGGCGTGGTTCGCGGCGCGCCAGGGGCAGGGTTATCCGATTCTGGTGGCAGTGAATGAGGCAGGGGAGGTGCTGGGCTATGCCTCGTTCGGCGACTGGCGCCCGTTCGAGGGGTTTCGCCACACCGTGGAGCATTCGGTGTACATCCGCAGCGACCAGCGCGGCCAGGGCCTGGGGCCGTTGCTGATGCAGGCGCTGATCGAGCGTGCCAGGGGCTGTGGCAAGCATGTGATGGTGGCGGCGATCGAGAGCGGCAATACGGCGTCGATCCGCCTGCACGAGCGGCTGGGCTTCACCCTGAACGGACAGATGCCGCAGGTGGGGGTGAAGTTCGGCAAGTGGCTGGACCTGACCTTCATGCAACTGATGCTGGCACCGGGGGCGCAGCCCCCACAGGGCTGAGGGCCTCATCGCGGGTCAAGCCCGCTCCCACAGGTACAGCGCTGGCTTGGAGGCCAACGGCGTATCGGTGGGAGCGGGCTTGACCCGCGATTGGGCCGGTCAGCCTTGCACAAACCTGCCCAGGCGCTGCTTCAACATCGAATTCTCACTGCGCAACTGCTTCACTTCCTCCAGCAGCTCCAGCGCCAGCGCCACCCCTTCCCACTCCAGTTCCAGCTCCTGGTGCAGCTTGGCCGCGCGCTTGGCCAGCACCGGGGCACGGTCGTCGAACACCCATTCCTCCGGCGTTCGCCCCGAAGGTTCAACGATGCCGTGTTCGACGATCTCGATCACGTAGGCTGCCGGTACATCGGCCTCCTGACAAAGGGTTCGCATGTCCAGTTGAACGATCAGGGTACTGCTCATGGTCACTTACTCCATTGAGTTCGCGGGTTGAACCCGGCCTTCTCCGACAGTTTGGTCCACAGTTCGCGGGCTTCGGCGCTCGATTGCGTCGGCATCACCACCTTCAGCTGCGCATACAGGTCGCCACGCTGGCCCTGCTTGTTGCTCAGGCCCATGCCCTTGATGCGCAGGCGCTGGCCGCTCTGGCTGTCGGGGCGGATGGTCAGGTTGACCTTGCCGGTCAGGGTCGGCATCTCGACCTTGGTGCCCAGCGCAGCCTCCCACGGTGCCAGCGGCACGGTGATGATCAGGTCATGACCTTCGACATCGAACAGCGGGTGGGGTGCCAGGCGAATGATCAGGTACAGGTCGCCATTGGCGCCGCCGCCCACGCCCGGTGCACCCTGGCCCTTGAGGCGGATGCGCTCGCCGTCGGTCACCCCGGCAGGGATCTTGACGTTGAGGGTCTTGGTGGTGTCGCCCGTGCGCTGCCCGGCCGCGTTGTACTGCGGCACCTGGAAGCTGATCTTCTTCGACTCGTTGGCCAGGGTTTCCTCGAGGAAAATCGCCAGTTCCATTTCCACGTCCTGCCCTCGCCGACCGGCACTGCGTTGCTGGCCACGGCCAAAGGGGTTGCCGTTGCCACGTCCGGCCGAGCCGAAAATGGAACTGAAGAAGTCCGAGAAGTCGCCGCCGCCAAAGTCGGCACCGCCACCGCCACCGCCACGGCTTTCCCAGCCCGGCGGGCCCTGGAAGGGCCGGCCGTGCTGGCCGTACTTGCGCAGCTCGTCGTATTCGGCGCGCTTTTCAGGGCTGCTCAGGGCCTCATAGGCCTCGTTCACTTCCTTGAAGTGGTTTTCGGCGTCGCGCTCTTTGCTGACGTCCGGGTGATACTTGCGCGCAAGCTTGCGGTAGGCGGTCTTGATCGCCTTTTCATCCGCCGTGGGCTCTACGCCAAGGATCTTGTAATAGTCTTTGAAGTCCATCTTTACGATTCACCATCGGTTATCGAATGCATCACTGCTGTGAAGATTGGGGTCAAGCATAGCCTTTCAAGTCGGACAAAGGATTGCTGTCGAGCAGATATTCGGTCTTGATTCTGCCGATGGCTGGCATAAACTGCGCGGCCGTTTTTCCCCCGGAAGCACACCCATGAGTCACGCATCCCCGGCCCGCGCCTGCGGTATCGACTTCGGCACCTCCAATTCCACCGTCGGCTGGCACCGTCCCGGCGTGGATTCGCTGATTGCCCTGGAAGACGGCAAGATCACCTTGCCCTCGGTGGTGTTCTTCAATATCGAGGAGCGGCGCCCGGTCTATGGCCGGCTGGCCCTGCACGAGTACCTGGAGGGCTACGAAGGCCGCCTGATGCGCTCGCTCAAGAGCCTGCTGGGCTCCAAGCTGATCAAGCACGACACCAGCGTGCTGGGCACCGCGCTGCCGTTCAAGGACCTGCTGGGCATGTTCATCGGCGAGCTGAAGAAGCGTGCCGAGGCCAATGCCGGGCGCGACTTCGACGAGGTGGTGCTGGGCCGCCCGGTGCATTTCGTCGACGACGACC
This sequence comes from Pseudomonas sp. FBF18, assembly GCF_024261405.1. Lineage (NCBI taxonomy): Bacteria > Pseudomonadati > Pseudomonadota > Gammaproteobacteria > Pseudomonadales > Pseudomonadaceae > Pseudomonas > Pseudomonas sp. FBF18. The sequence continues at coordinate 432,433 of NZ_QKRS01000003.1, read as the reverse complement.
AGGCCGCCGACCAGGAGGCCGAAGACACCCTGGCCGAGGTGGCGAAGAAGATCGGCTTCAAGGACGTGTCGTTCCAGTACGAACCCATCGCCGCAGCCTTCGACTACGAGTCGAGCATCCAGGGCGAAGAGCTGGTGCTGATCGTCGACATCGGCGGTGGTACCTCGGACTTCTCGCTGGTACGCCTGGCCCCCGAGCGCCACATGCTCGATGACCGCCACGCCGACATCCTGGCCACCGGTGGCGTGCACATCGGCGGTACCGACTTCGACAAGCAGTTGAGCCTGCAGGGCGTGATGCCGCTGTTCGGCTATGGCAGCCGCATGAAAAGCGGTGCCTTCATGCCCACCAGCCACCACATGAACCTGGCCACCTGGCACACCATCAACTCGGTGTACTCGCAGAAATCCCAGCTGGCGCTGGGCAGCATGCGCTACGACATCGAGGACACCGACGGCATCGACCGCCTGTTCAAGCTGATCGAACAGCGCGCCGGGCACTGGCTGGCGATGGAAGTGGAAGCCACCAAGATCGAGCTGACCCACAGCGACAGCCGCCTGGTCGACCTCAAGCGCGTGCAGCCCGAGCTGAGTGTGGAGTTGACCCGTGCGCTGTTCGAGGCGTCCATCGACAGCCTGCTCGAACGTGTGCGTGGCAGCGTCGGCGAGCTGCTGAACAAGGCCGGTGTAGGGGTGGCGCAGGTCGACACGGTATTCTTCACCGGCGGCTCCAGCGGCATCCCTGCCCTGCGCCAGAGCGTGGCGGCCATGCTGCCCAACGCGCGCCACGTCGAGGGCAACATCTTCGGCAGCATCGGTAGCGGCCTGGCGATCGAAGCCCGCAAGCGTTACGGCTAGCCCGCCGCCCCACAAGGACGTGAACAGATGAGTTTCAAACCCCTGGCGCTGATCAGCGCCTTGCTGCTGGCCGGTTGCAACGACGACCTGATGACCCTGCGCTTCGAGGACTCGGCCGGCTCGTCGGGCACCGGCCTGGACGCGCGCAAGCAGCAGATGATCGACGAGGCCCTGGTGCAACGCCAGATCGACCCGAAAAGCCTGCGCTGGCGGGTCGACCTCGAAGACCAACACCTGGTGTACGTGAGGGAACTGCAGCCGCTGAGCGAGGCGCAGCGCAAGGCGTTGCGCGAACCGTTCGACGAGATCCTGCAGGCACGCGCGGCGAACACGCTGCAGATCGAACTCACCCTGGACATCACCCCCGAGCAACGCCAGGCCCTGAGCGCGGCAGAGCGCCAGCGGATCGACGCGCTGCCGCAACCGTTGTTGATCCCGCTGGAGCTCAGCCCGACGGTGCTGACCATGGCGCTGATGCCCAGGGACGACGACAACGTGCCGCGGGACGTGACCGAACGCATCAACTCCAAGGTCACCTGCCAACTGCAGGCGCTGCCGGTAAAGCCGTTGCCGGAAGGCATCACCGGCCTGTGGCAGATGACGCTGGACACGGCCAATCAGGTCAGCGTCGAGCTGGGCGAAGCGCACTACCCGGCGCATTACCGGCTGACCGACGCCGGCCTGCAAGGCAGGATCGACAAAGGCGAACTGTGGCTCGTCGAGCCGAACTACCTGTCGGTGGACCCACTGGTGGTGATGCTGGGTTTTTCGGACCTGGGGCAACAGCGGCTGTACCGCAGTTTTCCGTTGCAACCCAATGCTTCGCAGCTGATCCATTCGTGCGAAAGCGCTGCCAACCACTTGCCACGCCCCCTGAGCTTTCGGGTCGGGGACGGCCTGGACCGGCTCGAATCGGTGACCTACAAGGAAGAAACCCAATGAACCTGGCCAGAACCCTGGCACTGTCGAGCGCGCTGCTGCTGGGCGGCTGCGGCGACGAAACATTCATGAGCGTGCGCTTTCAGACCGACGTCGGCACCGCCCGCTGGGGGCTGGACCCGATCAACCTGCAGATGATCGGCGAGGCCCTCGAACAGCGCCAGGTCGACCCCAAGCGCCTGCGTTTCGACGTGGATGCCGAGGACAAGCGCCTGGTGCATGTGGTGCTGCTGCAACCGCTGGATGAACAGCAGCAGGCCGCCTTGCGCGGGCTGTTCGAGGACATCGTGCAGGCGCGCAACGCTGTCACCTTCGCTATCGAAGTCACCCTGCAACCCACCGCCGCCGAGCGCCAGCGCCTGACCCCAAGCCAGCTGCAGGCCCTGGAGGCGATGCCCGCCTCGTTCACCCTGCCCGCCGAACCGGGCGACGAAGTGAGTACGGTGGCCGCGATGCCGGAGCAATGGCCGGGCACCACGATGGATGTCAACGAACAGGTGCAGGCCGAGGTCAGTTGCCTGCTGTACATCAGCCCGCGCCAGTATTACCCGGGCATGACCGACGTCTACGCGGCCAAGGGCGATGACCCGCAGCGGGTGGTGCTGGAGTTTGCCGAAACAGGCGAAGCGGATGCCTTCAGCCTGTGGAAAGTGAGTGCCCGCTACCGCTTCAAGCAGGCCAGCCTGCAGCAGCAGGTCGACAAGGGTGAACTCGCGCTGCTGCCGGCTGACGAGCAGAACCGCAAGAGCCTGAGCATCGCGTTCAAGCTGGCGGACCTGGGCGAGCACGAGCTGATGCGTGCCTACCAGATCGACTATCGGGTCAAGGCGCTGAACAGCCAGTGCTACGCCGAGCAGATGAAGCTCGGGCGGCCGTACACCTTCTTCATGGGTGCGGGGCTGGATCGGGTGGAAGCGGTCACTTATCCACAGAAATGAGTTGGCCTCTTCGCCAGCAAGGCTGGCGAAGAGGCCCGTCGGCCTTACACCAGCTCGGCCCGGCGCAACTCGCTCTTCAGGTACGCATAGTAGATCGGCCCCGCGACCACGCCCGGCAAGCCGAACGCCGCCTCGAACACCAGCATCGCCAGCAGCAGCTCCCACGACTTGGCGCGAATCTGCCCGCCCACGATGCGCGCATTGAGAAAGTACTCGACCTTGTGGATCACGATCAGGTAGCCCAGCGCCGCCACCGCCACCCAGATCGACAGCGACAGGCCGACGATGGTAATCAGCGTGTTGGACATCAGGTTGCCGATCACCGGCAGCAGCCCCAGCAGGAAGGTCAGCACGATCAGCGTCTTGGTCAGCGGCAGGTGCACCCCGAACAGCGGCAGCACCACCGCCAGGAATACCCCGGTAAAGGCGGTGTTGAGCAGCGAGATCTTGATCTGCGCGAACACGATGTTGCGAAACGCCTGCACCAGCAGCGACAGGCGCTCGAACAAGGCCGCGGCCAGCGGTTTGCGCTGGGTCAGGTCGGGGATGCGCTGCAAGGCCACGATGGCGCCCAGGATCATGCCGATCAGCAAGGTCACGAACATGTGCGCCGCGCCCTTGCCCACCAGTTGCAGGTCGGCCAGGTGGGTGCGCAACCATTCGCCGATGGCCACCTTGAACTCCGCCGCACTGGCCGGCAGGTAGGCATCGATGAACGGCGGCAACTGCCCGCGCGCCTGGTCCACCAGCAGCATGAACTTGTCCAGCGACGCGCCGGGATTCTCCGCCTCGTGCAGCAGAAAGCTGATGGCCCCGGCAAACAGCAGGCTCAGCACGCTCACGATCAGCGTGCCCAGCAACGCCACCGCCACCCAGCGCGCACGCTGCCCGGCAATCAGGTGCTGCAGCTTGGGCGTGAGCATGTTGACCAGCTCGAACACCAGCAGGCCGGCCAGCAGGCTGGGCAGCAGCTTGAGCGGCAGCGCCAGCAGCAACCCGGTGAACACGATGAGCCAACTCGCCAGGACGATCTGGCGCTGGGTAAATGTCATACAACCTCGGAGGCAGAAAGACCACAAAGACGGCAGTCTGCCAGCCTTCTACGAGCAGGCATAGGGGCACGCGGGGCGCGGCGCGCTGGCGTTGCCAGGGCAATCTTTCTATGATGCCCGCCCTCACGGAATGACCGCGCGCCCATGCGCAATCGCAGGAGCGTGCATGCGCGAAAAAGATATCCTCGAAATACTGGTGCCGATTCTCTGCGTGCTGATTGTCTGGCGCATCACGCCGATCTTCTGGACGTTCTTCATGACCTGGCTCAACCGCGTCAGGTACCTGCGCCGCGCCACCCCGATACGCCAGCTGAACGACGGCGAGCGCGAGGCCCTGGCGTTTCTCGGCGGCCCGGCCTACATGCTGCGCAAGCTGGTCGGCACCACCGACCTGCCCTGGAAGAAACTGGCCCACGTCACCGGCAAGCGCGCTGCGGTGTACCGCCTGCAAGGCCCGCTGGACACCTGGGGCTACTCGCTGCAGCACTTCGGCGAAATACACCACCGCATCCAGAGCATCGCGGTGCACATGCCGCTGGAGGACATCGAGGAAAAGACCGACCCGCACAACGAGGTGGAGGTGATGTTCAGCCGGGGCGTGGCCATCATTCTTAGCGTCAATGGCCGGCCCACCCTCATCGAAACCCTGCGCCTGTGGCAGCCTCGCCTGCTGCCGCTGCAGGAACACGCCGACACGGCCAAGGAACCCCATGCGTAAGGTACTGCTGTGCGCGCTCGCGCTGTTGCTCGCAGGCTGTGACAAGGACTTTCTGGTGCTGCACTTCCAGGCGCCGGTGGGCGACCTGTACTACAGCCGGGACGTGCATTACAGCTACCGCGAATCGATCTTCGCGCTGCTGGCCGCGCACCACATCCCCACCGACCGCCTGGTGATGGAGATGGACGAGTACAACGACAAGGTGGTGCACCTGCGCCTGACGGACGACTCACTGAGCCCACAGCAGCTGGACGAGATTCGCGAGGTGTTCGAAGCCATCATCCCGGCACGCAATGCGGTGACCCTGAACATGAAGCTGCGGTTCGACGCCGACCAGGCCCAGGGGCTGACCGGCCAGCGCCAAGGTACGGGCGCGCCGCCGCGTCACTTCGACACCACCGTGCTGACCCCGCAGAACCTGCACATTGCCCTTGGCCAGGACATCGGTACCCCGCCGCACAGCAACCCCTACCTCAAGGTGCTGCCGCAGGCCGATGACCAGATGCTCTGCACCCTGGAGGCCGGCATGACTCCGACACTGCCGTTCTACATGCTCGCCACCGGGCCAGGCGAGCTCGGCTCGGGCCGTCAGGGCCTGCTGCACGTGCGCAACCGCGACTTCCAGGCCGCCCAGGTGCCAGTGCACCTGCAGTTCGAAGACGCGGCGCTGCGCCGACTGGTCGATAACGGCACCCTGCAGGTGGCGTTCAGCACCCGCAACTGGCTCGACTACCTGAACCCCGACAACATTCACCTGCACTTCGTGATCGGCCCGCCACTGGTATCGGAGCCGATGGCCGAGATGACCCATGCGCGTGCCCGGGAACTGCACGCCGAGTGCAACCAGCGCATGGACGCACTGGGGCGGCCGTTCTCGTTCTTCTTTGGCGAGGGCGTGGACCGGCTGGTGTATGTGGGCCTGCCGGCACGCGACTGAGCCTCAGCAGGGGCTCATTTCTTCTTCAGGCAGGTACTCATGAACGCCTTGCGCTCGTCGCCCTTGAGCGCCTGGGTGGTGGCGTCGGCATTGCAGGTCTTCATCTTCTCCTGCTGGGTCGCGGGCTCGGCCTTTTTCAGGCAGGTGCTCATGAACGCCTTGCGCGCGTCACCCTTGAGCGCCTGGGAGGTGGCGTCGGCATTGCAGGTCTTCATCTTCTCCTGCTGTGCGGTGGCGGCGAACCCCTGCGAACACATCAGGACGCCAAGCAGCAGCAACGGCACACGCAACATTTTCATGGGGCATTCTCCTGGTCGCCACGCCATCCGCGCAGCCTCGACACCAGTGTAGACAAGAATTTTTACAAACCCCTGTCAGCCGCGGCGCGCCTGGCGTCGGTACTGCTCCGGGGTGCACTGGGCCTGGCGCTGGAACATCGCGATAAAAGCCGATGGGCTGCCGTAGCCCAGGTCGAAGGCGATCTGCTGGATGCTCTGCTCGCCCTCCAGGGCCTCGATGGCCCGCAGAAACCGCAGGCGCTGGCGCCATTCGCCAAAGCTGATACCCAGCTCGCGGATGAACTGGCGGGCCAGGGTGCGCTCGCTCACATGTACGCTGGCCGCCCAGTCGCCCAGCGGACGGTTGTCCCCAGGGTTGCGCTGCAGGGCCTGCAGCACGCTGCGCAGGCCCGTGCCCTGGGCATACGGCAGGTAGCCGGTGTGCACCGGCGCGCAGTGCAACTGGTCCACCAGCACCTGGGCCAGGCGCTGGTCGGCATCGGTGCGCGGTACCTTGACGTCGCGCCGGGCAAAATCGCCGAGGATGGCCTTGAGGATGTCGCTGATCACCAGGCTGCACGGCTGCGCAGGCAGGCTCTGGCTCAGCTCGCGGGTGATGTACACCGAGCGGTACACCACGGCCTGGGGGTTGTAGCAACCATGCTCGGTGTCCGGCGGCACCCATACCGCGTAGTTGGGCGGCGAGAAGAAGCGCCGGCCGTCGATCTCCAGCTGCATCACCCCGTGGGCGGTGTAGTTGAGCTGGCCCCAGGCGTGACGGTGCGCGGCGCTGTGGGTGTCGGCGCCGAACTCGTCATAGCGGAAGTACACCGGTGCCGGTAGCGCGTCCAGCTGCGGGATGTCGAGGTATTTGCGTGCCATGCTGTCGGTCGAATGCTGTCTGGATCAATGGGCGGGTTGTCTGGATCGCAGTATAAACATCCAGACAGACAGGCGGATAATGACCGCCGTCATCTTCAAAGAGTCCCTGTTGCATGAATTATGCGTTCCCCCTGCTGGCCATTCTGATCTGGGCCGGCAACACCGTGGTCAACAAGCTGGCCGTCGGCGCCATCTTCCCTGCCGAGATCGGCTTCTACCGCTGGGTGCTCGCCGGCCTGCTGCTCAGCCCGTTCCTGCTGCGGGCAGTGCTGCGCAACCGCGCGGCGATCCGCCCGCACCTGGGCAAGATCATCATCCTCGGGGTGCTGGGCATGGCGGTGTACCAGAGCCTGGCGTACTTTGCCGCCGCCATCACCAGCGCCACCAACATGGGCATCATCCTGTCGCTGATGCCGCTGATGTCGCTGACCCTGGCCATCGCCACCCTGGGCCAGCGCCTGAGCGCCGGCGCGCTGCTGGGTGCACTGGTGTCGTTCGCCGGGGTGCTGGTGGTGGTGTCCGGCGGCGACCCGGCCGCGCTGCTGGCCCACGGCCTGAACCTGGGAGACGCGATGATGCTGATCGCCACCCTGGCCTATGCGGTGTACAGCACCCTGCTGAAAAAGTGGCAGCTGCGCCTGCCGCCGCTGCAACTGCTGTACCTGCAGGTGCTGGTGGCGATCGTGGTGCTGTTGCCGCTGTACCTGTTCTCGCCCAAGGCCGGGCTGAGCGTGGACAACATCGGCCTGGTGCTCTACGCCTGCGTGCTGGCCTCGATCGTGGCGCCACTGGTGTGGATGCAGGCGGTGGTGCGCCTGGGCCCCAGCCGCACCACGCTGTTCTTCAACCTGCTGCCGGCGCTGACCGCGGTGATCGCGGCACTGGTGCTCGACGAACGCCTGGCGCCGTATCACCTGGTGGGCGGCGTGCTGACCCTGGCCGGGGTGATTCTGGCCGAACGCTGGACCACCCCGCTGCGCCGCCTCAAAGCCCCGCCGCCTTCAGACGCGCCGCGTGCTCGGTAAACAGCCGTACCGGGTCGGCGCCCTTGCCCACCGCGCCGAGTGACTGGTTGACGATATCCAGGTGATCCAGCGGGTAGTCGTCGCCGATCACCTGGCCCAGGTGCGAGCTGAACCGCCCGACCATGCCGTCGCACTGGCCCGGTTCACGCACGAAGGTGCGCGCGAACAGGCGGCAGAAGCGGTTGCTGCCATCGAAGCGGTTGCGCCCGCTGTCGGTGATGCCCGGCTGCAAGGTGCCCGACCACGAGTAGTAGCGCACCCCGTCGACCTCGGCCGGCCCCTGGCCACCCCAGGTCAGCGGCAGGCCCTGTGGATAACGCTGGTTGAACAGGGCCACGCCCTCGAATGTCAGCGACTGGTGCGAGGCGTGCACGTCGATGGGCAGGCCTGCCCCGCGCCAGCCGGTTTCCAGCCAGCCCATCAGCCGTGCCAGCCCGTGCAGCACCCACTTGAGAAGGCGCCCGCGGGCGGAATCGCCGGGGTAGTGCTTGTCCAGGTAGTCGGCCAGTTCGGAGCCGTGGTTGGGGCCCGCGATGGAGGTGACCGAGGCCACCCATTCCGGGCGCCTGGCCGCCGCATAACGGGCGGTCAGCGCACCCTGGCTGTGGCCCAGCAGGTGAACCTTGTCGGCGCCGGTGCGGCGGCGCAGGTCGTCGATGATGCGCAGCAGCTGTTCACCGCGCACCTCGTTGCCGTGGACCGGCGAGACCTGCACCGGGAACACCGTGGCCCCGCCCCGGCGCAGGGCCGCGACAATGCCGAACCAGTACGGGTACAGCACCAGGCGCACGAAGCCGAGCATGCCCGGCACCAGTACCAGTGGATAACGCGTTGCAAGCGCTTGCGACATGGCGGCCCCTCCCGATCCGTGGCAGTGCGCACCACCCTACAGGCACAACAATGGCAACTGCAATCGAACTCCCGGCGTGCGCTGCGGTTCCAACCCTTATCAGGCCATGACGGCCTTCACAAGGGAGCGAGACCATGTACAAGCACGCCCTGGCAGCCCTGCTGGCAAGCGCCACCCTGGTAGGCTGCGGCAGCAACCGCCCTGAAAACCCTGTGGACTACGTGACCTACCGCGAACAGCCGCTGGTCAAGCAGGTGGGCAACGGCATGACCATGCAGCAGGTGATCGCCATCGGCGGCAGCCCTTCCTCCGTCATCGACCTGCCCCACGGCGGCACATGCAATAACTACGTGCTAAACCATGAAGGCAAGCAACAGGCTTACTACGTGCGTTTCGATGCCACCGGGCATGTGGATGCCAAGGGCTTCAAGACGTGCGAGCAACGCCAGAAGGACGAACAGGCCCTTCCCGGCGCGTAAAACTTTTAGCGCGCCAATCAATCACACACTGTGCACCCGACGCGCCGTCAGAGCGTGAAACCCCGTTTTCAGCTTGGAGAACATGATGAGCAACGTTGAACTGACCGATGTACAAACCCTGCGCCACCGCGCCCGCCAGCACGTGGAAGACGGTGCGGTGACCGAAGGCTACACCGCCGACCGCGAAAAGATCCTGCGCCTGCTGAACGAGTCGCTGGCCACCGAGTGGGTGTGCGTACTGCGCTACAAACGCCACTACTTCATGGCCGAGGGGATCAAGGCCAACGTGGCCGCCGAAGAGTTCCTGGAGCACGCCAACCAGGAGATGGAGCACGCCGACAAGCTGGCCGAGCGCATCGTGCAGCTGGGCGGCGAACCGGACTTCAACCCCGACAACCTGAGCAAGAACTCCCACGCGCAGTACGTGGCAGGCAAGACCCTCAAGGAAATGGTGCTCGAAGACCTGGTCGCCGAGCGCATCGCCATCGACAGCTACCGCGAGATCATCCAGTACATCGGTGACAGCGACCCGACCACCCGGCGCATCTTCGAAGACATCCTGGCCCAGGAGGAAGAGCACGCGGACGATATGGCGGATCTGCTCAAAGGGCTGTAAACCGCAGCGACTTCATCGCGGGTCAAGCCCGCTCCCACAGGGTCCGTGGTGATCCTTGTGGGAGCGGGCTTGACCCGCGATGCGTTTAGCCAGCCTTGACGGTCTTGGGCGCCTTGCCCGAACGCATCTGCTCCAGCAATGGCGTGCACTGGTTCTCGTCCCCGCCGCTGGGCGCCACCAGCGCCAGCAACGCCGCCGCCGGCGCTACCGCCACCCCCAACGCCACCATCCCGGCCCCGCGCAACGCCAGCGGAATTGCCTGCACGCCTGCACTCGGCTTGACGAACGGCCCGCGCACGTACAACGGCGAGCGCAGCGAGAACAGGCGCAGGCCCTTGGACTCGGGGTTGATCTTCAGGTCCAGTTGCTCGGTGGCGAAGTTGGCCGTGCCATCGATGTAGATGATCGCGTTCTCGGTGTCGAACACGAACAGGCGCGTACTGGCCAGGCCGTCCTTGATGCCGAAGTCCGCCGCCGCGCAGTTGATCTTCACCTCGTTGTCGCCAAACAGCTTGCCCACCACGTAGTTGCCCACGTTGAGCCCGGCGATCTCCATCAGGCCACGGCTGATCGCGCCGTCGTTGATCAGCAGCCGCAGGTCGCCATTGGAGGTGCCCAGCAAGGCCGCCACCGAGTTGCCGCGGCCACTGATGTCGGCATCGCCATTGAGCGCACCGAAGCTGGTCTTCATCGGTTCGAAGGTGGGGAACAGCTGCTTGAGCTTGAAGTTGCGCGCACTCAGGCGCGCACGCCCCTGCATCGGCACCGCGCGGCCATCCAGGCGGATCTGCGCATCCAGCTTGCCGCCGGCCACGCCAAAACTCAGCGGCTCCAGGCGCAGCACGCCGTCATCGAGCACGAAGTGCGCGGCCAGGTCCTTGAAGGGCAGTTCTTCGCTGTGCACGATGCGCTTGCCGCTGAAGCTCACGTCGGCGTCCATGGTGCGCCAGCGCTCGGTGCGAAACTCCTCCACCGGCAGCACCTTGCCGGCCGGCTGCTTGCTCGCGCCACCACGGGCCTTCTGTTCGGCGTTGGAGTCGGCGCCGATCAGCGGGCCAAGATCCTTGAACAGCAGTTGGTTGGACACCAGCTTGCCGGTGAGCTTTGGCCGCGGCTGGCTGGCGACGAAGGCCAGGTCGCCATGGATATCGCTGTCGCCGATCTTGCCGTTGAAGCCCTCGTAGCGGAACACCGCCCCGCCCGGCTCGTGCAGCTTGGCGATCAGGTGGCCGTCGGTGGAATAGGCCGGCGAGTCGGGCAGGGTCACGCCGGTCAGTGGGTACAGATTGCCCAGGCTTGCGCCCGACAGGCGCAGGCGCAGGTCGAGCGCGCCAAGGTTGCGCGGGTCGGTCAGGGTGCCGGCCACTGCGACGCGCGTGTCGGCGATGCGCACGTCAGCCTGCAGCGGAAACGGCTGCGTGGCGTCCTGCAGTGCCAGCAGCCCGCCGATCTTGCCGCTGCCATTCAACGGCTGGCCCTTGTAGCGGCCGTCGACCTTGAAGCCGAAGGCGTAGTCCTGGGGCGCCGAACCCTGGCTCGCCGCCTTGTCGGCGCTGGCCTTGCCGACGATGTCGGTGAACGGAATGGGTTTGCCCAGCGGGTCGACCTGCACCTTCACCACGGTCTTGAGGGTCTGGTCGTCGAAGGCCACCTCGCCCTTGTCGAAGCCGATGGCGCCGATATCCAGCACCCATTTGGACGGCTCGGCGTTCTCGTCCTTGGGCCCGAAATCGAAGGTCCAGTTGGCGCGGCCATCGGCCAGGCGCTTGAGGCTGGCCACCGGCAGGGTCAGGTCGATACGCGGGATCACGATGCGCTGGGCCAGCAGCGGCAGCGGCGAGAGGCGAAACTCCACGCGCTGCAGGCCGACCATCTGCGGCGCCTTGAGCCACTCGGGGTTGCCCAGGGTCAGGTCCTGGGCGATGAAGCGCGGCCATGGCACCCAGGCGCGCCAGCCGCCCTCGTCGCGATCGCGCTGCCAGCGCACGGCCAGGTCGCCATTGATCGCAAAGGGTCGGTGCAAGGCCTCGGAGACCTTTTCGTTGAGGGTGGGCTTGATGCGGTTCCAGTCGAAGGTGGCGATGACGATGATCAGGACCGCCAGCAACAACAGCACAGTGGCGAAGGTCCAGGTGAGAATTTTGGCAGGGCGCGTCATTGCACGAATCTCCTGATGACAGCATGGCGAACAGCCATGCCCGTTGAGGGCACTTAACACTTCCGACTATCAATGCCGTCGATTGTTACCATTATCTTTATGAACTTCTTTATCTGACCCCCAAGCGTAGCATTGGCGCCGTACCCACTTACCAGCCCTCCCAAGGAGCGCCAGATCATGAAACGCCCATTGCTGCTCAGTTTTGCCCTCAGCCTGCTGGCTGCCAACGCCTTCGCCGTACCCGCCACCGAACAGAACCTCTCGGCCGAAGCCCGCGACAGCGCCAGCGTCATTGCACAGCCCCTCAAGACCCTGGCCGAAGGCGGTTCTGACCGCCTGATCGAGCGCAGCAACCGCGTTGCCGAAGGTGGTTCCGACCGCCTTGTCGAACGCAGCACTCGCATCGCCGAAGGCGGCTCGGACCGTCTGATCGAACGCAACAGCCGCGCGAGCTGAGCCCATGCGCCAGTGCCCGCGCCCACAGCCCGGTCCATCGACCGGGCTTTGTTTTTTGCGGCCCAGGCCCTAGAGTGCAGGGCTGTATGACTGTGAACCGATACTCGCCATGCTGCCGCGCGCCGAACAAAAGCTACAGACCCGACAGGCCCTGCTGGATGCCGCCCGCCACCTGATGGAGAGCGGCCGAGGCTTCGGCAGCATCAGCCTGCGCGAGGTAGCCAAGACCGCCGGCATCGTGCCCACCGGCTTCTACCGCCACTTCTGCGACCTGGACCAGCTGGGGCTGGCACTGGTCAACGAGGTGGACGAAACCTTCCGCCAGACCATCCGCCTGGTGCGCCACAATGAATTCGAACTGGGCGGCATCACCGATGCTTCGGTGCGCATCTTTCTCGATGTGGTGGCGGCCAACCGGGCGCAGTTCCTGTTCCTGGCCCGCGAGCAGTACGGTGGCTCGCAGCCGGTGCGTCAGGCCATCGCCAAGCTGCGCGAAGGGATCAGCTCGGACCTGGCGGCGGACCTCAAACGCATGCCGCGCTGGCGGCATCTGGACGACGCGGCCCTGGGGGTGATGGCCGACCTGGTGGTCAAGACCGTGTTCGCCACCCTGCCCGAGCTGATCGACTCGCCGGCCGAGCCGGTACCGGGGCAGTTGAGCGCGCAGGCGAAGATCACCCAGCAGTTGCGCTTCATCTTTGTCGGGGCCAAGTACTGGCAAGGGCTCGGCGATCTGCGCTGAGCCCTTGGCTTGCCAGCGAAGGGGTGCTCAAGCCGAACCGCAATTCCTGCTACCATGCGCCACAAACGCCCACCGCGACGACGCCTCTCCATGCCCGACCTTCGTACCGCCCAGCCTGAACTCCCTGCCCTGCTCGACAGCGTCCAGCAGCACTTCGCCCAGCGCATCGTGCCGCTGTGGCAAGGCCCGGGCTGGAACGCGGACATGGCCCTGCCATTCGAAGCCCTCGACCCGCAGCACCGGCCCCTGCCGGTACAGCGCTACCGTGCCATGGCCTGCGCGCGCCAGCTGTACCTGTTCAGCAGCCGCATCGAGCAGCCTGGCGCCGCGGAACGTGCCGCCGCCCTGCTGCGCACCCTGCAACGCCACTTTCACGACGCCGAGCACGGTGGCTGGTTCTACAGCATCGACGCCCAGGGCAACCCGCTGGACCGCACCAAGGACCTCTACACCCACGCCTTCATCGTGTTCGCCTGCGCGCATTACTGGGGCAAGGTGAACGAAGCAATGGCCGAGTCGACCTTGAATGCAGCCCTTGAAGTGGTGCTGGAGCGCTTTGCCACCGAGCACGGCCTGTACGAGGCGAGCCTGGCCGAAGACTGGTCGACGCTGGGCAGCGGGCCGTTGCAGAACCCGCTGATGCACCTGGCCGAAGCCTTCCTCGCCACCCTGTCGGTGCGTCACGACGCGGTGGTACAGGACGCGCTGGTGAACCTCACCGAGGCCATGCAGGCGCACTTCATCGACCCGGCACATGGGGTGATGCTGGAGAAACCGCGCGGGGCTGTGGATAACTGGTTCGAACCGGGGCACCAGTTCGAGTGGTTCTATCTGCTCGAATCCTCACCGCTGCTGCGCGGCGGCGCGCTGCATGGCTCGTTGAGCCGCGCATTCGGCTATGCCGAGCAACAGGGGGTAAAGAACGGTGCGGTGCTGGCGATGCTCAATGTCGACGGCAGCGTGCGTGACGCCACCCAGCGCATCTGGGCCCAGGCCGAATACCTGCGTGCGTTGGCGCTGCGGCCCGACAGCGCGGGCAAGGTGCTGGCGCAACTGCAGGCATTGCAGCAGAACTTTCTGCATGACGGCGGCTGGCATGAATGCCGCGACGCCAGTGGCGCGGTGAGCCGGCACGATATGCCGTCGACCACGCCGTACCACCTGGCGACCTGCCTGGAAGGGTTGCAGCGCGCCCTCTGACGCCTTCGCCAGCAACGCTGGCTCCTACATGAGTTGCAGGAGCCGGCCTTGCCGGCGAAAGTGCACTCAGGCCTTCGAACGATCGATCGAGAACCCCGCCCACGCCTGGCTCACCGGCATCAGCTCGAGGCTGTTGATGTTGATGTGCGCCGGCTGGTTGAGAATCCAGAAGATGGTCTCGGCAATGTCCTGCGGCTGGATCGGCTCGGCACCGGCATAGGTGGCGTCGTAGCGCGCCTTGTCACCCCCGAAGCGCACCAGCGAGAACTCGCTCTCGCACAGCCCCGGCTCGATGTTGCTGACCCGCACGCCCGTGCCCTGCAGGTCGCAGCGCAGGCTCAGCGAGAACTGCCCGACGAACGCCTTGGTACCGCCATACACATGGCTGCCCGGGTACGGATAGTTGCCCGCCACCGACCCGACGTTGAGGATCGTCGCGCCACGCCCGTGGGCGATCAGGCGCGGCAGCAGCAGGCGGGTGCTGTACATCAGGCCCTTGATGTTGGTGTCGACCATGGTCTCCCAGTCGTCCAGGTCGCACTTGGGCGCCGGGTCGGCACCCAGGGCCAGGCCGGCGTTGTTGATCAGCCCGCGCAGCTTGGCAAAGGTCGGCGGCAAGCCTTCGATGGCCGCTTCCATGGCCTTGCGGTCACGCACATCGAGTACCAGGCCATGCACTTCGGTCTGCTTGGACAGCTCCGCACACAGCGCCTCCAGGCGCTCCTGGCGCCGACCGGTCAGCACCAGCGACCAGCCCGCCTCGGCGAAGCGACGTGCGCAGGCTTCGCCAAAACCGGAGGTGGCGCCCGTGATGAATACGGTGGAAGTCATGGAAAATCTCCTCGGGAAAACGTGCCCACGGGCAACTGATCGACAGGGCGTGCAGCATGCCCCGCCACGGCGCTGCGCAGCAAGCCGAAAATCAACTGTACAAAAAACGATCAAAACCCTGAAAGCCTTGCCCCGCAAGGCCCGGCGCGAGCTGTACGCACGTTATCCACAGGCCCTTCCACACAGACTGGGGGCAACTGCACAGGCTGCGGCCCACGGTTTGAGCGGGCTGTGGCCTGGCGTGGGAAGTATTTCGCTTGACCTGGCGGCCGCCCCTTGAACAACGCGACAGCCAGAGATGCAGAAGGATAACTGCAGTGATGGCCAGAGGCCTTTGATCTCGCTGCCTGCGCCAGTCTTTCCAGTGCTTGCCCACAGAGTTATCCACAGGCTGCACAGGTGAAATGAGGGGCAATCGACCTCGCCATAAAAGTCTTGACAAATGCCCGCTGCAGCGTCAGAAAAACCGCTGCTCAAAAAACAACCACACCTCTGTAAGCCTTGTATTACATGGTCTTCAGCCATGTACTACCAAGTTACCCACAGTCGGTTCCACACGAATCGGGGACAACTTCAATGCCTTTGAAAACAAGTGCCTGGAGCGACGTTGTGTCGCGTTACCTGCACACCTTCAAATAACTTTTCCACAATCTGCCGCAAGGCCGATCTGCGGCCCGATCGCGGGTCAAGCCCGCTCCCACAAGGTTCACCGCTGCCCCTGTGGGAGCGGGCTCGACCCGCGATTGGGTCGTAATACGCACAAAAAAAACCCCGGCAAGCCGGGGTCTTCTTTAATGTTCGCCGTCAGTGCCCACCCAGATACGCGTTGCGCACCTCCTCGTTGACCAGCAGTTCCTGCCCGGTGCCGGTCATGCGGATCTGCCCGTTGACCATCACGTAGGCGCGGTCCGACAGCTTGAGCGCATGGTTGGCGTTCTGTTCCACCAGGAAGATGGTCATGCCGGTCTTGGCCAGCTCGCGCAAGGTCGAGAAGATCTGCTTGACCACGATCGGCGCCAGCCCCAGCGACGGTTCATCCAGCAACAGCAACTTGGGCCGGCTCATCAGCGCCCGGGCAATCGCCAGCATCTGCTGCTCGCCACCGGACATGGTCATCGCCCGCTGGTTGCGCCGTTCCTTGAGCCGCGGAAAAAGCTCGAACATGCGCTGCATGTCCTCGCCGGCGAACTTGTCGCCAATCGGGATGGTGCCCATCATCAGGTTCTCTTCCACCGACATGTCCGGGAACACCCGGCGCCCCTCCGGCGACTGCGCAATGCCGTTGGAGGCGATGTAGTGGGACGACTTGTGGGTGATATCGGTGCCCCGGTAGAGGATCTGCCCCGACGCCGCGCGCGGCTGGCCGAAGATCGACATCAGCAGCGTGGACTTGCCCGCGCCGTTGGAGCCGATCAGGCTTACCGTCTCGCCTTCGTCGATGTGCATCGAGACCTTTTTCAACGCCTGGATCGGGCCGTAGAACACGTCCAGGTCCTTCAGTTCGAGGATCGGTACGCTCATGCCAGCTCCTCTTCATCGGCGCCCAGGTAGGCCGCGATCACCGTCGGGTTGTTGCGGATCTCCTGCGGCGCGCCCTCGGCGATCACGTTGCCGTGGTCCAGCACCACGATATGGTCGGAAATGCTCATTACCATGCCCATGTCATGTTCGATCAGTACCACCGTCAGGTCATGCTCGTCGCGCAGCACGCGGATCATGCGGCTGAGCGCTTCGGTTTCCTGCGGGTTGAGGCCGGCGGCGGGTTCGTCCAGGCAGATGATCTGCGGGCGCGTGCACATGGCCCGGGCAATTTCCAGGCGGCGCTGCTGGCCATACGAGAGCTCGCCGGCCAGGCGGTTGGCGCAGTCCACCAGGTCGACCACCTCCAGCCAGTAGAAGGCATGGTCCAGGGCGTCGCTCTCGGCCTGACGGTAGGCCTTGGTGTTGAGCACCCCGGCCAGCAGGTTGCGGTTGACCCACATGTGCTGGGCCACCAGCAGGTTCTCCACCACCGACATTTCCTTGAACAGGCGAATGTTCTGGAAGGTACGCGCCAGCCCCGCCCGGTTGACCAGGTGGGTGCCGCCGAACATCTTGTAGTACAGGCGGCTGGCAAAGCTTCTGGGCGACACGAAGTCGGCCGCCTGGAAGCGTTCGCCCAGCAGCTGGATGACATTGGTGCGGGTGCCGCGCAGGTTCAGCTCGATCTTGCCGCCGCTGGCCTTGTAGAACCCGGTAAGGCAGTTGAACACGGTGGTCTTGCCCGCGCCGTTGGGGCCGATAAGCGCGAAGATGGCGTTGCGCCGGACCTTCAGGCTCACGTCGCTGAGCGCCTTGATGCCGCCGAACTGCATCATCAGGTTGTCGACCGAAAGAATCACTTCGTCGCTCATGGCGCCACTCCTTTACGCGGGACCACACCGGTGCGGCTGATGCGGATCAGCCCACGCGGTCGCCAGATCATCATCAACACCATCAGCACGCCAAACAGCAGCACGCGGTACTCGGAGAAGCTGCGCAGCAACTCCGGCGCCACGGTCAGCACGAAGGCGGCGATCACCACCCCGACCGTCGAGCCCATACCGCCGAGCACCACGATGGCCAGGATCAGCGCCGACTCGAAGAAGGTGAACGAGGACGGGTTGACGAAGCCCTGGTAGCTGGCGAAGAACACCCCGGCCAGGCCTGCGGTGGACGCACCCAGGGTGAACGCCGAGAGCTTGACCAGCACATGGTTCAGGCCCATCGAGCGGCAGGCGATCTCGTCCTCGCGCAGTGCTTCCCAGGCGCGCCCCACCGGCATGCGGGTGAGCCGGTGCTTGATGTACAGCACCGCCAGCACCACCAGGAACAGCACGATGTAGATGAACAGGAATTTCACGTTGGGGTTGTAGTCGATGCCGAAGAACTCGTGGAACGGTACCCCGCCGTCCTTGGCTCGGCGCCCGAATTCCAGGCCCATGAAGGTCGGCGACGGTACCGGCATGCCGTTGGGCCCGCCGGTGAACGACAGCCAGTTGTTGAGCACCAGGCGGATGATCTCGCCAAAGCCCAGGGTCACGATGGCCAGGTAGTCCCCGTGCATCCTCAGCACCGGAAAGCCCAGTATGCAGCCGGCCAGTGCCGCGGCGATCGCCGCCAGCGGCAGCACCGTCCAGAAGCCCAGCCCCAGGTACTGGTAGCCCAGCGCCAGGCCATAGGCACCGATGGCGTAGAACGCCACGTAGCCCAGGTCGAGCAGCCCGGCCAGGCCCACCACGATGTTCAGCCCCAGGCCCAGCAGCACGTAGATCAGCCCGAGGATGACCACGGTAAGCAGGTACTTGTTGGCGAAGAACGGGAACACGATGGCAATCACGATCAGTGCCGGGATGATCCAGCGCAGGCGCGACTTGTAGTCCGGCGCCAGCACATGCACACCCGAGCCACTGCTCTCGAAGCCCTGCAGGATGGCCTGGCCCTTGCTGGTCTGCAGGAACAGGCTGAGCACGAAGCGTCCCAGCATCACCCCCGCCACCAGCCAGGCGACACGCGCAGGCTGCATGTTGAAGCTGTAGCCGTCGAGCACCACGCCGACGATGGGGCCGAACACGATCAGGGAAATCAGCCCGGCGAGAACCATATCGACCAGGCTGCGCTTGATATCGATGGAAGCGTTTTTGGCAGCAGACATACTTACACCTTGGCCACGAGTGGGCGACCCAGCAGGCCTTGGGGACGGAAGATCAGGATCAGTACCAGCAGCGAGAAGCTGAACACGTCCTTGTAGTCGGAGTTGATCAGCCCGGAGAACAGCGACTCGGAAATCCCCAGGATGATGCCCCCGAGCATCGCGCCCGGCAGCGAGCCGATACCGCCCAGCACCGCCGCGGTGAAGGCCTTGATGCCGATGATGAAGCCGGCATAGAAGTCGAAGGTGCCGTAGTTCATGGTGATCAGCACGCCGGCCAGCGCGGCCATCACCGCGCCGATGACGAACACGTAGGAGATCACCCGGTCGGTGTTGATGCCCAGGATCGAGGCCATCTTGCGGTCCTGCTGGGTGGCCCGGCACATGCGCCCCAGCTTGGTGAACTTGATGATGTAGGTGAGCGCGGCCATGCCGACGAAGGCTGCCACCAGGATGAAGATCTTGGTGTAGGTCAGTTGCACGAAGCCGGTGCCCACTTCAAGGCGCCAGGCGCTTTCGAGCAGGGTCGGTACGCCCTGTTGGCGGGCGCCCTGGCTGATCTGCGCGTAGTTCTGCAGGATCAGCGAAATGCCGATGGCACTGATCAGCGGTGCCAGCCGGGTGGAGTTGCGCAGGGGTTTGTAGGCGATGCGTTCGATGGTCCAGCCATACACGCCGGTGACCACCACCGTGAAGATCAGCGTCCCGAGCATCAGCAGGGGAAAGGACTCGATACCGAAATACGCCAGCAATGCCAGGCTGATAGCCGCCAGGTAGGCGGAAATCATGTACACCTCGCCGTGCGCGAAGTTGATCATGCCGATGATGCCATAGACCATTGTGTAGCCGATGGCGATCAGACCATAGACCGACCCCAGGGTCAGACCATTGATCAGTTGCTGCAGGAAAATACCATCCATAACGCAATCTCACGTATTTGAGATTGCACAAGCGCCGACCACGTTGCACCGCCGTTGAGGCGGTACAAGCGGCGCCGGGTTGTGCAGATCTACGAGAAAAGACAGGTACGGCAAAAACCGGGGCGCGCCCCGGGCAGCGAGTGCCCGGGGTGCCGGCCGTTGTTATTTTTGTTTTTCCAGTTGGTGATACTTGCCGTCCTTGTCCCACTGGTAGACCACGTAGTCGGACACGGTCAGGTCACCCTTGGCGTCCCACTTCTTCTCGCCCATCACGGTCTGCACCGGGTTGGCCTTGAGCCACTTGGCAGCGTCTTCACCCTTGTTCGACTTGGAACCGTTGAACGCGGCGGCCAGGGCCTGGATCGAGGCGTAGGCGTACAGGGTGTAGCCTTCGGGCTCGGTACCGGCCTTGCGGAACTCGTCCACCACCGCCTTGCTGTCGGGCAGCAGGCGCGGGTCGGCGCCAAAGGTCATGTACACGCCATCGACGTACTGCTTGCCGCCGGCGGTAGCCACCAGTTCGTCGGTAACGATGCCGTCATCGGACATGAACTTGACGTCCTTGAGCCCCTGCTCGCGCATCTGGCGTACCAGCGGGCCGGCTTCGGGGTGCAGGCCGCCGAAGTAGACCACGTCGGCACCGGTGGAGCGGATCTTGGTGACCACGGCGCTGAAGTCCTTCTCGCCACGGGTCAGGCCCTCGTACAGCACCGGGGTGACGCCGCGCTTGGTCAACTGCGCCTTGGTGGCGTCGGCCAGGCCCTGGCCATAGGTGTCCTTGTCGTGCAGCACGGCAACCTTCTTGCCCTTGAGCACATCGACGATGTAGTCGCCGGCCACGATGCCCTGCTGATCGTCGCGCCCGCACATGCGGAACATGGCGCTCAGGCCACGTTCGGTGACCTGCGGGTTGGTCGAGCCGGGGGTGATGGCGATGACCCCGGCCTCGTCGTACACCTCCGACGCCGGGATGGTGTTGGACGAGCAGAAGTGCCCGACCACGCCGATGACCTTGTCCTGGTCGACCAGGCGGTTGGCCACGGCCACCGCCTGCTTGGGCTCGCAGGCATCGTCGCCCTTGACCAGCACGATCTTCTCGCCGTTGATGCCGCCCGCGGCATTGATCTTGTCGGTGGCCGCCTGCGCACCTTTCATGTATTGCTCGCCAAACGCCGCGTTGGCACCGGTCATCGGGCCCGCTACACCGATCTTGACGTCGGCCTGTACATACGAAGACACGCCCATCGCCGTGGCAACGGCGAGGGCCAGAAAGCCTTTCTTGTAAAACGTCTGCGACATGAGGTGGTGCTCCTGAGTTTTTTTGGTTGGCACTACAACGTTCAGCAATTGCGATGAGCAAGGGCCGTGCCATTGGATTTTTATTCTGTAAAAACTCGCGATCAGGTTCGGCAGGCGCCGCTTTCGCGCCTTTTCCACGGGCCGTGCAACCTCCTGCCCTGCACCTGGCGCCACCCACGAACCGCTTGAAGCGCAACCCTTGAGTGCCATCATTGCAACCCTGACCTGTGTTTACGTGCAACCAGCCTGTAACAAGATACGTAACCGAACTGCACATCCTTGGTGCGCATCTGCTACAGCGGGCACCATAAGAGGCTAGCTGGCCAATGCGAAAACCGCCGCTACCCATAGCCTGCTACCGAATTACCCCGTCGGCGCCGGCCTCAGCGGCAAAAAGACTGGCACAATGGGCTGCATTGGCGGCCCCGGATGGGCGCACGCCCGACCTGGAGTCCTTTATGAGCGAAAGTGCCTTCGCCAACCGCATCGTGCAGAGCCTGCTCGATACCGATTTCTACAAGCTGACGATGATGCAGGCGGTGCTGCACAACTACCCCAACGTGGATGTGGAGTGGGAGTTCCGCTGCCGAAACGGCGAAGACCTGCGCCCCTATCTGGCGCAGATCCGCGCACAGATCGAGCGCCTCAGCGAGCTGAGCATCAGTGCCGAGCAGTTGGGCTTCCTGGAGCAGATCAGCTTCATGAAGCCGGACTTCCTGCGCTTTCTGGGGCTGTTTCGCTTCAACCTGCGCTACCTGCACCTGGCCATCGAGCACGATGAACTGGTATTGCGCCTGCACGGTCCGTGGCTGCACGTGATCCTGTTCGAGGTGCCGCTGCTGGCGATCATCAGCGAGGTGCGCAACCAGCACCGTTATCCACAGATCAAGCTGGTGGATGCACGCGACCAGCTGTACCGCAAGTTCGACTGGCTGCGCGCCAATGCCAGCAGCGAGGAGCTGGCCGAACTGCAGGTGGCCGACTTCGGCACCCGCCGACGCTTCTCCTACAAGGTCCAGGAACAGGTGGTGAAGGTGCTGACGGCGGAGTTCCCGGCGCGCTTCGTGGGCACCAGCAACGTGCATCTGGCACGCAAACTGGATATCAAACCGCTGGGCACCATGGCCCACGAGTGGATCATGGCCCACCAGCAGCTCGGCCCGCGGCTGATCGACAGCCAGATCGCCGCCCTGGACTGCTGGGTGCGCGAGTACCGCGGGCTGTTGGGAATAGCACTGACCGACTGCATCACCATGGATGCATTCCTCGGCGACTTCGACCTGTACTTCGCCAAGCTCTTCGACGGCCTGCGCCATGACTCCGGCGATCCGGTGCAATGGGCAGAGAAGGCCATCGCGCATTACCGCAAGCTGGGGATCGACCCGATGACCAAGACGCTGGTGTTCTCGGACGGGCTGAACCTGACCAAGACCCTGGAGATATTCCGCGCCTTGCGCGGGCGCATCAATGTCAGCTTCGGCATCGGCACCAACCTCACCTGTGACATTCCCGGGGTGGCGCCGATGAGCATCGTACTTAAAATGACCGACTGCAACGGCCAGCCCGTGGCGAAGATTTCCGATGAAGCGGCCAAGACCCAATGCCGCGACGCCAACTTCGTCGCCTACCTGCGCCACGTATTCAAAGTGCCCAAGGAGTAACCCATGCAAGCCGTCCAGCGAGAGATTGCGCAGCAGCTCAAGGTTCAGCCGCCGTTCGCCGACGCGGCCGCGCTCGAGGCCGAGAAGGCCCGGCGCGTGGCCTTCATCCAGCAATGCCTGAAGAACGCCGGGCTCAAGACCCTGGTGCTGGGCATCAGCGGTGGTGTCGACTCGCTGACCGGCGCCCTGCTCGCCCAGCGCGCGATCAACGAGCTGCGCGAACAGACGGGCGATGTGCATTACCGCTTCATCGCCGTACGCCTGCCGTACCAGGTGCAGCATGACGAGCATGACGCCCAGGCGTGCATCGATTTCATCCAGCCCGACGAATGCCATACGGTGAACATCGCGCCGGCGGTGCAGGCGCTGGCGGCCGAGGTCGAGGCGCTCAGGGACGGCAAGCCGGCGCTGGTGGATTTCGTGGTGGGCAACACCAAGGCGCGCATGCGCATGGTGGCGCAGTACACCATTGCCGGGGCACGTGGCGGGCTGGTGATCGGCACGGATCACGCGGCCGAGGCGGTGATGGGGTTTTTTACCAAGTTCGGTGACGGGGCCTGCGACCTGGCGCCGTTGAGCGGGCTGGTGAAACATCAGGTGCGCGACATCGCACGCAGCTTTGGCGCGCCGGAATCACTGGTGGAGAAGGTGCCGACCGCCGACCTGGAAGACCTGGCGCCGGGCAAGCCGGACGAGGCATCGCATGGGGTGACCTATGCGCAGATCGATGCGTTTCTGCACGGCGAGGCAGTGAGCGAGGAAGCGTTCGAGATCATCAGGCGCACGTACGAGAAGACGCATCACAAGCGCGAGATGCCATTCGCCCCATAAAAGCATCGCGGGTCAAGCCCGCTCCCACAGGTACATCACTGCCTTCAAGACCAGTGTTGTACCTGTGGGAGCGGGCTTGACCCGCGATTGGCAACGCCGCGTTACTTCAGGGTAACAGTGCCTTTCATCATCGAGATGTGGCCAGGGAACGAGCAGAAGAAGCCGTACTTCTCGTCAGCCTTGAGCTTGGAAACATCGAAGGTCACCGAGTCCTTCTCACCAGCACCGATCACCTTGGTGTGGGCGATCACGCGGTCATCACCTTCCTTCAGGTAATCCTTGTCGATACCGGCGCTCAGGCCGTCGGTGGCGATTGGCTGCATGTCAGCTTCTTTGCTGATCACCAGGTTGTGGCCCATGACGTTCTTCGGCAGGTTGCCCGAGTGGGTCAATTCGACGGTGAAAGTCTTGCAGCTCTTGTCGATCTCAATGGCCTTGGTGTTGAAGGACATCTGGTCGGTGGAATCGACCGTGACCTTGCAATCGGCAGCGAAGACCTGGGCACTGGCGAGGGTCAGCAGGGATACCGCAACAGCTTTGGCAAACATCGTGAATCTCCTTGGCAGGGGTTTTTTATCCGTTTCTATACTGCCCCAGAGCGTCCCCCACCGGCCTGATATGAGTCAAGGGGCAGGTTAGGCGCGCTGGTAGTAAATTTTCGCTATGGATTGTATACACAAAATCCGTGGGACCATCATGCGCCATTCAGGGACGATGAGACAACCTCTCAATTAGGAGTACAGGACATGTCCCTTGGTAGTCTGATGCGCAGCCTGCTGGCTGCCTATGCCTGCGGTGCCACTGGCAGCAACGTCGAATTCGCGCGCCCGGAGTGATGGGCCGTCACGCCGGGCATTCATCCAGCGGCAACACTGTCACCTGCACCTGCGGGTCATGGCTGCCCCCGCCCAGAATCACCCCACGCAGCGGTGACACATCGGAAAAATCCCGGCCCCAGGCCAGGGTGATGTGCTCCAGCGCCGGCAGCAGGTTGTTGGTGGGGTCGAAATCCACCCAGCCGTTGACCGGGCAGTACACCGACACCCACGCATGCGAGGCATCGGCCCCGATCAGCCGGGCCTGCCCGGGCGGCGGGCGCGTCAGCAGGTAGCCGCTGACATAGCGCGCCGCCAGCCCGCGCGAGCGCAGGCACGCGAGCATCAGGTGGGCGAAGTCCTGGCACACGCCGCGGCGACGCTGCAGCACCTCAACCAGCGGGGTGGCCACCTGGGTGGCACCGGCATCGAAGGTGAACTGGCTGAAAATCTGCTGCATCAGGGCCTGCACGCACAGCAGCAACGGCTGGCCCGGGGCGAAACACGGCTCGGCAAACACGACGAAACGCTGCTTCAGCCGCACATACGGCGATTCGAAACGAAAGCGGCACGCCTCCAGCGTGGCCGCAGTCAGCGCCTGCCCCGAATACGCCAGCGCCTGGCACACCTGTTCCCACGGCGGCGAGGCAGCCAGCACCGGCGCGGCGCGCGACAGCACGTTCACCTGCACCCGCGTCACCACGCGCAGTTGATCATGCTGGCGCTCCAGCGCCAGCCGGGTCAGCGGGTTGCCGAAGCCGTCGAGCTCGTCGCGCCGCCGGGTCGGCAGCGGGTCGACCTGCAATTGCCGGTCTTCGCACTGCTGCCAGGCACAGGCCCGTGGCCACAGATGCACCAGTTGCTGGGCCAGGGACACCGGGCTGTCATAGCGGTAATGGGTGTCGTGCAGTACCTGGTAGCGCGCGCTCATCAGGCCGACACCGTCTGCTGGCTGATGTCATCGACATGCACGAAGTGGCGCAGCGCCAGTCGCTCGGAGGCCTGCAGGCTGGCCTTGGCGATCTCGCCCAGCAACTCGGCCAGGCCATCGAGCACCGCGCGCACGCTGGCCTTGCCGAACAGCGCGTGCTCCAGGCTGCCCAGGTCGAAGTGGTACAGGCGCTCGGCCAGCAGGGCCAGGGTCGGGTCTGGCGGGCTGCCGAACTCATCGCTGGATCGCTCCAGGGCACGCACCAGCAGCTTGAGCTGGAACAGCACCGCATGGGGGTTCTGCTGGTCGAGCAGGAGCAGGTCCAGCACCGGGATCAACTGCGCCACCGCCAGGTAGCGCGAGCGGTAGGTGATGCTGCTGTTGCCCAGTTCAAGCAGCCATTCCAGGCCCGCCTGGTCGAAGGCGCCGGGGCCGCGCAGAAAACTGGCCAGGCTCAGGCTCAAGCCCTGCAGGCGCTCGATGCGCCGCCCGATCATCAGAAAGCGCCAGCCTTCATCGCGGGTCATGTCGTCCAGGGCAAAGCCGGACAGCGCCGCCAGCGACATCACCAGGCGGTTGAGAAAATCCAGCAGCTCGCCGAAGTCCGCCGTCTGCCCACCCAGCGCCTGGGCTTCGTGCTGCAACTCCACCAGCGCCTGCCAGTTCTCCCGCGAGAGCTTGCCGCGCACCTGGGCGGCGGTCCATTGCAGGCGCTGCAGGTTGGCGCGCAGGCTGAACGCCCAGTCGGCATCGAGCAAGGCGGCGCGCAGGCGCTCGGCCAGGGTGCCCTCGGGGGGCAGCAGCTCAAGCTCTTCGGCCAGGGCCACCGCCGCCTGCCAGGTGGACGGATGTTCGCCATCCAGGTAGCGGCTGAGCAGAATGCGCAGCAGGCGCGCGCTGGTGTCGCAGCGCTCGCAATAGCGGCCGAACCAGAACAGGTTTTCCACGACCCGCGACGGCAGGTACGGGTCCTGGCGGATCAGATCGGCCACGCCAAGGGTGCGGCTGGCCTGCCACTGTTCGCCGACCGGGGCCGCCTCGCCGAGTACCCAGGTGTCCTTGCTGGCCCCGCCGTGCTGCATCGACACCACCTCGGCATCCGCCAGGGCGGCCACCCGGGTCAAGCCGCCGGGCAGTACCCGGTAGCCATCGGCGGTGGCCACCGCATACACCCGCATGCCGATCGGCCGCGCCTGCAGCGTGCCCTGCCATACCGGCGCCTGGGACAACTGCGCCAGTTCCTGTGCCACGTAGGCATACGGGC
This sequence comes from Pseudomonas sp. FBF18, assembly GCF_024261405.1. Taxonomy (NCBI): domain Bacteria; kingdom Pseudomonadati; phylum Pseudomonadota; class Gammaproteobacteria; order Pseudomonadales; family Pseudomonadaceae; genus Pseudomonas; species Pseudomonas sp. FBF18. The sequence continues at coordinate 406,084 of NZ_QKRS01000003.1, read as the reverse complement.
GTGCACGGATGCGCCCGGCCAAGGCATCGCGCGCCGCCTCGTCCAGGTCGCGCCCGAACAGCGCAGCGAAACTCTGCGAGGGGAACGCCGGCTTGATCAGCAGCTCCGGCAGCCTGGCCAGGGCCTGCTCCAGCGCAGGCGGCTCGCCGCACCACCAGGTGGCGATCGACGGCAGGCTCAGGGCCTCGCCGAACAGGTGCTGGTTGATGGCCGGCAGAAAGCCGAGCAGGCCGGGAGATTCGAGCACCCCGCTGCCCAGCGCATTGGCCACCAGCACGCGGCCCTGGCGTACCGCGTCGAGCAGGCCGGGCACGCCGAGGGCCGAGTCGGTACGCAGTTCCAGCGGGTCGCAGAAATCGTCGTCCAGGCGGCGCATGATCGCGTGCACCCGGCGCAGCCCGCCCAGGGTCTTGAGGTAAACCGTGGCATCGCGCACGGTCAGGTCGCTGCCTTCGACCAGTGGGTAACCCAGCTGGCGGGCGAGGAACAGGTGCTCGAAATAGCTTTCGTTGAAGCGCCCCGGGGTCAGCAGTACCACCAGTGGCGGTTCCTGGCCGCTGGGTGCCAGGCGCAGCAGGCTCTGTTGCAGGTTGCGAAAGAACCCGGCCAGGTGCTGCACGTGCAGGTCGCGGTACAGGTCCGGCAGGGTGCGCGTGACCAGCGTGCGGTTCTCCAGCGCGAAGCCGGCCCCGGAGGGCGCCTGGGTGCGGTCGGCGGTGACCCACCAGCGCCCATCGGGGCCGCGGGCAAGGTCGGCAGCGTACACATGCAGGAAGGTCGAGCCGGGCGGCGTGATGCCCTGGCACGGCCAGAGAAAATTGTTGTGGCCGAACACCAGCTCGGACGGCAGCAGGCCTTCGCCGATCAGGCGCTGCGGGCCATAGATGTCGGCCAGTACCGCGTTGAGCAGGTGCGCGCGCTGGGCGATGCCCGCCGCCAGCGCCTGCCACTCCTGCGCGGGGATCAGCTGCGGCAGCAGGTCCAGCTCCCACGGGCGATCGGTGCCGTCGGGGTCGGCGTAGATGTTGTAGGTGACGCCGTTTTCCTGCAGATGGCGCGCCAGTTGGGCCTGGCGCTGGGCCAGCTGGGTGGGGCCGCTGCGTTGCAGGTGCTGGTGCAGGCGCTGCCAATGCGGGCGCACGCTGCCATCCGCCGCGAACATCTCGTGGTAGGAGGCAGGGCTTGGTGAGGCCAGCGGGTCAGCCATGGGCGTGCTCGGTGACGGCAGGTGATGCAGGGTAGCGTGTGGCGGGGATGGGGAGAAGGATGGATGTGGCCTTGCGGACCTCATCGCGGGTCAAGCCCGCTCCCACAGGATAGTCAGTGGCCTATGGATCTGCACTGTACCTGTGGGAGCGGGCTTGACCCGCGATGGCCGCGACGCGGTGTCAGCGTGGCAACACCGGCTCGCGGGTCTTCTTGCCCTTGCCCTTGCCACCCTTGGCGGCGTCCTTGCGTGCCTTGGCCGCTTCCTGGTTACGCGCAAAGGCGGCCGCCTTGGCCTGCTCGCGCTTGTCCCACGGCTTGGCACCGTCGCTGGCACGCGGCGGCAAGCCGGTGTGCTGGGTCAGGATCTTGGTTTCCTTGGCCACCTTGTGACTGCCCGCCGGCGTCGAGTTCTTGCGCCGCGCACTCTGGTAGCTGTCGGTCGCCGGCTGGTGCAGCGGGATCAACTGGTGCTTGGCCGGCCCGATCAGGTCGGCACGCCCCATGCGCTGCAGGGCTTCGCGCAGCATCGGCCAGCCCTTGGGGTCGTGGTACCGCAGGAACGCCTTGTGCAGGCGGCGCTGCTCCTCGCTCTTGACGATGGTCACCGCGTCGCTCTTGTAGGTAACCTTGCGCAGCGGGTTCTTGCCCGAGTGGTACATGGCAGTGGCCGAGGCCATCGGCGACGGGTAGAACGCCTGCACCTGGTCGGCGCGAAAGCCATTGCCCTTGAGCCACAGGGCCAGGTTCATCATGTCTTCGTCGGTAGTGCCCGGGTGCGCCGCGATGAAGTACGGGATCAGGTACTGCTCCTTGCCCGCCTCCTTGGAGTACTTCTCGAACATGCGCTTGAAGCGATCGTAGCTGCCGATACCAGGCTTCATCATCTGGTTCAGCGGGCCTTCCTCGGTATGCTCCGGGGCAATCTTGAGGTAACCGCCCACGTGGTGGGTGACCAGCTCCTTGACGTACTCCGGCGACTCGACTGCCAGGTCGTAGCGCAGGCCCGAGGCGATCAGGATCTTCTTCACCCCCGGCAGGTCACGCGCACTGCGGTACAGCTGGATCAGCGCCGAGTGGTCGGTGTTCAGGTTGGGGCAGATGCCGGGGAACACGCACGACGGCTTGCGGCACGCAGATTCGATTTCCGGGCTCTTGCAGGCAATGCGGTACATGTTGGCGGTCGGCCCGCCCAGGTCGGAGATGACCCCGGTAAAGCCCGGCACCTTGTCGCGGATTTCTTCGATCTCGCGAATGATCGAGTCGTGGGAACGGTTCTGGATGATGCGGCCTTCGTGCTCGGTGATCGAGCAGAAGGTGCAGCCACCGAAGCAGCCACGCATGATGTTCACCGAGAAGCGGATCATGTCGTAGGCCGGGATCTTCTCCTTGCCATACGCCGGGTGCGGGACGCGCGCATAGGGCATGCCGAACACGTAGTCCATCTCTTCGGTGGTCATCGGGATGGGCGGCGGGTTGAACCACACGTCCACCTCGCCGTGCTTCTGCACCAGCGCACGGGCGTTGCCCGGGTTGGTTTCCAGGTGCAGCACGCGGTTGGCGTGGGCGTACAGCACCGCATCGCTGCGCACCTTCTCGTAGGACGGCAGGCGGATCACGGTCTTGTCGCGGGTCATGCGCGGGCTGGCCAGAATCTGCACCACCTTGGCTTCCTGCGGGTCTTCGACCGGGCCCTTCTCCTGCTCGATGGCGCAGGCCTGGGTGTCCTGGGTGTTCACGTACGGGTTGATGATCTTGTCGACCTTGCCCGGCCGGTCGATACGCGTGGAGTCCACTTCGTACCAGCCCTGCGGGGTGTCGCGGCGCACGAAGGCGGTGCCGCGGATGTCGGTGATGTCTTCGATCTTGTGGCCGTAGGACAGGCGCTGGGCGACTTCGACGATCGCGCGTTCGGCGTTGCCGTACAGCAGGATGTCGGCGCAGGCGTCGATCAGGATCGAGTGCCGCACCTTGTCCTGCCAGTAGTCGTAGTGCGCGATGCGGCGCAGCGAGGCCTCGATGCCACCCAGCACGATCGGCACGTGCTTGTAGGCTTCCTTGCAGCGCTGGCTGTAGACCAGGCTGGCACGGTCGGGGCGCTTGCCGGCCAGGCCGCCCGGGGTGTAGGCGTCGTCCGAGCGGATCTTCTTGTCGGCGGTGTAGCGGTTGATCATCGAGTCCATGTTGCCGGCCGCGACACCGAAGAACAGGTTCGGCTCGCCCAGCTTCATGAAGTCGTCTTTGCTCTGCCAGTTCGGCTGGGCAATGATGCCCACCCGGAAGCCCTGGGCTTCGAGCAGCCGGCCGATGATGGCCATGCCGAACGACGGGTGGTCGACGTAGGCGTCACCGGTCACGATGATGATGTCGCAGGAATCCCAGCCGAGCTGATCCATCTCCTCCCTGCTCATCGGCAGGAATGGCGCTGGCCCGAAGCATTCGGCCCAGTACTTGGGATAGTCGAAAAGTGGTTTGGCTGCTTGCATGTCAGTGACCGGTTCTTGGTATCAGGGAAATCGCGGGCGCGGAATATAGCACAAATTTTGACCAATTCCGACGTCAGAAGTCGGAATTGGCCATCGGCACCTTATTCGTCGTCGTCGAAGTTGTAGCTGCCCGGTGCCAGGTTCTCGAAGCGCGTGTACTTGCCGATGAACGCCAGGCGCACGAAGCCGATGGGGCCGTTACGCTGCTTGCCGATGATGATCTCGGCGATGCCCTTGTGCTCGGTCTCGGGGTGGTACACCTCGTCGCGGTACACGAACATGATCACGTCGGCGTCCTGCTCGATCGCACCCGATTCACGCAAGTCGGAGTTCACCGGGCGCTTGTTGGGGCGCTGCTCGAGGGAGCGGTTGAGCTGCGACAGGGCGATGACCGGGCAGTTGAATTCCTTGGCCAGGGCCTTGAGCGAGCGCGAGATCTCGGAAATCTCGTTGGTACGGTTGTCGCCGCTGGAGCCCGGGATCTGCATCAGTTGCAGGTAGTCGATCATGATCATGGCGATCTCGCCATGCTCACGCACCAGGCGCCGGGTACGTGCGCGCATTTCCGACGGGCTGATGCCGGCGGTGTCGTCGATGAACAGCTTGCGGTCATTGAGCAGGTTGACCGCCGAAGTCAGGCGCGGCCAGTCGTCGTCGTCCAGCTGGCCGGAACGCACCTTGGTCTGGTCGATGCGCCCCAGCGAGGAGAGCATACGCATGATCAGCGATTCGCCTGGCATCTCCAGGGAGTACACCAGCACCGCCTTGTCGCTGCGCAACACGGCGTTCTCCACCAGGTTCATGGCGAAGGTGGTCTTACCCATCGACGGACGGCCGGCCACGATGATCAGGTCGGCCGGTTGCAGGCCGCTGGTCTTCTCGTCCAGGTCGGTGTAGCCGGTGGAGATACCGGTGATGGCGCTGTCGGAGTTGAACAGCGTGTCGATGCGGTCGATGGCCTTGGTCAGCAGTTCGTTGACCCCTACCGGGCCACCGGTCTTGGGCCGTGCTTCGGCGATCTGGAAGATCTGCCGTTCGGCCTCGTCGAGAATCTCGGCGGCGTTGCGGCCCTGGGGGTTGAACGCGCTGTCGGCGATCTCGCTGCTGATGCTGATCAGCTGGCGCAGTGTGGCGCGCTCGCGAATGATCTGCGCATAGGCCTTGATGTTGGCCACCGACGGGGTGTTCTTGGCCAGCTCGCCCAGGTAACCCAGGCCACCGACCTGGGAGCTCAGGCCTTCCTTGTCGAGCTGCTCGTGCAGCGTCACCACGTCGAACGGGGTGTTGAGGTCGGCGAGCTTGTAGATGGCGCGGAAGATCAGGCGATGGTCATGCCGGTAGAAGTCGCCGTCGGAGACTTGATCGAGCACGCGCTCCCAGGCGTTGTTGTCCAGCATCAGGCCACCGAGTACGGCCTGTTCGGCCTCGATGGAATGCGGCGGCACCTTCAGGGCAGCGGTTTGCAGATCATATTGCTCGGGGGCGGTTATCTCGTTCATGGCCACTTGGGAATCAGGGTGTTGAAAAAGACAAAGGGCACGACCTGCAATGCAGGATCGTGCCCGATGTTAACCGGCTGGCACCCAGGGTGCCAGTCGATTGGTCCAGCTTAGGCTGCGACGACAACCACGCGAACGGTGGCTTCTACGTCGCTGTGCAGGTGCACGGCTACGTCGAATTCGCCAACGTTGCGGATGGTGCCGTTCGGCAGACGCACTTCAGACTTGGCCACTTCAACGCCGGAGGCGGTCAGGGCGTCAGCGATGTCGTGGGTGCCGATCGAACCGAACAGCTTGCCTTCGTCACCGGCGGTGGCAGTGATGGTCACTTCCAGCTCGGCCAGTTGGGCAGCGCGGGTTTCAGCCGAAGCTTTCTTGTCAGCAGCCAGTTTTTCCAGCTCGGCGCGACGCTCTTCGAACGCAGCCAGGTTGGCAGCGGTCGCAGCGGTAGCCTTGCCGAATGGCAGCAGGAAGTTACGACCGTAACCGGCCTTAACATTTACCTTGTCGCCCAGGTTGCCCAGGTTGGCGACTTTTTCCAGCAGGATCAGTTCCATTAGGTATAAACCTCTTAACTTTTAACCTTCACCGTTCGCGTCACCGGCATCTTTCGATGCAGAACGACCGCGAAAATCAATCAGGCTGTCGACAATGGCCAGAACCACGAGCAACGGATAAATCAGCTGCATGAACAGCACCAGCGTCACGTACATCCCCACCAGCCAGAACCTGGCCAGGCGCTTCTGCGCGACCAGCCCGTGAATCAGGGCCAGCCCGGCGAACACCAGCGGTACGCTGCACAACGGTGTCAACATCGCCAGTTCGCTGCCGAAATTCGGCGCTATCAGCATGCACACCAGCAGCAACAGCGCCGGTACCAGCGGGAGCCGTATGGCGCGAAACTCGCTGCCAAAGCCTCCCGGGTTGTACAACGCGGCTTGCCAGTAGCGACCCAACATCAGGGCCAGCAGACTGACTGCCTGCAGCAATGCCGCAATCAGGCCGGTAAGCACCGGTGCGATCACGCTCCCCAGGCGGGCCCGCTCTTCTACCGTCAACTGCTGGTAGAGACCGTCGAGCATCTGCGGCAGGGCTTTTTCAAGCACCTGCGCCAGCGCTTCGATCGGTTCGCGGAACACCGAACCCAGGATGACGCCATACACCAGGCCCCAGGCGATGCTGAACAACAGCACCCGGCTCCAGGACTGTCCGGCGCGTAGCAACGCAGCCAGACCGAAGGTTCCCAGCAACACCATCAAGGTGCGCGGTTCACCGAAGAACCACCAGACCAGCGCGGGCAGCAATGCCCAGGCGAGGATCCCGGAGGCGTCCTTGAAACCGCGCCGCAGGAACACCAGGCTCCCGGCGGCGGCACTCAACCAGAACAACAGCGGCAATGCCGCACAACCGACCACTACCAGAGTGGCCTGCACGCGACCGCGCATGATGAAATCAGCTAACGCTCGCATGCACTTTATCCCTTGCTACCTGTCGACGACCCGGTCTCAGCGGCCGTGGCTGTCGGTGTAGGCCAGCAGGGCCAGGAAGCGGGCGCGCTTGATAGCGGTAGCCAGCTGACGCTGATAACGAGCTTTGGTACCGGTGATACGGCTTGGAACGATCTTGCCGGTTTCGGATACATAAGCTTTCAGGGTGTTGAGATCTTTGTAATCGATCTCTTTCACTTCTTCAGCAGTGAAGCGGCAGAATTTACGACGACGGAAGAAACGTGCCATGTAATAGGCTCCTCAAAAGGTCCGTGGATTACTCGTCAGCGTTATCGCTGTTGTCGCTGTTGTCGCTGTCATCGCCTTCGGCGTTGTCAGCGTGCTCAGGACGGTCGCGACGCTCACGGCGCTCACTGCGGTTTTCTTCAGCCTTGAGCATCTCGGACTGGCCGGTAACGGCTTCGTCGCGACGGATGACCAGGTTACGGATCACGGCATCGTTGTAGCGGAAGTTGTCTTCCAGCTCGGCCAGGGCCTTGCCGGTGCACTCAACGTTCAGCATCACGTAGTGAGCCTTGTGAACATTGTTGATTGCGTAGGCCAGTTGACGACGGCCCCAGTCTTCCAGACGGTGGATCTTGCCGCCGTCTTCTTCGATCAGCTTGGTGTAACGCTCAACCATGCCGCCGACTTGCTCGCTCTGGTCAGGGTGGACCAGAAAGATGATTTCGTAATGACGCATGAATGCTCCTTACGGGTTGTAGTCTGCCACCAGGGTGGTCAGACAAGGAGTGAATGACACTGTTTGTCTTGCCTTGTGCGGTGGGCGCATGCGCGCCTGCCAGCGGGGCAAGGGGCGCAATTGTAGAGAAGCGCCGGGGCGCACGCAAGGCAATTGGTGATTATTTGAACAGCCTTGAAAGCATCGCGGGCCAGGCCCGCCCCCACACAGGCCACCGAAAGCCCTGTGGGAGCGGGCTTGACCCGCGAAAGTGGCAACGCCTTATCAGGCCTTGCGCTTGGCCTGACGCTGACGCACCGCCTCGAACAGGCACACGCCCGTGGCCACCGACACGTTCAGGCTGCTGACGCTGCCGGCCATCGGCAGCTTCACCAGAAAATCGCAGTGCTCGCGGGTCAGGCGGCGCATGCCCTTGCCCTCGGCGCCCATGATCAGGATGGTCGGGCCGGTCAGGTCCTGCTGATACAGTTCCTGTTCGGCCTCCCCCGCCGTGCCCACCACCCACAGGCCGCGCTGCTGGAGCTTCTCCAGAGTACGCGCCAGGTTGGTCACGGCCACCAGCGGAATCACCTCGGCAGCGCCACACGCCACCTTGCGTACCGCCGGGGTCAGGGTCGCCGACTTGTCCTTGGGCACCACCACCGCCAGCGCACCGGCCGCATCGGCGGTGCGCAGGCAGGCGCCCAGGTTGTGCGGGTCGGTCACACCGTCCAGCACCAGAATCAGCGGCGCGCCTTCGGTGCGGTCCAGCAGCTCTTCGAGCATCGCCTCGCCCCACACCTGGCTCGGGCTGACCTCGGCGACCACGCCCTGGTGCACGCCCTCGACCCAGGCGTCCATCTCGCGGCGTTCAGCCTGGCCGACCGTCACTCGGTTCTGTGCGGCCAGCTCCAGCAGGGCCTGCACCCGCGGCTCGCTGCGGCTGTCGGCCAGCCAGATCTGCTTGACCCGCTTGGGGTGGTGGCGCAACAGGGCCTCCACCGCATGCACACCGTAGATCTTTTCCAGCTGACTCATGACTTGCCCTTGGGTTTACGTGAAGCGGAACCGGCTTTTGGCGGCCCCTTGCGGTGCTTGCTCGGTTTCTCCGAAGACGTCTTCGAGCCCTTGGCCGCAGGCTTGCCCACGGCGTTCTTGGCATCGGACAGCAACGCCTTCTTCATTTCCCGGCTCTTGCGCACTTCGGCGTTCTTGGCTGCGGCATCGGCCGGGAAATAGGCTTCGGAGGTTTCGTTCTTGCGGCTGCGGCGCGGCGGCTCGGCCGGCGCCGCTTCGACCTTGGCGGCCTTGGCCGGCGCGCTGTAGGGCTTGGCGGCACCATTGGACTTGGCCGAGGCAGCGCCCGTCTTGCCCTTGGCGGCAGGCTCGGCACCACGCTGCTTGCGACCGATCGGCGCATTCAGGGTGTTTTCGGCCATCTCGAAATCGATCTTGCGCTGTTCGAGGTCCACGCGCATCACGCGCACTTCGACCGTGTCGCCCAGGCGGAAGCTGCGACCGGTGCGCTCGCCCGCCAGGCGGTGGTGTACCGGGTCGAAGTGGTAGTAGTCACCCGGCAAGGCACTGACGTGCACCATGCCTTCGACGTAGATGTCGGTCAGTTCGATGAACAGGCCGAAACCGGTCACCGCGGTGATCACACCCGGGAAGCTTTCGCCCACGCGATCCTTCATGTACTCGCACTTGAGCCAGTTGGTCACGTCGCGGGTGGCTTCGTCGGCGCGTCGCTCGCTCATCGAGCACTGCTCGCCCAGCTGCTCCAGGGCCGCCTCGTCGTACGGGTAGATGCGCGCCTTGGGAATGCTCATCGCGCCGGCCCGCTTGACGTGCGGGGTTTCCTGGCGCGAACGGATCACGCTGCGGATGGCACGGTGGGTCAGCAGGTCGGGGTAACGCCGGATCGGCGAGGTGAAGTGGGTGTACGCCTCGTAGTTCAGGCCGAAGTGGCCGTTGTTGTCGGCGCTGTACACCGCCTGGCTCAGCGAGCGCAGCATCACGGTCTGGATCAGGTGGAAGTCAGGGCGACCGGCGATCTGCGACAGCAGCGCCTGGTAGTCCTTGGGCGACGGACCATCCTTGCCCTTGTGCAGCGAAAGCCCCAGCTCGCCGAGGAAGGCGCGCAGTTTTTCCAGGCGCTCCGGCGGCGGTCCGTCGTGCACGCGGTACAACGCAGGGATCTCGTGCTTCTTGAGGAACTCGGCCGTGGCCACGTTGGCCGCGAGCATGCATTCTTCGATCAACTTGTGCGCATCGTTGCGCACGGTCGGGCGAATTTCCGCGATCTTGCGCTCGGCACCGAAGATGATGCGGGTTTCCTGGGTTTCGAAGTCGATCGCGCCACGGGTGTGACGGGCCGCCAGCAACACCTTGTACAGCGCATACAGCTGCTTGAGGTCCGGCACCACGTGGCTGTACTGCTCGCGCAGCGCCTTGCCTTCACGGGTACGGGCATGTTCGAGCATGCTGCTGACCTTGTTGTAGGTCAGGCGCGCGTGGGAGTGGATGACCGCTTCGTAGAACTGGTAGTCGACCATCTGGCCGGACTTGTTGATGGTCATTTCACAGACCATCGCCAGCCGGTCGACGTTCGGGTTCAGCGAGCACAGTCCGTTGGAAAGTTCCTCGGGCAGCATCGGGATCACCCGCTCGGGGAAGTACACCGAGTTGCCGCGCACCTGGGCTTCGTTGTCCAGGGCAGAGCCCAGGCGCACGTAGCTGGACACGTCGGCAATCGCCACGAACAGGCGCCAGCCACCGGAGAACAGGCGCAGCTTGCCCAGGCTTTCGCAGTACACGGCATCGTCGAAGTCCCGTGCGTCTTCGCCGTCGATGGTGACGAACGGCAGGTGACGCAGGTCGATGCGGTGTTCCTTGTCCTTCTCTTCGACTTCAGGCTTGAGCTTGCGCGCTTCCTTGATGACCGCCTCGGGCCATACATGGGGAATGTCGTAGCTGCGCAGCGCCACGTCGATTTCCATGCCCGGCGCCATGTAGTTGCCGATCACTTCGACGATATCGCCCTGCGGCTGGAAGCGCTGGGTCGGCCAGTGGGTGATCTTCACCTCGACGAACTGGCCGACCTTGGCGCCGGCATTGCGGCCCGGGGTCACCAGCACTTCCTGCTGGACCTTGGGGTTGTCGGGGGTCACGAAGCCCACCCCGCCTTCCTCGAAGTAGCGCCCCACGATGCTTTCGTGGGCACGGGAGATCACTTCGACCACCACGCCTTCACGCCGGCCGCGCCGGTCAAGCCCGGACACGCGCGCCAGCGCTCGGTCGCCATCGAACACCAGGCGCATCTGCGCCGGGCTCAGGAACAGGTCGTCGCTGCCATCGTCGGGGACGAGAAAACCGAAACCGTCGCGGTGGCCCGAGATGCGACCCAGGATCAGGTCCAGCTTGTCTACCGGGGCATAGGTGCCGCGCCGGGTGTAGATCAGCTGGCCGTCGCGCTCCATGGCGCGCAGGCGGCGACGCAAGGCCTCGATCTGGTCCTCGGTCTGCAGGCCGAACTCTTCCACCAGTTGCTCGCGGGCGGCGGGAGAGCCGCGCTCGTCAAGGCGCTGGAGGATCAGCTCACGGCTAGGAATGGGGTTTTCGTATTTTTCCGCTTCACGAGCGGCCTCGGGATCGAGGGTCTGCCAATCGGCCATTAGTAGGGGTTCACCTTGTCTATATAGGGTTAGTTTGGCATAGCCGTATTGAAACCGGAAATCCGAGGCTTTGACAGCCCCGTCAGGGCCCTTGAGTGATGCCAAAACAGCCCAAGGAACAACGACTTGAAATTTTTGAGATTTTTTCTGAACGGGGCTTTACAGCCTTCGAGGGCATCCGTATAGTGCGCACCACAACGACGGACAGCGTCGTTATAGTTGAGAAGCGGCGCGATGTGAAGCATCATGAAGCCTCGACGATATGCCCAGATGGTGAAATTGGTAGACACGCCAGCTTCAGGTGCTGGTGACCTTACGGTCGTGGAAGTTCGAGTCTTCTTCTGGGCACCAATTTTCAAGTTTCAGATTAGCTTGCCTGTCTGGAATTTACGCAACACACGCTACACCGTTTCATGTTTCAATGCTTCAACTTTGCCCAGATGGTGAAATTGGTAGACACGCCAGCTTCAGGTGCTGGTGACCTTACGGTCGTGGAAGTTCGAGTCTTCTTCTGGGCACCATATTCTAGAGAAACCCGCGAAAGCGGGTTTTTTTATGCCTGCGATTCGAGCTCACCCCACTGCCGCACATTCGGACGCTGCGTTGCCACCCCGCCCCGCCCAACAAATCAAGTGAGTTAACCGATAGTCAGCTCATGAATTTTTCCTCACGGGCGTACTTGAGAAACTATATCGTTTATCATTGTTTCAAGATTTGTAGCCCGCAAGCGAGGAACCACCCGCATGACGATCCGCATCAACCCGATTTTGCGCGGCCTGGCCGTTTCCGTGTTCAGCCTGGTGCTCGCAGCACCCGCCGCCATGGCCGCCGACCCTGTGACGCTGACCCTGTACAACGGCCAGCACAAGGAAATCGGCGAAGCCATCGCCAAGGCCTACGAGGCCAAGACCGGCATTCACATCAATATCCGCAAGGGCAGCAGCAACCAGCTGGCCAGCCAGATCGAGGAAGAAGGCGCACGCTCCCCGGCCGACGTCATCTATACCGAAGAATCGCCGCCGCTGAACAACTTGGGCGAGAAAGGCCTGCTGGCCAAGATCGACGATTCGACCCTGCAAGTGCTGCCCAAGGAATACGTGGCCAGCAACGGCACCTGGATGGGCGTGACCGCTCGCACCCGCGTGGTGGCCTTCAACCCCAAGGTGATCGACGAAAAAGACCTGCCACAATCGGTGATGGACTTCGCCGACCCCGAGTGGGACGGCAAGGTCGGCTTCGTGCCCACCAGCGGCGCGTTCCAGGAACAGGCCGTGGCCATCCTCAAGCTGCACGGGCGTGAAGCGGCCGAAGAATGGCTGACCGGCCTCAAGGCCTTCGGCAAGACCTACACCAACAACATGGTTGCCCTCAAGGCCGTGGAAAACGGCGAAGTGGCTGCCGTACTGGTGAACAACTACTACTGGTACGCCCTCAAGAAAGAGCGCGGCCAACTGGACTCCAAGCTCTACTACCTGGCCGACGGCGACGTCGGTGGCCTGGTGACCATCTCCAGCGCCGCGGCGGTCAAGGCCAGCAAGCACCCCAAGGAAGCCCAGGCCCTGCTCGCCTGGATGGCCAGCGAAGAAGGCCAGCGCGTGATCACCCAGACCACCGCCGAGTATCCGCTGCACAAGGGCATGGTCTCGGACCAGGGCCTGAAGCCGTTCGAAGACCTGCGCCCGCCGAAGATCACCCCGGCCGACCTGGGCAATGCCGAGGAAGCCCTGGAACTTGAGCGCGAGGTCGGCCTGCTCTGATGGAAGCCGTGCTGCCTGCGCCGTCTGTGGCGCGTTATGTTCCGCGCCGCAAGCGCCCCTCGATCTGGGTGGTGCTACCGGTGCTGCTGCTGGTGGGCCTGAGCCTGCTGCCGTTGCTGTACGTGGGCCTCAAGGCCTGGCAGGCCGGCTGGCGCGAGGCGTTGTACCTGCTGTGGCGGCCCTTCGTCTGGGGCCTGATGAAGAACACCCTGCTGCTGATGGCCGGGGTGACCGTGGCCTGCGCCGTGGTCGGCCTGGCCCTGGCCTGGCTGCTGGAGCGCAGCGACCTGCGCGGGCGGCGTTTGTGGGGCGTGATCCTGTGCCTGCCGTTTGCCGTGCCGGCGTTCGTCAGCGGCTTCACCTGGGTCTCGCTGAGCCCGCGCTTCGAGGGGCTGGGCGGGGCGATCCTGGTGATGGCGCTGTCAAAGTATCCACTGGTGTTCCTGCCGGTGGCCGCGACCCTGCGCAACCTCGACACCTCGCTTGAAGAATCGGCCCGCACCCTGGGCTACAACCGCTGGGGTGTGTTCCGCCGGGTCACCCTGCCGCTGCTGTGGCCGTCGATCCTGGGCGGCAGCCTGCTGATTGCCTTGCACATGCTGGTGGAATTCGGCGCGCTGTCGATCCTGGGCCTGCAGACCTTCACCACCGCGATCTACCAGCAGTTCGAGCTGGAGTTCAGCAACGCCAATGCGGCGATGCTCTCGGCGGTGCTGCTGTTCATGTGCCTGTTGCTGCTGTGGTTCGAGCTGCGGGTACGCGGCAAGGCGCGACACGTACGCATCGGCCAGGGCGTGGCACGCCGTGCCAAGCCGATCCGCCTGGGTGGCTGGAGCGTACTGGGGCAGTTGAGCTGCCTGCTGCTGGCAGTGCTGGGCAGCGGCATCCCGCTGGGCATGCTGGGCTACTGGCTGAGCGTGGGATCGTCGGCGGCCTTCCCGGTGGCCGACATCAGCCGGGCGCTGTTCTCGTCGCTGTCGCTGGCACTGGGCGGCGCGGGGGTGAGCCTGCTGCTGGCGTTACCGGTGAGCTTTCTGGTGGTGCGCTACAAGGGCCGCCTGGCGATCTGGGCCGAGCGCCTGCCCTACTTGCTGCACGCGCTGCCGGGGCTGGTGATTGCGCTGACCCTGGTGTATTTCGCCCTGCACTATGTGCCGGCGCTGTACCAGACCACCGGCCTGCTGTTGCTGGCCTATGCGCTGCTGTTCTTGCCGCTGGCGCAGGCGCCGGTGCGTACCGCGCTGACCAAGGCCGCACCACAGCTGGAAGAGGCGGCGCGCACCCTGGGCGCGACGCCGTTCAAGGCGTTCTGCAAGGTGACCCTGCCGATCATCTTCCCGGCCCTGGCGGCAGCGTTTGCGCTGGTGTTCCTGGATGCGATGAAGGAGCTGACCGCCACCCTGCTGCTCAGCCCCACCGGCATGACCACGCTGGCGACCGAAGTGTGGGCGCATACCGCCAACGTCGAATTCGCGGCGGCGGCGCCCTATGCGGCGCTGTTGATTGTGGTGTCGGGGTTGCCGGTGTACCTGCTGACGACGCGGATGTACCTAAACCGCGCCTGAAAGGCATCGCGGGTCAAGCCCGCTCCCACAAGGATCGATGAGGCCCTTGTGGGAGCGGGCTTGACCCGCGATACAAACGACACTATCTCAGGCCCTGAACTGCCCCAGGCTGGCCTTCAACTGCGCCGCCAGGTCATCCAGCACCTTGCTGCTGGCCGTGGTCTGCATCACCACCTGCGCTGCACGCTCGGCCTGGGCATGAATCGTCTCGACCCGCCCACGCACCGCCTGCGCCCCCTGCGCCTGCTGCTCGGCCGCCCGGGTGGCCAGGCCGATCGCCGCATGCACCTGCTCCACCGACACCTGCACCGACTGCTGCAGGCGCGCGTTGTCCTTGAGCACGGTCAAGCCTTCGCTGGCCTGACGCCCGGCCTGGCTGATGGCTGCCACCGCCTCCCGCGCGCCCTGCTGCAAGGCACCGATGTGCGCCTGGATATCGCCGGTCGAGCTCTGGGTCTTGCTCGCCAGCGCCCGCACTTCGTCGGCCACCACGGCAAACCCGCGCCCGGTCTCGCCAGCCCGCGCCGCCTCGATGGCGGCATTGAGCGCCAGCAGGTTGGTCTGCTCGGCAATCCCGTGGATCACCTCCAGCACCACCTCGATCTGCTGGCTCTGCTCGGCCAGCCGCTCGATCACCTTGGAGCCCGCCCCCACCTGCCCGGCCAACGCTTCGATCAGCTTGGCCACCTGGGCCGAGGTACGGCTGTTCTCGTCGGTGGCCTGGCGAATGTCCACCACCTGCTGCAACGCTGCCTGCATGGCCTGGCTTTCGGCCTGGGCTTCATCGGCCATGCTCGACAGGGCGCGCAGGCTCTCGGCCACCTCATCGCGCTGCGAAGCGGCCGCCGCATCGGCGCCCGCGTTGTTCTGCGCCATGGTGCCGATCTCGACCCCGGTGCGCTGCGCCACCTCGCCCGCTTCGCGCACGATGGGCTGCAGCTTGTCGACGAACTGGTTGACCGCCGCAGCCATGTCGCCGATCTCGTCTCGGCTGTCGATCGGCACCCGCTTGGTCAGGTCGCCGTCGCCGGCCGCCAGGTCGTTGAGCGCGGCAATCAGCAGGCGCAGCTTGCTCAGCACGCGCCGGCCGAGTACCACGGCCACCACCAGCAATACGCCGAAGCCCACCGCCACCAGCCCCAGGCCGATGTTCCAGCGCAGGGTCGCCGCCGCTTGCTGCACGGTCTGCGAGGTGTTGGCCTGCATCGCCGCGGCACTGGCCTGGGCCGCCTGCAGGCGGGCGCTCAGGGCCTTGTTGCTGTCGGCCGCAGCGCCCACCAGGCTGTCGCCGACCAACTGGTCGCCGCTGGCGATCAGGGCCGAGAAGCGCGCGTCCAGCGCCTTGAGCTCGTTGTCGACCGACGCCGTGGAGACGCCCATCACCACCTTGCCGATCTCGGTGCCGTTGGGGTTGATCGAGGCTTCGATCATGTACACCGCCGGGTCGTTGCGCGCCGCATCCAGCACCTTGTCGAGCGCCCGTTCGCCCTGGCCCTTTTCCATCAGGGCCTGGTTGATCGGGTTCTGCCGGTTCAGGTAGCGGGTCAGGTGCTGGCCCTGGGCGTCGTCGTAGACCACGAAGAGCACGTTGGCATTGCGCTGGGCGCGCCGGGAAAACTCCGACAGTGCCGGTATGTCGTCATCCCAGATGGCCCGCGGCGCAACCGATGCCAGCAGTTCGGCCATGTGATTGGCCGACTCCTTGAGGCTTTTTTCGAGGGTGACGCGCAGTTGCGCCTGCTCCTCCTGAAGGCGTGCGGATAGCCCGGCGGACAAACGCTGGCGGGTACTGGCCGAAAGACTGTCCAGGCCCGAGCTGAGCTCACGCCCGGCCTGTTCCAGTTCACCCGACAGTTTCTGGCTGTCTGCACCCAGGCGATTACCCAGATCGGCCTCCAGCGCAGTCACCGTGCTCCGCGTCAGCGCGACCGCAACCAGCACCTGCACCAAAAGAGCGATACCCAACGCAACAAAGACAGGCCGCAACAGGCGGCTTCGTAACAATGAGAGAACGGCCGACACACAAGAACCCTCCGTATCGCGGGGCCATTATAGTGATGGCACCTTATAGGACGATTCTTACAGCAAAGGCCGTGCCGGGCAGCAGGCATACCGGTCAAATTCATAGCCAGGGCTGACCTTTATGACCCTTTCACCAACTGGCCAAAAAAAACGCCGCTGGCCCGGAGGGACAGCGGCGTTCTTTACTGCCTACAGCGAATCAGGCAAACGGATGGCGCAGCACGATGGTCTCGTTGCGGTCCGGGCCGGTGGAGACGATGTCGATCGGCGCACCGATCAGCTCTTCCACACGCTTGATGTAGGCACGGGCGTTGGCCGGCAGTTCTTCCAGGGTCTTGGCGCCCACGGTCGACTCGCTCCAGCCCGGCACTTCTTCGTACACAGGCTGCAGGCCCACGTAGCTGTCGGCGTCGGTAGGGGCAACGTCCTTGCCCGCTGCGTCCTTGTAGCCGACGCAGATGTTGATGGTTTCCAGGCCATCGAGCACGTCCAGCTTGGTCAGGCAGATGCCCGAGATGCTGTTCACGTCGATGGCGCGGCGCAGGATGACGGCGTCGAACCAGCCGCAACGACGGGCACGGCCGGTGGTTGCGCCAAATTCGTGGCCCTGCTTGGCCAGGTGCGCACCAACGTCGTCAAACAGCTCGGTCGGGAACGGGCCCGAACCCACGCGGGTGGTGTAGGCCTTGGTGATGCCCAGGATGTAGTCCAGGAACATCGGACCAACGCCCGAACCGGTCGCAACGCCACCGGCGGTGGTGTTGGAGCTGGTCACGTAGGGGTAGGTACCGTGGTCGATGTCCAGCAGCGAACCCTGGGCACCTTCGAACATGATGTCCTTGCCGGCGCGACGCAGGTCGTGCAGCTCGGCAGTCACGTCCAGCATCAGCGGCTTGAGCAGTTCGGCGTATTCCTTGCACTCGGCCAGGGTCTTTTCGAACTCGATGGCCGGCTCTTTGTAGTAACCCACCAGCATGAAGTTGTGGTAGTCCACCAGCTCGCGCAGCTTGTCTTCGAAGCGTGGCATGTTGAGCAGGTCGCCCACACGCAGGCCACGACGCGCAACCTTGTCTTCGTAGGCCGGGCCGATGCCGCGACCGGTGGTGCCGATCTTCAGCTCGCCACGGGCCTTTTCGCGGGCCTGGTCCAGGGCCACGTGGAAGGACAGGATCAGCGGGCAGGACGGGCTGATGCGCAGGCGCTCGCGCACCGGTACGCCCTTCTCTTCCAGCTTGGTGATCTCGCGCAGCAGGGCGTCGGGAGCAACCACCACACCGTTGCCGATCAGGCACTGCACGCCTTCGCGCAGCACGCCCGAAGGGATCAGGTGCAGCACGGTCTTCTCACCGTCGATCACCAGGGTGTGGCCGGCGTTGTGGCCACCCTGGTAGCGCACTACGGCGGCAGCATGTTCGGTCAGCAGATCGACGATCTTGCCTTTGCCCTCATCACCCCACTGGGTGCCCAGGACTACGACATTCTTACCCATAACACTTGTCCTCATTCGCGCAAACTTGGCGCCGGCTCGTGCCGGCGTGGAATCTCAAATGGCCAGCGGCAGAACCTGCCAAAGCCCGTTTTGCTGAATCAATTGCCGATCGCAATCCGCCTCGACGGCGGCGGTCAGCGGCTGCCCAGGCAAGGCCTGAACCACCCGCTGGCCCTCACTGCGCAATTGGCAGACCAACTGCCAAAGTGCTGCATCGCTGCTGTCGGGCATCCAGATCCCGCCAGACGGCAACACCACCTCGGCTCGCCCCAGTGTGACCAGGGTCTTCAAATCCGTGGAGAAACCGGTAGCCGGGCGTGCCCGGCCAAAGTCCGCTCCGATGTCGTCATAGCGACCGCCCTGGGCGATCGACTGGCCGACGCCTGGCACGAAGGCGGCAAACACCACACCGGTGTGGTAGTGGTAGCCGCGCAACTCGCCCAGGTCGAAATACAGCGGCAGCTCGGGGTAACGCGTGGCGAGGCGCTCGGCGATCGCCATCAGGTCATCCAGCGCCGCCAACACTGCGGCCGGGGCACGGCCCAGGCGCACACGTGCCTGCTCGAGCACTTCGCGCCCACCGCACAGCTCGGTCAGCGAACGCAGCATGCCGGCCAGGTCAGCCGGCAGCGTGGCGGTCAGCTCGATCACTTCGTCGATGGCCTTGCGCTGCAGGGCGTCGAACAACTGCTGCTCGACCGCGCCCGACAGGCCGGCCGCACGGGCCAGGCCGCGGTAGATACCGACATGCCCGAGGTCCATGTGCACATCCGGCACGTCGGCCAGTTGCAGCATGGCCAGCATCAGGCTGATGACCTCGACGTCGCTGACCGGGCTGGCATCGCCGTACAGCTCGGCGCCCAGCTGAATCGGGCTGCGCGAGGTCGACAGCGCACGTGGCAAGGCGTGCAGCACGCTGCCGGCATAGCACAGGCGGCTCGGCCCTTCACGGCGCAGGGTGTGCGCGTCGATGCGCGCCACCTGTGGCGTGATGTCGGCCCGAAAGCCCATCTGCCGCCCGGATTGCGGGTCGATGACCTTGAAGGTGCGCAGATCCAGGTCCTGGCCGGCACCGGTGAGCAGCGATTCCAGGTACTCGATATGCGGGGTCACGACAAACTCGTAACCCCAGCTCTGGAACAGGTCCAACACCTGACGACGCGCGATCTCGATGCGCGCCGCCTCAGGTGGCAGTACTTCTTCGATGCCATCTGGCAGCAGCCAGCGGTCTACCGTTGCCATTACGCCATTTCCCCTATGGTCCGGGCGGCCTGCCCGCGGGCGAGCCTTGAGTGAAGCAGCTATCGGCACACAATGACGGGCAGCGCTGATTCCAGCGAAACCGCAGTACCGATACCCTCGTAAAACCTGAAGTGCGCCACAAGCCCGGGCCCGATAAAGGCCAATCGATCTTGCAGACGCAAAAAAGCCGGGAATTTCCCGGCTGCCGCATCATACACCCGTTTTCTCGCGGGAGGCACCCCGCCCGACGTTTTAGCCGCCGGGCGGGGTGTGCATGCTTACGGTTTGGTCTTGCCCATGAAGCGGAAGAACTCGCTGCTCGGGTCCAGCACCAGCACGTCGCTCTTGTCGGCGAAGCTCTCGCGGTAGGCCTTCAGGCTGCGATAGAACGCGTAGAACTCCTGGTCCTGGCCATAGGCCTTGGCGTAGATGGCTGCTGCCTGGGCATCACCATCACCACGGGTTTCTTCCGACTCGCGATAGGCTTCGGCCAGCAACACGCGGCGTTGACGATCGGCGTCGGCACGGATGCCTTCGGCCAGCTCGTTACCCTTGGCGCGGTGCTCGCGAGCTTCACGCTCACGCTCGGTGCTCATGCGTTCGAACACGCTGCGGTTCACTTCCTTGGGCAGGTCGATGGCCTTGACGCGAACGTCGACCACTTCGATGCCCAGCTCCTTGCTGGCCATGCGGTTCAGCGAAGCGGTGATGTCAGCCATCAGCGCGTCACGTTCACCGGATACCACCTCATGCAGGGTGCGCTTGCCGAACTGGTCGCGCAGGCCGCTTTCCAGACGGCGCGACAGACGTTCGTCGGCGATCTGCTTGAGGCCCGAAGTCGCGGTGTAGAAACGCTCGGCGTCCTGCACGCGCCACTTGGCGTAGGCATCGACCATCACCGCTTTCTTCTCCAGGGTCAGGAACCGCTGGGTCGGTGCGTCAAGGGTCATCAGCCGCGCGTCGAACTTGCGCACCTGGTTGACGTAGGGAACCTTCACATGCAGGCCAGGCTGCACATCGGCCTGTACCACACGGCCGAATTGCAGCAGCACGGCGCGTTCGGTCTGGGCCACGATGTAGAAGCTGTTCCAGGCGACGATCGCCAGCACCACGGCGACGATCACGGCGATCAGGGATTTATTGCTCATCAGCGGCTCTCCCTGGAGCGCGTCTCGCGCTGTTGCTGTTGCAGGTCTGCGGCGGCACGGTTGGCGGCGTCATTGGCCGACGGCGTGACGCTGGTGACCGGGGTGCTGCCACTGCGGCGGCTGTCGATCATCTTGTCCAGCGGCAGGTAGAGCAGGTTGCTCTGACCGTCCTTGCCGGATACCAGGACCTTGCTGGTGTTGCTATACACTTCCTGCATGGTGTCCAGGTACAGACGCTGACGGGTCACCTCTGGAGCCTTGCGGTACTCGGCCACCAGCTTGGTGAAGCGGTCGGCCTCACCCTTGGCACGCGAGACCACTTCATCGCGGTAGCCGTTGGCATCCTCGATGATGCGCTGCGCCTGACCACGGGCTTCCGGCACCACGCCGTTGGCGTAGGACTCGGCCTGGTTGCGCGCACGCTGCTCGTCTTCACGGGCACGGATCACGTCGTCGAAGGCTTCCTGCACTTCACGCGGGGCTGCCGCGCTCTGCACGTTGACCTGGGTCACGGTGATACCGGTGCGGTAGGTGTCGAGGAAGCGTTGCAGACGCTCCTTGATTTCCACGGCCATCTGCTCACGACCTTCGGTCAGCACCTTGTCCATCGAGGTGGAACCCACCACGTGGCGCAGGGCACTGTCGGTCGCGTGCTGCAGGCTGACTTCAGGCTGATCGACGTTCAGCACGAAATCCTGCAGGTTGGTGATCTTGTACTGCACGGTCAGCGGCACTTCGACGATGTTCTCGTCTTCGGTCAGCATCTGGCCCTGCTTGGTATAAGCACGCTCGCGGGTGACGTTCTCCATGTACTTGCGATCGATCGGCGGGAAGTAGATGTTCAGGCCCGGCCCTACGGTTTCGTAGTATTTGCCGAAGCGCAGCACCACGGCCTGCTCCTGTTCGTCCACCACGTACACGGCGCTGTACAGCCATATGGCCGCCAGTACGGCCAGGCCGATACCCAGCAGACCGAAACCGGCACCCTTGCCGGAGCCGCTGTCGCCGCCCCGTTTCTTGCCACTGCCGAACATGCCGTTCAGGCTATCCTGCAGCTTGCGGAAGGCCTCGTCGAGATCCGGTGGTCCCTTCTTGTCGCCGCCACCACGGCGCCCACCCCAAGGATCCTGATTGTTCGAGTTGCCACCCGGCTCATTCCAAGCCATAGCGCTCTCCATCTGATAAAGCAAAGACGCGCCCACGGCGCGCCGTCCAATGCTACAGAATGCCTGTCACGGCTGCCCGACCGCGAGGTCGGGCTTGTATTGCAAAGTGTGTTGCTCGATGAACTCCAGCGGTTTCATCCCCTCGCGGCTTACCAGGCGATTGAACTCGACCCGGGACAAGCGTACCGCCAGCAGGGTGTTGCCGTCTTCGTCATGGTCTTCGCTCTGCACCGCCCCCAGGTCGAAGAACAGCGCGCGCAACCGCGCGAAACGCTGTTCCAGGCGCAGGGTACCGATGAACAGGTCATCCCCCAGCAGTTCTGCAATCGCCTGCCCCACCAGCTCCAGGCCACGACCGTCACGGGCCGATACCCATACCCGCTGCGGCTTGCCGTCGGCATCGCGCTGGATCTGCGGCTCGACCCCTTCGAGCAGGTCGAGTTTGTTATACACCTCGAGGATCGGCAAGCCTTCGGCACCGATCTCGCCGAGCACCGCCATGACCTGCTCGATCTGCTCCATGCGCTCCGGCTCATGGGCGTCGATCACGTGCAGCAGCAGGTCGGAGTTGCTCGACTCTTCGAGCGTAGCCCGAAATGCCTCGACCAGCTTGTGCGGCAGGTGACGGATGAAGCCCACGGTGTCGGCCAGCACCACCGGCCCGACGTCATCCAGCTCGAGCCGACGCAGGGTCGGGTCGAGGGTGGCGAACAGCTGGTCGGCCGCATACACCTCGGACTGGGTCAGCGCATTGAACAAAGTGGACTTGCCGGCGTTGGTGTACCCCACCAGCGACACCGAGGGGATATCCGCGCGCTTGCGCCCGCGCCGTGCCTGCTCGCGCTGGCTGCGCACCTTCTCCAGGCGGCCCTTGATCTGGCGCAGGCGTATGCGCAGCAGGCGCCGGTCGGTTTCGAGCTGGGTTTCACCCGGCCCGCGCAGACCAATACCGCCCTTCTGCCGCTCGAGGTGAGTCCAACCGCGCACCAGGCGCGTGCTCATGTGCTCGAGCTGGGCCAGTTCGACCTGCAGCTTGCCTTCGTGGGTACGTGCCCGCTGGGCGAAGATGTCGAGAATAAGACCCGTGCGGTCAAGCACGCGACACTCGAAGACACGTTCGAGGTTACGTTCCTGACTGGGCGTGAGGGTGTGATTGAAAATGACCAAATCGGCCTGTTCGGCTTTGACCAGGTCGCGAAATTCCTCGACCTTGCCGCTGCCAATCAGGAACTTGGCGGTAGGCTGGTGTCGCGCCACATTGGCGAACGCGACAATATCGGCACCGGCCGACAGGGCCAGCTCGCGGAACTCCTGCGGGTCTTCGCGCGCCTCAGGGCTCTGACCTTCCAAGTGAACGAGGATTGCCCGTTCACCACCACCGTGGCGCTCAAAGAACAAAGCAGACTCCTATCAGGCGTTACCTGGCTCAGCGTCGCCCTGTTCGGCGTCGGCTGCGCTTGGCAGACGAATCGGACGAACCGGCACCACTGTCGAGATCGCGTGCTTGTAGACCATCTGGCTGACGGTGTTCTTCAGCAGAATCACGAACTGGTCGAACGACTCGATCGTGCCCTGCAGCTTGATGCCGTTGACCAGATAGATCGAAACGCCGACCTTCTCTTTTCTCAAAGTATTCAAGTAAGGGTCTTGTAGCGAATGCCCTTTTGACATATGCCGCACTCCTGTAAGGATCAATAGTAAAAAATCAAAGAAATATGATGGCTCAGGCCGCCCCACCCCCAAGAGTAGACGGCAATTGCAGGGACTCAGCCCAATATGGAGACCGATCCCAGGTATTTCAAGGTGCGTGGCAGATTGTCGCAAGCCAGGCTGTCCAACCAGTGCAGATCGGCCCAACTGCGCAACCAGGTAAACTGCCGCTTCGCCAATTGGCGAGTGGCAATGATGCCGCGCTCCTGCATTTCAGCTGCACTCAACTTGCCATCAAGGTGATCCCAGACCTGGCGATAACCGACTGCCCGTATAGACGGCAGCCCTGCATGCAAGTCACTTCTGGCACGCAGTGATCGGACCTCGTCGACGAAGCCCTGTTCCAGCATTTGCCCAAATCGTAGCGCAATTCGCTCGTGCAGCACCTTTCGATCCTGCGGGGCGATTGCCAGGCTGGCGACAGTATAGGGCAATTGTTCCTGGCCCGAAGCGCCTGCGACGCTACTTTGCGCCGATTGACGCTCGCGATGTGACGTCATCGTCATGCCGCTGACCCGGTACACCTCCAGCGCCCGTACCAACCGCTGCGGATCGTTGGGGTGGATGCGCGCCGCCGATTCGGGGTCGACCGCCGCCAGCTGGGCGTGCAAGGCCTGCCAGCCCAGCTGTGCAGCCTCGGCTTCAAGCTCGGCACGCACCTGCGCATCGGCCGCAGGCATATCGGCCAGGCCTTCGAGCAGCGCCTTGAAATACAGCATGGTGCCGCCCACCAGCAGCGGGATATTGCCGCGCGCGGTGATCTCGGCCATGGCCTGCAGCGCATCGCGGCGAAAATCGGCTGCCGAATAGCTCTGGGCCGGGTCGAGGATGTCGATCAGCCGGTGCGGGTGCTCGGCCAGCAACGCCTTGGACGGCTTGGCGGTGCCGATGTCCATGCCGCGGTAGACCAGCGCCGAATCGACGCTGATCAGCTCGCACGGCAGCACCTTGGTCAGCTCGATGGCAAGGTCGGTCTTGCCGGCGGCGGTGGGGCCCATCAGGAAGATGGCCGGGGGATTGCGAACTGCCATATCAGCGACCGCGCAGGAACAGTTTGTCCAGATCGTCCAGGCCCATCTGGGTCCAGGTCGGTCGGCCATGGTTGCATTGACCGCTGCGCTCGGTGTTTTCCATGTCGCGCAGCAGGCCGTTCATTTCCGGCAGGGCCAGGCGCCGGTTGGCGCGAATCGCGCCATGACAGGCCATGGTGCCGAGCAGCTCGTTCAGGTGTGCCTGGATACGGTCGCTGGTGCCGTATTCCATCAGGTCGGCCAGCACGTCCTGCACCAGGCGATTGGCCTCGGCCTGCTTGAGCAACGCAGGGATCTGCCGGATCGCCAGGCTTTCCGGGCCCAGGCGCTGCAGTTCGAAGCCCAGGCGCTGGAACCACGCCGCGTGTTCTTCGGCGCAATCGGCTTCGCGCTGGCTCAGGGCCAGGGACTCGGGCACCAGCAGCGGCTGGCCGCTCAGGCCCTCGCTGGCCATGGCCACCTTGAGCCGCTCGTACATGATCCGCTCGTGGGCCGCATGCATGTCCACCAGCACCAGGCCCTGGGCGTTCTCGGCAAGAATATAGATGCCCTTGAGCTGCGCCAGCGCATAGCCCAGCGGCGGAATATCGCCCTGGCCCTGAGGCAGGTTGGCCGGCTCGCTGCCGGGCAGCGGGGCGAAGAATTCGCGATACACCCCCTGGGCCTCGGCCGCGGGCAATGCCTGGGCCGGACGCGGGGTGTACTGGTACTGGTAGCCGGCGCCCGAGCCACTGCCCGCGGCGCTACCTGCCGTGTTCAGCATCGGCTGCGCCGGGGGCTGTTCGAGCAGGTTGGCGGCCAGGCGCATCTCGCCCTGGGGGCCGAACTCGCCGGCCTGCAGGCCACTGGGGCGCTCCACCTCGGGGGCAGCGGCTGCGCCCGGCTGGTGATCCTGCGGGCGCACATCGGCCAGCGCCCGGTGCAGGGTGCCGTACAGGAAGTCGTGCACCATGCGCCCGTCACGAAAGCGCACCTCGTGCTTGGTGGGGTGCACGTTCACGTCCACGCCGGTGGGGTCGACCTCCAGAAACAGCACGAAGGTCGGGTGCCGACCATTGAACAGCACGTCGCGGTAGGCCTGGCGCACCGCGTGGGCGACCAGCTTGTCGCGCACGGCACGGCCGTTGACGAAGAAGTATTGCAGGTCGGCCTGGCTGCGCGAGAAGGTCGGCAGGCCGACCCAGCCCCACAGATGCAGGCCGTTGCGCTCCACCTCGATCGGCAGCGCCTGCTCCAGAAAGCCCGGGCCGCAGATCGAGGCCACGCGCCGTGCGCGGGCCGTGTCGTCATGGGCTTCATGCAGGCTGAGGACGCTCTTGCCGTTGTGGCGCAAATGGAAGGCCACGTCGAAGCGCGCCAGCGCCAGGCGCCGAATGACTTCCTGCAGATGGTCGAATTCGGTTTTTTCGGTCTTGAGGAACTTGCGCCGGGCCGGGGTATTGAAGAACAGGTCGCGGACCTCGACCGAGGTACCCACCGGATGCGCTGCCGGCTGCACCCGCGGGGACATGTCGCGGCCTTCGGTTTCAACCTGCCAGGCCTGGTCGGCGTCGCGGGTGCGCGAGGTCAGGGTCAGGCGCGCGACCGAGCTGATCGACGCCAGTGCCTCGCCGCGAAAGCCCAGGCTCATTACCCGCTCGAGGTCTTCCAGGTCGCGGATCTTGCTGGTGGCGTGCCGCGCCAGGGACAACGGCAGGTCATCGGCAGCGATACCGCTGCCATCATCGCGCACCCGCAGCAGCTTGACCCCGCCCTGCTCCACCTCGACGTCGATGCGCCGGGCACCGGAGTCGAGGCTGTTTTCCAGCAGCTCCTTGATCACCGAGGCCGGGCGTTCGACCACCTCGCCTGCGGCGATCTGGTTGGCAAGCCGCGGGCTGAGCAGCTCGATGCGAGCGCCGCTGCTCATGGCTGGCCAGCCAGCGTGGTGGCCGGTACGTCGAGGTTCTGGCCAACCTTCAGCTCATCGGTTTTCAGACCGTTGGTGCTGCGCAGGCTGGCCACGCTGACCTGGTAGCGCACGGCGATCATGGCCAGGGTCTCGCCCGGACGCACGGTGTGCTCGCGCGGGCCCTGGGCGATCTTGCCGCTGTCACGCAGGAAGGCGATGTAGGTGCCCGGCGGCGGGTTTTGCTGGAAGAACTGGCGCACGCCACTGTGGATCGAGCGTGCCAGGGCCTGCTGATGGCTGGCAGTGGCCAACTTGGAGGCTTCGTTGGCGTTGGAGATGAACCCGGTTTCCACCAGGATCGACGGGATGTCCGGCGACTTGAGCACCATGAACCCGGCCTGTTCCACGCGGCGCTTGTGCAGCGGGGTGACCCGGCCGATATTGCCCAGCACCTTCTGCCCCACGTTGAGGCTGGAGCTGAGCGAGGCGGTCATCGACAGGTCGAGCAGCACGCCCGCAAGCATGCGGTCCTTGTCGTCGAGGCTGACGTTGCCGGCACCACCGATCAGGTCGGAGCGGTTTTCGCTGTCGGCCAGCCAGCGCGCCGTCTCGGACGTGGCGCCACGGTCGGACAGGGCGAACACCGAGGCACCGAAGGCCGCCTTGGACGGCGCGGCGTCGGCGTGGATCGAGATGAACAGGTCGGCGCCCTTCTTGCGCGCAATCTCGGTACGCTTGCGCAGCGGGATGAAGTAGTCGCCGGTACGCGTCAGCTCGGCGCGAAAGCCCTTCTCGCTGTTGATCTGGCGCTGCAGTTCCTTGGCGATGGCCAGCACGATGTCTTTCTCATGCTGGCCGCGCGAGCCGGACGCACCCGGGTCTTCGCCGCCGTGACCGGCGTCGATGGCGATCACGATGTCACGCTTGCCGCTGGGCACCGGGGTCAACTTGATCGCCGGCTGCGTCGGGGTCACCGGCACGGCCGGCGTGGTGGCCACCGACGGGGTCGGGGTGGGTGGCGTGGCGTCGGATTCCTGATCGAACAGGTCGACCACCAGACGGTTGCCGTACTGGGCGTTGGGCGCCAGGGTGAAGCTCTTGGGCGTCACCGACTTTTTCAGGTCGATGACCACGCGAAGGTCGGTAGGGGTGCGCTGCGCCGAGCGCACGCTGGTGATCGGGGTATTGGAGGTGGACACGTTCAAAGGCGCACCCAGGGTTGCGCCATTGATGTCGATCACCAGGCGATCCGGGGCCGTCAGGGTGAACACACTGTGCTGCACCGGGCCGGACAGGTCGAACACCAGGCGTGTGTTGTCCGGCGCACGCCATAAACGGACACTCTTGACTTGCGTGATCGCGAAGGCATCGACGGTTACTGCCGCCAGCAGCAGTCCTACAACGCCAAACAGTGCGCGAAAGCGCATACCTATCCCCATTTTCTAATTGATTTCCAAGGCCAGAGCGGCACACCAGGCTTCACCGCGAGAGCCCTGCGGCAACAGGTTCAGCGAACGCCCGTCCGCCTGGGGGCTTATGGTAATGGTCAGGTCGGGCTTTGGCAAAATGCCCGCCCCCTTCTGGGGCCACTCGAACAGGCACAGGGCGTCGTCTTCGAAGTAGTCGCGAATGCCCATGAACTCCAGCTCCTCCGGATCGACCAGGCGATACAGGTCGAAATGGAAGGCACGAATGTCGCCAATCTCGTAGGGCTCAACCACAGTGAAGGTAGGACTTTTCACCGCGCCGGTGTGTCCCAGACCACGGATGATGCCCCGTGACAGGGTGGTCTTGCCGGCCCCCAGGTCACCCTCGAGGAAAATCACGCCGTGACCCTTGGTCACCTGGGCGATACGGGCACCGAACTCACACATGGCCGCTTCGTCGGCCATAAACAGGGTTACACCTGACACGCTGAATGCTCCTCCAGAACTTGACGAATGACCGGTATCAGGTCGCTGGCCGCCAGCCCGCGACCTTGTACGCCCAGGCGCTCGCCGGCACAGGCGTGCAGCCACACCCCCAGGCAGGCGGCGTCCCAGGCCGGCATGCCCTGGGCCAGCAGCGCACCCAGCACGCCGCTGAGCACATCGCCCAGGCCGGCACCGGCCATGGCCGGGTGACCGCGCTGGCACAGTGCCAATTGCCCGGCCGGGTCGGCCACCAGCGTGCCGGCGCCTTTAAGCACACACACCGCCGCGTACTTGCGCGCCAGCTTGAGCGCCGCCCAGGAGCGATCGGCCTGCACCGCTTCGGTGGAAATCCCCAGCAGGCGCGCCGCCTCCCCCGGATGCGGGGTAATGATGCTGCCCGCCGCCAGCGGCAAGGGTGCTTGCGCCAGCAGGTTCAGCGCATCGGCATCCCACACCTGGGCGTGCCTGGCCGGCACCACCGCCGAGAGCAGGCTGCGCCCCCAGGCGGCCTGCCCCAGTCCGGGTCCGACCACCAGTACGGTGGCGCGTTCAATCGGCGCCATCAACTGGTTGGCCGAATGCACGCCCAGGCTCATCATCTCGGGCAGGCGGGCCAGCGCGGCGGGCAGTTGCTCAGTGCGGGTGGCCAGTGACACCAGGCCGGCGCCGCAGCGCAGCGCCGCCTCGGCACTGAGCAGCACCGCACCGCCCGTGCCACGGTCGCCACCGACCACCAGCACATGGCCGAAGTCGCCCTTGTGCGCGGCATTCGAGCGCGGCGCGAGGCTCGCCAGGGTGACGCTGGTGAGCACCAATGGCTGATTTGCAGGGTGTTTGGTCTGAGGCATGCGTCGTTCGGCTCCGATGTCTGGCAGAATTATACGCACCTGAGTCATCGTTGCCCTATTTCGCATGTCTGCTTCCCCCCTCGATCTACCCGCCCTCGCCCAATCGATCAAGGATTGGGGCCGTGAACTGGGGTTTGCGCACGTCGGCATTGCCGGTGTGGAGCTGGGCGAACACGAAAAACACCTGGAACGCTGGCTGGCCGAGGGCTATCACGGCGAGATGGAGTACATGGGCGCCCATGGCAGCAAACGCTCGCACCCCGACGAGCTGGTGCCGGGCACCTTGCGCGTGGTGTCGCTGCGCATGGACTACCTGCCGGGCGACACGCAGATGGCGCAGATGCTCGCCCAGCCCGAAAAGGCCTACATCTCGCGCTATGCGCTGGGGCGCGACTACCACAAGCTGGTCCGCAAGCGCGTACAGCACCTGGCCGAGCGCATCCAGAAAGACATCGGGCCGTTCGGCTTCCGCGCCTTCGTCGACAGCGCGCCGGTGCTGGAAAAGGCCATCGCCGAACAGGCCGGGCTGGGCTGGATCGGCAAGAACACCTTGTTGCTCAACCGCAAGGCTGGCAGCTACTTCTTTCTCAGCGAACTGTTCGTCGACCTGCCGCTACCGGTGGACGAGGCGCAGGCCACCGAGCATTGCGGGCGGTGCAGTGCATGCCTGGACATCTGCCCCACCCAGGCCTTCGTGGGGCCGTATGTGCTGGATGCGCGGCGCTGCATTTCGTACCTGACCATCGAACTGAAGAGCGCGATCCCCGAAGAGCTGCGGCCGCTGATCGGCAACCGGGTGTTCGGCTGTGACGATTGCCAGATCGTGTGCCCGTGGAACCGCTTTGCCCGGCCCACCGGCGAAGCGGATTTCAAGCCGCGCCACGGGCTGGACAACGCCGGGCTGGCGGAGCTGTTCATGTGGGATGAAGAGACGTTTCTGGCCAGCACCGAAGGCTCGCCGCTGCGCCGGGCGGGGTATGAGCGATGGTTGCGCAACCTGGCGGTGGGGCTGGGCAATGCGCCCTCGACCATACCGGTGCTGGAGGCGCTCCAGGCGCGGCGGGAGTATCCGTCGGAGCTGGTGAGGGAGCATGTGGAGTGGGCGCTGCGTCAGCATCAGGCACGGCTTTAGGTCTGCAGCGCGACCATCGCGGGTCAAGCCCGCTCCCACAGGGACAGCACCGGTTTCAAGAACAGTGGTGATCCTGTGGGAGCGGGCTTGACCCGCGAAGAAGCCCTCAATGCTCGTCGTTGTACTGGAACTTGGGCATTTCCCAGCGAAACCGTATCGCCAGCAGCCTGAGCAGCAACCCGCCAAACAGCGTCAGCAAAATCGCCTGCTCCCCCGGCACCTTGAAGTACACGCACCCCAGGTAGAACCACGCCGCCAGAAACGACACGCTGGCATACAGCTCACGCCGGAAGATCAGCGGAATGTCGTTGCAGAAGATATCCCGCAGGATGCCGCCAAACACGCCGGTGATCACCCCGCTGATCGACGCCACCAGCATGCCCTGGCCCATTTCCAGCGCGGTCATGCAGCCAATCAGGGTGAACGCCACCAGCCCCAGCGCATCGAGCACCAGAAACAGCGAACGCAGGTGGCGCATCAGCGGCGCGATGAAAATGGTGATCAAGGCCGCCACGCTGGTCAGCACCAGGTACTCCGGGTGCTTCACCCAGGTCAGCGGGTAGTGGCCCAGCAGCACGTCGCGCACCGAGCCTCCGCCCAGGGCCGTGACGCAGGCGATCAGCACCACGCCGAACCAGTCCATGCCGCGCCGCCCGGCCGACAGCGCCCCGGTCATGGCTTCGGCGGTAATGGCGATCAAATAGAGCATCAACAGCATGATGGCGCAGGTCCGTGCAAAGAGGCGCGCAGTCTACCCAGTTGCCCCAGGCACCAAAAGGGGGCGCGCCAACGATTGTTGGCGCAGTGCGGGTCAGAACTTGATGAAGTGCTCGCGGTAGTGGCGCAGCTCGGCGATGGATTCGCGAATATCGTCCAGCGCCAGGTGCGTGCCACCCTTCTTGAAGCTGTCGCGCACCTCGGGAGCCCAGCGTGCGGCCAGCTCCTTGAGGGTGGACACGTCCAGGTTGCGGTAGTGGAAGAAATTCTCCAGCTCGCGCATGTGCCGGTACAGGAAGCGACGATCCTGGCAGATGCTGTTGCCGCAGATCGGCGACTTGCCCTTGGGCACCCACTGCTCCAGGAAGCGGATCGTCTCGGCCTCGGCCTCGGCCATGCTCACCTTGCTCTCGCGCACGCGCTGGGTCAGGCCGGAGTTGCCGTGGGTACGGGTGTTCCACTCGTCCATGCGCGCCAGCACCTCGTCACTGTGGTGGATGGCGATCACCGGGCCTTCGGCCAGGGTGTTCAGGTCACTGTCGGTGACGATGGTGGCCATCTCGATGATGACGTCGCTGTCCGGATCCAGGCCGGTCATTTCCAGATCGATCCAGATCAGGTTCTGTGGGTTCTGCATGATTCTGCTCCTCGGTAGGCGCGCAGTTTAGCCTAGTGGAGCGTGCTAGACTCGACGCCGTTGCACCCTCACATGCTTTGCTTGACGAAACGAGACCTACATGGCCAAACGCCAGCTCAATCGCCGCCAGAACTGGCGCATCGAAAAAATCCAGGGTGAGCGCGCCGCCCGCGCTGCCAAACGCGAACAGCACACGCTGGACACCCTCGAAGGCGGCGACCTGGGGCCTGAACAACTGGGCCTGGTGATTGCACACTTCGGCGTGCAGGTGGAAGTCGAAGCACAGGACGGCGACGTGGCCGGCCAGGTGTTCCGTTGCCACCTGCGCGCCAACCTGCCAGCGCTGGTCACTGGTGACAAGGTGGTATGGCGCGCCGGCAACCAGGGTATCGGCGTGATCGTGGCGCAGATGCCGCGCAGCACCGAGCTGTGCCGCCCCGACAGCCGTGGCCAGCTCAAGCCGGTGGCGGCCAACGTCGACCTGATCGTGATCGTGTTCGCCCCGGCCCCCGAGCCGCATGCCAACCTGATCGACCGTTACCTGGTGGCCGCCGAGCATGCCGGTATCCGCCCGCTGCTGCTGCTGAACAAGGCCGACCTGATCGACGAGCAGAACGCCCCGGCGCTGAATGCGCTGCTGGCGGTGTACCGTCAGCTGGGTTACCCGCTGCTGGAAGTGTCGGCGCACCATGGCGACGGCATGCAGCAGTTGCAGACCTTGCTCGATGGGCACATCAGCGTGTTCGTCGGCCAGTCCGGGGTGGGCAAGTCGTCGCTGGTCAACAGCCTGCTGCCCGATGTCGACACCCGCGTGGGCGAGCTGTCGGAGTGGTCGGGCCAGGGCCAGCACACCACCACCACCGCGCGGCTGTATCACTTCCCGGGTGGCGGTGAGCTGATCGACTCGCCGGGCATTCGCGAGTTCGGCCTGGGGCACGTGAGCCGGGCGGACGTGGAGGCCGGCTTCATCGAGTTCAACGACCTGATCGGCACCTGCCGCTTCCGCGACTGCAAGCACGACCGCGAGCCGGGCTGTGCGCTGCTCAAGGCGCTGGAAGACGGGCGCGTGCAGCAGCAGCGCATGAACAGCTATCGCTCGATCATTGCCAGCCTGCCGCAGGACAGCTACTGACGGTCATGGCGCAGGCGTTTGTTCGATGAACATCGCATGCGCCACATCCTCGACCAGGGCCTTGGACATGCCGCTCAGGTAATGTGCCGCCCAGACAAGCGTGCCATCCGGCTCGATGCCGGCTTGCAAGGTGAGCTTGTAGGCGCAACTGAGCAGCAGGGCTGATTGTTCCAGGGCGAAGTCGGCGTTGTGGCCGGCTTGCACGCGAAACAGGCGCTCGGCGGTGGGGCCGCCCTCGCCTTCGCCGAAAGTGCCGACGCCTAGTGTCTTGAAGACTGAGCTGTTTTCCATCTGTTATCTCCCGACGACTTTCTTAATTGGCTCTACGGGCGTCTTCGCCGGCAAGGCCGGCTCCTACAGGTACTGCGAGCCGTTGTAGGAGCCGGCCTTGCCGGCGAACGAGCGCGCAGCGCTCGCGGTCAGTGCACGAGAGGATGTCTTCGAGGGGCAGATTGGCGTATTGGGGTGGATCGGGGACGATTTTCAACATGGGACCTCCGGTGGTGGAGTCGCCTACATCTGCTGTCAAACAAATGGGTGGCAACTGTACGCGGGTTGACAGACCGATCACCGGGACTCGGCGCACACGAATGTGCCCCACGCACAGTCGCCATAAAGGCTGCGCATGCCCACGATAAATACGGCCTGTCAAAACCGGTCGTTGAACACCAACGACGCGACGCAGACTAGAGCGCTACCGTGACCACCGCAATGGCGGGAAAGCGGCAAAAGTATGATTGGGAAGGGGCCTACAGGGAATAGGGAAATTCCGAAGATTCGCCTTACGCGGACACCTGTAGGAGCCGGCCTTGCCGGCGAAGGCGTCAGTTGTCGCAACACATTTGTAGGCCTTTTCACCCAGGCATGTAGTCCACCTCCTGATTCAATCCCACGCCTTGCACCACGCGTCGTAATCATCAAAGGTATCCCGCACCAGATTTGCGCCCACCAGGGACCTCCGGATGCCAGTCTCACTCCTCTACTGCCGCAACGACCTGGCCGCCGCCATGGCCATCGGCGAGCACCTGCGCCTCGAGGGCCTGGCCACCTGCCTGGAGGCCATCGACCCCCAGGCCGACGATGCCTGCACCCTCACCACCCTCATCAGCCGCAGCCTGCACGGCTGCACCCACCTGATCGTGCTGGTGTCGGGCAACACCTGCGGCGCCTGGTGGGTGCCCTTCGCCCTGGGCGCCGCAGCGCTGGCCGACCGACGGGTCGCCACGTTCCAGCTGGGCGAGCCGGCCAGCCCCACCTACCTGGGCGAACTGCCGGCCATGGCGCAAGCCGCCGACCTGGACCTGTTCGTCAGCGCTTACCGCCTGGAACACACCCTTGGCCGCGCCCTCAACCTGCCCACGCAGGCCGCACCCGGCGACAATCGCTGCAATGCCCAGCACTTCCAGGCCGAGCTCAAGGCCAGCATCGGTCGCGGCTACTGAAATGCCGAACCCCACACAGCACAACGCCCGCACGGATCACTCCATGCGGGCGTTGTCGGCTGCCGGCTCACTGCGGCTTGTTGGGCTCGTCCATCTTCAACACGCCATCCTCGAAGATGTTCAGCTTCTCGCGCAGTTCACGCGGCTGCATCGGCTCAGGCTCGGGCGTCGGTGCCGCAGCGCCCGGCGCAGGTGCCGCGCCCGGCTGGGCTGCGTCCGGCGGCGTCGGCGAGGTCTGTTCGCCCTCGATGGTGCGCTGGGCCTTCTTGGTCAGCACGATGATGTCGATACGACGGTTCACCGGGTTGAGCGGGTTCTCGCGGTCGAACAGCGACGACGATGCATACCCCACCACCCGCGCCACCTGGGCATCCGGATAGCCACCGGCCACCAGCGCCCGACGCGCCGCGTTGGCACGGTTGGCCGACAGCTCCCAGTTGCCGTAATCACCGGTGCCGGCGTAGGGCTTGGCATCGGTGTGGCCGCTGATGCTGATCTTGTTCGGCACCGCCTTGATGGTGTCGGCCATGGCCAGCAGGATGTCCTCGAAGTACGGCTGCAGGCGCGCACTGCCCAGGTCGAACATCGGCCGGTTCTCGGCGTCCATGATCTGGATGCGCAGGCCGTCCTGGGTGATCTCGAACAGGATCTGGTCCTTGAACTTCTGCAGTTGCGGGTTTTCTTCGACCTTGTTCTGCAGCTCCTGCAGCACCAGGTTCAAGCGGTCTTTCTCGACCTGCTCGGCCATGCTCTCGACCGCGTCCTTGTCCAGCTGGATGCTGGTGTCAGGCGTCGGCTCGGACTGCACTTCAGGGTTGATGGTCTTTTCCGGGGCCAGCTCCGGCGAGCCGCCCAGGTCGATGATGTACGGGGTGCCACTCTCGGAGAACCCGATCGGGTCCTTGAAGTAGCCGGCAATCGCGATCTTCTGCTCGGGCGTGGCGGTGGACAGCAGCCACAGCACAAGGAAGAACGCCATCATCGCCGTGGCGAAGTCGGCGAACGCGATTTTCCAGGCGCCGCCGTGATGGCCGCCGCCGAAGCGCTTTACGCGCTTGATGATGATCGGCTGATTGTTTTCCATGGATCAGCGACCGCGAACTGCTTGTTCCAGCTCGGCAAAGCTTGGACGGTGCTTGGGGAACAGCACCTTGCGACCGAACTCCACCGCCAGCGATGGCGGCATGCCGGAGGCCGACGCCACCAGTGCGGCCTTGATCGCCTCGTACACGTTGACCTCTTCCTTGGCGTCGTGGGCCAGGGAGGTGGCCAGCGGGCCGAAGAAGCCGTAGGCCGCCAGAATACCGAAGAAGGTACCCACCAGCGCCGCACCCACGTGCAGGCCGATGGACTTCTGGTCGCCCTCGCCCAGCGAAGCCATGGTCACCACGATACCCAGTACCGCCGCCACGATACCGAAGCCGGGCATGCCGTCGGCGATGCCGGTCACGGCATGGGACGGGTGGTCGAGCTCTTCCTTCATGCTCAGCAGTTCCATGTCGAACAGGCCTTCGAGCTCGTGCGGGGCCATGTTGCCGGTGGACATGATGCGCAGGTAGTCGCAGATGTACGCGGTCATGCGCTCATCCTTGAGTACCGCCGGGTACTTGGCGAAGATCGGGCTGGCCGCGGCGTCTTCGATATCGCCCTCGATCGCCATCATGCCTTCGCGCCGGCTCTTGTTGAGGATCTCGTAGATCAGGCCCAGCACTTCTATATAGAAGGTGTGCGAGAAGCGCGAGCCGAACATGCTCAGCGACTTCTTGATCACGTGCATGGTCATGTAGCCGGGGTTGGCCTGCAGGAACGCACCAAAGGCGGCACCGCCGATGATCAGCACCTCGAAAGGCTGAATCAGGGCCGCGATCTTGCCGTGAGAAAGAACGTATCCGCCAAGCACGCTCGCGAATACGACAATGATGCCGATAATTTTAGCCATAGATTGGAAGCACTTACTGTCGTGGTCAGGGTCGGGGGCGGAAGTTCGTAAAACTCTTCTTCTACTTATCGGCAGTTCTGCGCCAGACTATAGCCAGTCAAGGCGAAAAGCCAGTTCGGCCACCTCCCAGCATGCCTAGTGAACTCACGTGCCAACTCAAATTCCAAAGACCCTAGACGCCTGGATCAAACTGCTCGACAGCGTGCAACTGCCGGTGCCGCTGGACAGTCACGAGCGGGTAAAAGCCGCCATCGGCGACAGCCGCCGCTCGCTGCGTGACATCGCCGATCTGATGCAGGACAGCCCCGCGCTGGTGCTCAGCGTGATGCGCGAAGCCAACCGGCATACCCACGCCAGCATGGCCGAGCCGGCCGAAAGCCTGGAAATCGCCCTCAACCGGCTTGGCCTCAAGCGCGCCGAAGAACTGCTGCTGCGCCTGCCCACCGCGCCGCCGGCGCAGATCCCCAAGGCCCTGCGCCACCTGCAGATGATCAGCCTGCATGCCAGCCAGCAGGCCAGCGGCCTGTTCGCCA
Source organism: Pseudomonas sp. FBF18 (assembly GCF_024261405.1). Taxonomy (NCBI): domain Bacteria; kingdom Pseudomonadati; phylum Pseudomonadota; class Gammaproteobacteria; order Pseudomonadales; family Pseudomonadaceae; genus Pseudomonas; species Pseudomonas sp. FBF18. Next base: position 369,736 of record NZ_QKRS01000003.1, on the reverse strand, counting down.
GCCAACTGGCGCGGCTGTGGCAGGAGATCCACTGGGGCAGCCTGCTGTTCCTCTCGCCGTTGTGGACCCTGGCCCTGGCGCACCCCAAGCTGATCGAGGAATGGGAAGTACGGGTGGTGCACCGCGGCGAGCCGGCCCTGCGCGTGGAGCGCGAACTGTTCGGTGTACCCCTGCTGGCGCTGTGCCGCGCCCTGGCCGACTACTGGCGCCTGCCCAACTGGGTCACCCAGGGCTACCACGTGCTCAGCGAAGAACGCCGCCTGCTGGTCAAGGTCATGCACATCGCCCGCCTGCACGACAACCCGCTGCGCCAGCAACAGCTGCTGGACGCCGACCCGGCCCTGCGCCGCTGGCTCAACCAGCCGGCCAACACCGTGCTGCTGGCCAACGGCCTGGCCCTGGCGGCGCAGCACGCCTGGGACTGCCCGCACAGCCAGCGCTGGCAACGCCTGACCAGCCTGTACCTGCAGGTGCCGCTGAGCGACGTGCAGCAACAGGTGCACCAGCAGGCCGCCAACAGTGCGCGCCTGCACGCCGACGACGACCTCTACCACCCCGCCGAATCGCTGATCTGGCCGACCGGCTCGCACTACGTGCACCGCCGCCTGCGGCCTGCCGACGTGCCCTCGACCGAATCGCTGGGGGCCTGGCGCAAGTACTGCGCCGACCTGCTGGTGGAGCCCAGTGCATTCACCAACGCCATGCACCTGACCACCTACGCCCGCGATGCCCTGGTGGCCTGCGGCATGCAGCGGGTGATGATGCTGATGGCCGACAAGGGCATGACCCACCTGCGCGTGCACCAGATCGCCGGGCTGCCCGCCGAGGCCGGCGGCCTGGTGGTGCCGCTCGCCCAGAGCAAGCTGCTGCAACGCCTGCTGACCCAGTCGGCACAACTGCGCCTGACCCCGGACAACTATGCCCAGTTCGGTGCCCTGCTGCCCGGCACCCTGCGCGTGCTGTTCCGTGGCCAGCACCTGCTGCTGCGCTCGCTGTCGAGCAACGGCAAGGTGGTGATGGTGGTGCTGGCCGACCAGGGCGGCGGCCCGTTCTCGGAGATCAGCGTGCAGGCGTTCGGCAAGACCGCCCAGTGCATCGAGCGCGCCCTCACCGCCTTCAGCAACCGCAGCACCTGACCCATGCGCTACAATCGCCCACTCTGTTCCGATCTGGAGACTCTGGATGACTGACTTTTCCGGCTTGCCCCTGGTGATTGAACCCGCCGACCTGCAAGCCCGCCTGGATGCGCCGGGGCTGATCCTGGTCGACCTGACCAGCACGAAACGCTATGGCAGCGGGCACATTCCCGGTGCGCGTTTCGTCGACCCCAAGCGCACCCAGCTGGGCCAGCCACCGGCGCCCGGGCTGCTGCCGAGCCAAGGCGACCTGGAAAAGCTGTTCGGCGAGCTGGGGCACAACCCGGACGCCGTGTATGTGGTGTATGACGACGAAGGCGGCGGCTGGGCCGGGCGCTTCATCTGGTTGCTGGATGTGATCGGCCATACCCGCTACCACTACCTCGACGGTGGCGCGCTGGGCTGGACGGGCGAGCTCTCGACCGATGTGCCCGCGCCCGCTGCCGGCAGCGTCAGCCTGACCCTGCACGAAGCCCCCACCGCCACCCGCGAATACCTGCAAAGCCGCCTGGGCGCTGCCGACCTGGCGGTCTGGGATGCGCGCAGCCCGCAGGAATACCGGGGCGAGAAAGTGCTGGCCGCCAAGGGCGGACACGTCCCGGGCGCGGTCAACTTCGAGTGGACGGCCGGCATGGACCAGAACGATCACCTGCGCATCCGCAAGGACATGCCCCAGATCCTCGAGCAGTTGGGCATCACCCGCGACAAGGAAGTGATTACCCACTGCCAGACCCACCACCGCTCCGGCTTCACCTATCTTGTGGCCAAACACCTGGGCTACCCACGGGTCAAGGCCTATGCCGGCTCATGGGGCGAATGGGGCAACCACCCCGACACGCCTGTAGAAGTTTAAGGAAATTCAATGAAATCCCGCTTGTTCATCATCAGCCAGTACCTGCTGCCCCACCACCTGCTGTCGCGCCTGGCCGGCTGCGTGGCCGAATGCCGCGTGAAATGGTTCAAGAATGCCTTCACCGCGTGGTTCGCCAAGCGCTACCAGGTCGACATGTCCCAGGCCCAGGTCGAAGACCTGACCGCCTACGAGCACTTCAACGCATTCTTCACCCGCGCGCTCAAGCCGGATGCCCGCCCGCTGGACCAGACCCCGGGGGCGATCCTGTGCCCGGCCGACGGCGCTGTCAGCCAGCTGGGCCCGATCGAGCATGGCCGCATCTTCCAGGCCAAGGGCCACAGCTTCAGCGCCCTTGAGCTGCTGGGCGGCGACCCGGCCAATGCTGCGCCGTTCATGGGCGGCGAATTCGCCACCATCTACCTGTCGCCCAAGGACTACCACCGCGTGCACATGCCGCTGGCCGGTACCCTGCGCGAGATGATCTACGTGCCGGGCCGGCTGTTCTCGGTCAACCAGACCACCGCCGAAAACGTGCCGGAGCTGTTTGCGCGCAACGAGCGCGTGGTGTGCCTGTTCGATACCGAGCGCGGGCCGATGGCCGTGGTGCTGGTGGGCGCGATGATCGTGGCGTCGGTCGAGACGGTATGGGCCGGGCTGGTCACGCCGCCCAAGCGCGAGCTGAAGACCTTCCGCTACGACGAGGCAGCGCGTGCACCGATCTACCTGGAAAAAGGCGCCGAGCTGGGCCGCTTCAAGCTGGGTTCGACGGCTGTTGTGCTATTCGGGCCAGAGCAGGTGAAGTGGGCCGAATCGCTGGGTGCGGGATCGGTGGTGAACATGGGCGAATGCCTGGGGTTGCCGGCGCAGCACGCCTGACCCAACAAAAAGCCCGCAGCGATGCGGGCTTTTTTGTGCCTGGCTGTCGGGCCTCATCGCGGGTCAAGCCCGCTCCCACAGGGGCTGCACGGCCTTCTGGAGCGATGGCAAACCTGTGGGAGCGGGCTTGACCCGCGCAGCGGCCCCGCTTTCTCAGTCGCGACCGTCGCGATCCCTGAAACCCAGCAGATACAGCACCCCATCCAGCCCCAGCGTCGAGATCGCCTGCTTGGCCGACTGCTTGACCAGCGGCTTGGCCCGGAACGCCACGCCCAGGCCGGCAATCGCCAGCATCGGCAGGTCGTTCGCACCGTCGCCCACGGCAATCGTCTGCTCCATCTGCAAGCCTTCCTTGCGTGCAAGCTCGGTCAACAGGTCAGCCTTGCGCTGCGCGTCGACAATCGGCTCCACGGCCACGCCGGTCACCTTGCCGTCCACCACTTCCAGCTCGTTGGCGAACACATAGTCGATACCCAGCTTGGCCTGCAGCTGCTTGGCAAAGTAGGTGAAGCCACCCGACAGGATCGCGGTCTTGTAGCCCAGGCGCTTGAGCTCGGCGAACAGCACCTCGGCGCCCTCGGTCAGGCGCAGCGAAGCACCGATCTCGTCCAGCACGTTGACGTCCAGGCCCTTGAGCAGCGCCAGGCGCTCCTTGAAGCTGGCACGAAAATCCAGCTCGCCACGCATGGCACGCTCGGTGATTTCCGACACCTGCTCGCCCACGCCTGCCGCCTTGGCCAGCTCGTCGATGACCTCGGCCTCGATCAGGGTGGAGTCCATGTCGAACACCGCCAGGCGACGGTTGCGGCGGAACAGCGAGTCCTGCTGGAAGGCGATGTCGACGTTCAGCTCCTGCGCCACGCTGAGGAACTCGGCACGCAGGGCCTGCGGGTCGGCCGGCTCGCCACGCACGGAGAACTCGATGCAGCCCTTGCCCTGGTCGGCCGGGGTGTCCAACGCGATACGACCCGACAGACGGTCGATATGGTCGATGTTCAACCCGTACTGGGCGGTGATGGAGCTCACCCGCTGCAACTGCTCGGCAGTGACCTTGCGCGTCAGCAGGGTCACGATGTGGCGCGCCTTGCCCTGGCCGTCGACCCACTGCTGGTAGTCCTGCTCGGAAACCGGGGTGAAGCGCACCTGCTGGTCCAGCTTGTACCCGGTGAAGAGGATGTCCTTGAGCACGGCGCTGGCCTGCTCGGTGCTGGGGATTTCCACCAGGATGCCGAACGACAGCGTGTCGTGGATGACCGCCTGGCCGATGTCGAGGATGTTCACCCCGCCCTGGGCGAGCACGCCGGTAATGGCCGCGGTGAGACCCGGACGGTCCTCGCCGGTGATGTTAATCAGAACGATTTCGCGCAAAACGGGCTCCGACACAGTGACAAAACGCGCATTCTACCCACTTTCGCAGACCATCGGGCGCAGTCGATACTTTGCCGGCCCATGCCCTGTCGCTATACTGCGCAGCACCTTCTCCGACATAAAGAGCCGCGCTCTGTGAACCGGCCCACGCCAGTTAAAACCGACAATTTCTTCCTGCTGATCTTCCGTGCCCTGCGCCAGCGCCGTGTGCCGTTGGCCTTGCGGATCGCCTGCCACAACGTGTTTCTGGTAGCGCTGGCGCTGGTCATCTACGCCGGGGTCATGGGCCTGCAGTTCAAGCAGGCCATGCACGAGCAGGCCGACGCCCTGGGTCAGAGCCTGACCACGCAGACCGCCACGTCTGCCACCGAACTGCTGGTGTCCAACGACATCCTCAGCCTCAACGTGCTGCTCGGCAACCTGGTGAAGAACCCGCTGGTGGCCCATGCCGCCATCTACAGCGTCGACAACCGGATCCTCGCCGAAGCCGGCCAGCGCCCGAAAAACGGCCTGCTGGGCGAGGTCGAGGGCCTGTACCAGACCAAGATCACCTTCCAGGACGTGACGGCCGGGCAACTGCGCATCAGCCTGGACATGAGCCAGTTCCAGCAGCCGCTGACCATCAGCCTGCAGAGCATGGGCATTCTGGCGGCGATCCTGCTGGCTCTTGCTCTGGCCTTGAGCCTGCGCCTGGGGCGCTTTATTTCGACGCCGCTGCTGCAACTGCGGGTGTGGCTGCGCGACCTGGATGCCTACACCCCGGCCACCGACCGCCAGGACGAGATCGGCGACCTGGCGCGCCAGCTGCATTCGCGCTTTGCCCCGCCACCGCCGGAGCCTGAAGCAGAGCCCGAGGAAGAAGACGACTACGACGAACATGAAGCGCAGCCGGCCTTGCAGGTGCGCAACCTGCGCGAGCCGGCGCTGGAGCCCAAGCCGGCGCTGCCCAGGCCAGTAGCGCATGATGAAGACGACGACGAGGCGTTTGCCGACCTGCGCGACGACAGCGATGCCGCGCCGCAGGCTGTAGTACCCGCTGCGCCACGCGAGCCGCAGGCCAGTGCGGTGCTGGCGGTGCAACTGGGCTCCCAGGAGCAACTGCGCCGCCTGCCTCGGGCACGTCTGACCGAACTGCTGGACCGCTACCGCGACTGCCTCGACCAGGCCGCGTCGCTGTATGAAAGCGAAGTGCACACACTCAACGATGGCAGCACGCTGCTGCTGTTCCACAGCTCGGAAAGCGGCGAGGACTACCTGACCAACGCCATCTGCTGTGGCGAACTGCTGCGTGCCCTGGGGCATGCGTTGCAGGTGGAAGTGGCCGACAGCGGGATTACCCTGCAATTGCAGCTGGGCCTGGCGCTGGGTGAAGACCTGCATGGCCTGAGCCAGATCGACCTGCTGCTGACCGACAAGGCCCAGGATGCCCTGGCGTTGTCGCAACACAGCCGCAACCTGCTGCTGGTGGAGCGCAAGGTCAGTGATGATGCGCTGATTCGCCAGCGTGCCCGCATCCGCCCGATTGCCAGCCCTGAAGGGGCGTGCTGTGTGGAGCGCCTGATGGAGCCGTATCCGTCGATGCTGGAGCGCCAGCTGGCACGGATGCACGAGCGCCAGATCAAGACCTGAGGCCCCGTAGGAGCCGGTTTCAACCGGCCACAAAAAAGCCCGCATCGCTGCGGGCTTTTTTGTGGCCGGTTAAAACCGGAACACTTCCATCTCGGTACGAATCGGTGTCGCCATCGGAATCTTCGGCTTCTCCGGCTCCTTGCGCACCTGCTGTACCGGCGTGGCCTTCTTCGGCTGTTCCTGCACGATCGGCGGCTGATTGGCCAACGGCTTCAACGCCACGCTCAGCTGCTCGGCCAGACGCTGAAGCAGTTGCCCCTGCGCCTGTACCTGCGCCGCCGAGCTGCCTTCATGGGGCTGCTCGAAATGCACGATGCGGTTGTCACGCACCTGGCCACGACGATCAAGCAAGCGCCACTGGGCATCGAGGATCGCCGGCTGGCCAACGCCCGAGTCCAGGCGCGTGATCGACAGCAGCACCTGCACATCCGGGTTGAACCCGGTGCTGGCCGGTGCCAGCACCACACGCTGGCTGTCCAGGCGCCAGGCCAGCTGGCGCACCAGCAACTGGTCGATATCGGCCGACAGGCTGCCCGCCCAGCGACCATCGGTCGCCGCCGTCAGGCTGCCGTCACGCTGGCGTTGCAGCAGGGTTTCGCGTTGCAGGTAGTCGGCCACCGAGACCGGCCCCAGCACCACGGCCATGCCGTTGCTCTGGCCAGGTTGCCCCGGCTCGCCACTGTCGAGCTGATACAGCGCTACCGGCTGGTGCATGCTGCACCCGGCCAAGCCCAGCACGCCACTGAGCAGTAGAACAAATGGAAGGCGCAGAAAAGTCATCATCCCATCCAGGCGGCCGCCACACGGCTTGCCGCAGTGATACTCATGAATACGTCGGGCACACAGCTACGCTGGCACCACAAGGGGCCTATCATCCGCGAAAGTTCCGTGCGACTCCAGTGTTTAAGCCGCAAACGGTCACTAAAATACCCGTTTGCGGCCACCAGGTCGCTTATTCGACGTTTTCCACCAGCAGCGCATCGACCCGCTGGAAGCCGCGCGGCAGCTTGTTGCCACGCCGCCCACGCTCGCCCTTGTAGTGCTCCAGGTCATCGCCCTTGAGCGACAGGGTACGCTTGCCGGCCTGCAATACAAGGGTCGAACCTTCGGGAATCACTGCCAGGTCGGTGACAAATTCTTCACGACTGGCCACGCGGTCGCCCGGAATGCCGATGATCTTGTTGCCCTTGCCCTTGCCCAGCTGTGGCAGGTCGCTGATCTTGAACACCAGCAGGCGCCCTTCGGTGGTCACCGCCGCCAGCCAGTCCTGCTCGCGGTTGCCCACCGGGCGCGGCAGGATCACCTTGGCGTTGTTCGGCAGGCTCAACAGGGCCTTGCCGGCCTTGTTCTTGGCCTGCAGGTCTTCGCCCTTGACCACGAAGCCGTAGCCGGCATCGGAGGCAATCACGTACAAGCCGTCATCCTCGGGCATCAGCACGCACTCGAACGAAGCACCGGGCGGCGGGGTCAGGCGACCGGTCAGCGGTTCACCCTGGCCCCGTGCCGACGGCAGCGTATGCGCCGGCACCGAGTAGCTGCGGCCGGTGGAGTCGATGAACACCGCGTACTGGTTCGAGCGCCCCGCGGCTGCGGTCTTGAAGCCGTCACCGGCCTTGTACGAGAGCCCGGTGGCATCGATGTCGTGGCCCTTGGCCGAACGTACCCAGCCCTTCTCGGACAGCACCACCGTGACCTTTTCGTTGGGCAGCAGGTCGTGCTCGGTCATCGCACGGGCTTCGGCGCGCTCGACGATCGGCGAGCGACGGTCGTCGCCATAGGTTTCGGCGTCCTGCAGCAGTTCGGTGCGCACCAGTTTCTTGAGCTTGGCTTCGCTGCCCAGCAGCGCCAGCAACTTGGCCTGTTCCTTGAGCAGTTCGTCCTGCTCGTTGCGCAGCTTCATCTCTTCCAGACGGGCCAACTGGCGCAGGCGCGTGTCGAGAATGTAGTCGGCCTGGATCTCGCTCAATGCAAAGCGCTCGATCAACCTGGCCCGCGGGTGCTCCTCGGTACGGATGATGTGGATCACTTCATCCAGGTTGAGGTAGGCGATCAGCAAGCCGTCCAACAGGTGCAGGCGACGCTCCACCTTGTCCAGGCGGAACTGCAGGCGACGGCGCACGGTCTGCACGCGGAACTGCAGCCACTCGACCAGCAGCGTGCGCAGGTTCTTCAACTGCGGCTTGCCGTCCAGGCCGATGATGTTGATGTTGACCCGGTAGCTGGACTCAAGGTCGGTACTGGCGAACAGGTGCTGCATCAGCGCTTCGTGGTCGACGCGGCTGTGCACCGGGATGATCACGATGCGGCACGGGTTCTCGTGGTCCGATTCGTCACGCAGGTCGGCCACCTGCGGCGCCTTGGACGGCTTGGCCTGCATCATCGCGGCGATCTGTTCCAGCACCTTGGCGCCCGACACCTGGTGCGGCAGCGCGGTGACCACGATGTCGCCGTCCTCGATGTGGTACACGGCGCGCATGCGCACCGAGCCACGGCCGGTTTCGTAGATTTTCAGCAGGTCGGCTCGCGGGGTGATGATCTCTGCTTCGGTCGGGTAGTCCGGGCCCTGGATGTGCTCGCACAGCTGTTCGACCGTGGCCTTGGGCTCGTCGAGCAGGCGCACGCAGGCGGTGGCCACTTCGCGCAGGTTGTGCGGCGGCACGTCGGTGGCCATGCCCACGGCGATACCGGTGGTGCCATTGAGCAGGATGTTCGGCAAACGTGCCGGCAACACCAGGGGCTCGTCGAGGGTACCGTCGAAGTTCGGGCCCCAGTCCGCAGTGCCCTGGCCCAGTTCGCTGAGCAGCACCTCGGAATAGCGCGACAGGCGCGCTTCGGTGTAGCGCATGGCCGCGAAGGATTTGGGATCGTCCGGCGCACCCCAGTTGCCCTGGCCGTCGACCAGGGTGTAGCGATAGCTGAAGGGCTGCGCCATCAGCACCATGGCTTCATAGCAGGCCGAATCGCCATGCGGGTGGAACTTGCCGAGCACGTCACCGACGGTACGCGCCGATTTCTTGTGCTTGGAATCGGCGTCCAGGCCCAGTTCGCTCATGGCGTAGACGATGCGTCGCTGCACCGGCTTCAAACCGTCGCCGATATGCGGCAGCGCACGGTCCATGATCACGTACATGGAATAGTTGAGGTAGGCCTGTTCGGTGAAGTCAGCCAGTGACCGGCGCTCTACGCCATCGAGGCTGAGATCAAGGGAGTCGCTCATGCGGGCCTCATCATTTCAAGGTCTGGCGCAGCAGCAAGGTGCCGCCGCGCTGGGTAAATTCGAGTTGTTTCAGGGCACTCATGCCCAGCAGTACCTGCTCGCCGTCCAGCCCCGGCACCACCAGGGCGCGTACGTCGCGCAGCAGAATATCGCCCAGTTGCAGGCTGTCGAGGCGGGTGCGATAGCCCTCGGTACGACCATTGGCGGTACTCAGGGTCACGGGCACACCACGCTCCAGGCTGAACTGCCGGGCCAGGCTCTCGGGGATCGCCACGTCGGTGGCGCCAGTATCCAGCAGAAAATGCACGGCCTGGCCGTTGATCAGACCGTCGGCCACAAAATGCCCCTGGCCATTGCCCAGCAGCCGCACCTCGACATAGCCATCGCCGTGCTGCGAGCTGATCTGGCTGTTGGGGTTGGCCTGGCGCTGTTCCCAGTCGCCGAAAAAGCGCGTGGCCAGGAACAGGCCGGCCGCCCACGCCAGCACCAGCATCACCCGGCCGGCACGCTTGCCCGGTGCCTGGCTCACGGTTTGGCGCTCCAGCCGCCCTGGGGCGCTTCAAAGCGCCACACGATCGGGCGGTTTTCGCCATCGGCGCGGCGACCGCCGTTGTTGTCCAGGCCTATCCAGGCGCCTTTGGCATCGATCACCAGGGCCTCGGCCAGGCCGAACGGCTGCGAATACTGCCGCGATTCGATCAGGGCATCGGCAGCGAACGACCAGCAGCGCTCCACGCTTCCAGTGTCGGCATCACGCCGGCAGATACGGTAGGCGTTGCGCTCCAGGGTGAACAGCTTGCCTTCGAACAGCGCCAGGTCGGCAAAATCCCGGGGCCGCTCGCGGGCATTGGGCATCTGCGCAGGCTGCATCTCGGTGCCGGCCTCGCTGAGCAGCACGCAGCCATCACCGCAGTGCCAGGTGGTCTGCTGGCGATTGATCGAAATCAGCCCGCGGCGCTCGCGCTCGGCGGCCAGCCACAGGCGATCGCCGGCCGGGTTCACGGCGATGCCTTCGAACAATGCATTGAAGTGCAGCAGCATGCCGCTGGCGCGCGCCTGGCGGACCATGCTCGGGTCGATCTTCAGCCAGCTGGGGTCGCCTGCGACCGGTACCTTGAGCACCGCCACATGGGTTTCGCTGACCAGGTAGTGATTGCCTGCGGCATCGCAACTGATGCCTTCGAAATCCAGCTCGCCGCCGCGCACGTAGGACATTGCCCAGTTGCTCGAGCGCAGGCCCCAGGGCAGGCCGCTGTCCGGCACCGGCGGCACCTCCAGGCGAATACCTTCGGCCTGCCACACCGTCTGGGTGGTGTCCAGGCGGTACAGCAGGTCGTCGTCGCGGTCCGAGACGGTCCAGAGCTCGCCGTTGCACAGGGCCAGCCCCGACAGGTTGCCGCCACGCATGCCCTCTACCGGATGCTCGCTCTGCATCGCCAGCTCCGGCCAGGTTTCGGCCAGCGCCGGCACGCCCAGCAGTGACAACAGCGCTGCCAGGCACCGAGCGATCAAGCCAGTACCTCGGCCAGGTTGCCTTTGGACTCCAGCCAGCTCTTGCGGTCGCCCGCACGTTTCTTGGCCAGCAGCATGTCCATGATCTCGCGGGTGCCTTCGAGGTCTTCCAGGGTCAACTGCACCAGGCGCCGGGTGTTCGGGTCCATGGTGGTTTCACGCAGCTGCGGCGGGTTCATCTCGCCCAGGCCCTTGAATCGGGTGACCTGCGGCTTGCCGCGCTTCTTCTCGGCCACCAGGCGGTCGAGGATGCCGTCGCGCTCGGCCTCGTCCAGGGCGTAGTAGATCTCCTTGCCCAGGTCGATGCGGTACAGCGGCGGCATCGCCACGTACACGTGGCCGGCCTCCACCAGCGGGCGGAAGTGCTGCACGAACAGGGCGCAGAGCAAGGTGGCGATGTGCAGGCCGTCGGAGTCGGCGTCAGCCAGGATGCAGATCTTGCCGTAGCGCAGCTGGCTCATGTCGGTAGCACCGGGGTCGACGCCGATGGCCACCGCGATGTTGTGCACTTCCTGACTGGCCAGCACTTCGCCGCCGTCGACTTCCCAGGTGTTGAGGATCTTGCCGCGCAGCGGCAGGATGGCCTGGAACTCCTTGTCGCGCGCCTGCTTGGCCGAACCACCGGCCGAGTCACCCTCGACCAGGAACAGCTCGGCGCGCATCGGGTCCTGCCCGGCGCAGTCGGCCAGCTTGCCCGGCAGTGCCGGGCCCTGGGTCACGCGCTTGCGCTCGACCTTCTTGCTGGCCTTGAGCCGGCGCCCGGCGTTGTTGATCGCCAGTTCCGCCAGTTGCATGCCCACTTCGGGGTGGGCGTTGAGCCACAGGCTGAAGGCATCCTTGACCACGCCGGAAACGAATGCGGCGGCCTCGCGGGACGACAGGCGCTCCTTGGTCTGGCCGGAGAACTGCGGCTCCTGCATCTTCATCGAGAGCACGAAGCTGATGCGCTCCCACACGTCCTCGGGGGCCAGCTTGACCCCGCGCGGCAGCAGGTTGCGGAACTCGCAGAACTCGCGCATGGCATCGAGCAGGCCCTGGCGCAGGCCGTTGACGTGGGTGCCGCCCTGGGCGGTGGGAATCAGGTTGACGTAGCTTTCCTGCACGCTGTCGCCGCCTTCGGGCAGCCACAGCAAGGCCCAGTCCACGGCCTCCTTGTTGCCCGCCAGGCTGCCGCAGAACGGCGCGTCGGGCAGGCGCAGGAACTCGCTTACCGAGTCTTCGAGGTACGAGCGCAGGCCGTCCTCGTAATGCCACTCGACCTTCTCGCCGGTGCCTTTGTCCTCGAAGCTGACCAGCAGCCCCGGGCACAGTACGGCCTTGGCCTTGAGCACATGCTTGAGGCGGCTGATGGAAAACTTGGGCGAGTCGAAATACTTGGGATCGGGCGCGAAGTACACGCTGGTACCGGTGTTGCGCTTGCCGACGGTACCGATCACTTCGAGCTCGGTGGCCTTGAAGCCGTCGGCGAAGGTCATCTGGTACTCGTTGCCGTCGCGCTTGACCCGTACCCGTACCTGGTTGGACAGGGCGTTGACCACCGAGATGCCCACCCCGTGCAGGCCGCCGGAGAACTGGTAGTTCTTGTTGGAAAACTTGCCGCCGGCGTGCAGCTTGGTGAGGATCAGCTCGACGCCCGACACGCCCTCTTCGGGGTGGATGTCCACGGGCATGCCGCGACCGTCGTCGGACACTTCCAGCGAATGGTCTGCATGCAGGATGACCTGCACGGTGCGAGCGTGGCCGGCCAGCGCTTCGTCGACGCTGTTGTCGATGACTTCCTGGGCCAGGTGATTGGGCCGGCTGGTGTCGGTGTACATGCCCGGGCGCTTGCGCACCGGGTCAAGGCCGGAGAGGACTTCGATGGCGTCTGCGTTATAGGCGCTAGCGCTGGGATTGGCCATGGGTTCTCGTCGTCAGTCGTAGGTGAAAATAATCAGTCAAAGTACAGAAAAATCGAATGCCTGGTACACCTGCGGTGCAATGCCGGCAAAGCTCAGCATGGCCGGCAGGTGCTGCGCGAAGCCCTGGAAGCTGTGGTCGCCACCGGCCTCGATGCGTAGCGCACAGGCCCGATAGAAGGCCTGGGCACGGCGGTAGTCCAGGGTTTCATCGCCCGTCTGCAGCCATACCTGAAAGCGCTCGGGGTCGCTCGGTGCGGGCACTTCCAGCTCGGCCAGGGCCTGCACGTGGTCCAGTGTCAGCTCCCAGGTTTCCCCGGTGTAGAAATTCTGCTGCGGGCCCAGGTAGCCGTCGAACAGCTGGTGCGGATTGACGGCCGGGTTGATCAGCAAGGCCTTGAGCCCGTGGCGCTGGGCCAGGTGGGTGGCATAGTAGCCCCCGAGCGAGCTGCCGACCAGCAATGGCGAACCCAGCTCGGCGATGGCACGTTCAAGCTGCGCCACGGCCTGGCGCGGATGGTTGTCCAGCAGGGGCACGCGCAGCTGCCCGGCCAGCCCCAGCTGCTGCATCACACTGCTCAGCTGGCTGGCCTTGGTCGAACTGGGCGCACTGTTGAACCCGTGGATATAAAGAATCGAACCCGACATGATCGCCCCCGATGCCCATGCAACGCCCGTCGCAACGAGCACAAAAGACGCGCAGTTTAGCCTGTTCGAGAAGCCTTGAGCGGCAACTTTCAAACATCAGGTTACAACCGGGCGGTGATATTCGCGTTCACTTGCAGCTTGCAGCGCTCAGTACCCACTGCTGCCGTAATCGACGGTGAAGGCAAAGTCGGTCACGCGCGAGACCCCGGTCTCGAGCCTGCCGTCGTCATGCAGGCGCAGCCAGCGATACCCCGGGGCCTGGTCGCCCACCTTGAAGTCTTCACTGCCCGGCTCGAACTGAATGCAGGTGGACGGCGAGGCGAGCAGACGCACACCGTCACGCAGCTGGTCCCACTCCTGGTGGATATGCCCCCAGAGCAGCGCGCGCACCTGTGGATAACCCTTGAGCAGGTCGAACAGCGCATCGGCGTTGCGCAGCCCGATGGGCGCCATCCAGGCGCAATCGATGGAAACCGGCTGGTGATGGAAGCAGATCAGGCAATGGCGCTGCGGTGCGGCCTCCAGGGCCTGCCTGAGCAGTTGCAGCTGATCGTCTGCCAGCAGCCCCGGCACCGAGCCGCACACGGCCGAGTTGAGCATGATCACCCGCCAGGCGCCGGCATCCACCACCGGCTCGAGCAGCGCGCTGCCGCGTGCCACCTGCGCCATGGGGAACGGTTCGTCGTGATTGCCGGCCAGCCAGCGGGCTGGGGCCGGAATCCTGCCGCTGAGGGCCAGAAACTGCAGATAGGATTCGACGCTGCCATCCTGCGACAGGTCGCCGGTGGCCAGCACCAGGTCGACCACCGGCTGTTCGTCGAGTACCCGCTCGACCACACGGCGCAGGCTGTCGCGGGTATTCATGCCCAGCAGCGTGCCTTCGGCTTCGGCGAACAGATGACTGTCGGAGAGCTGCACCAGCAGCACCGAGGCGTCACGGGAAGGGATGATCGAGTGCGGCAAGGCCGTCTCCTTGGGCGGATTCTGCACGATTATGGTGGGAATGCAGGCAACGGCAAACCCCGAGCCCACGACACCGGTCACATTTTCAGCGAACCGCTTCCAGTTCGTGGCCGCAGGCCAGGCAATGGCTCAGCCACTCGCCCAGGAACAGGTTGAGCTGGGCCTTTTCGTCCGGCTGGTGCATGGCCGCATTGGGGTATGGGTAGACACTGCGAAAGCGCCGCGCATGCTCGGCACTGACCACCTCGGCCATGCGCGCGTCGTGGTACACCTGCACCTCCAGCTGCGGCACCGGCAGCCACGGCAGGCTGTGCTCCTGGCGCACGCGCAGGGTGGTGGTGTAAGGGCAGGCCAGCACCACGTCGAGCACCAGCACGCCGAGCATCTGGTCACCCTGGGTCATGCCGATGCGGCGCGAGCTCTGGGTGGTGCGCATGTCGGGCAACAGTCGCATCAGGCGCGCATAGTTGGCCTCGCAGGCAGCCTGCAAGCCGACCAGATCGACCCGGTAGCGCTCGCGCAACAGATTCACGACCACAGCCCCCTGACTTCATCACGGTTCAACGCCAGCCATTGCAGGGCAATGATGCTCGCGGCATTGGCAATGCGCCCATCGCGCACGGCCTGCAACGCATCCTCGAACGCCCAGGCCTTCACGCGAATGTCTTCGCCCTCTTCTTCCAGCCCGTGCAGGCCGCCTGCGCCGTCGCTGTGGCAACGCCCCAGGTACAGGTGCACGAATTCATCGCTGCCGCCGGGCGACGGAAAGTACTTGGTCATCGGCCACAGCGCACTGAATGTCAGCCCAGCTTCCTCCTGCGCCTCGCGGTGCGCAACCTCCTCGGGCTGTTCGTCCTTGTCGATCAGACCGGCGACCAGTTCCACCAGCCAGGGGTTGTCGACCTTGCCCATGGCGCCGACACGAAACTGCTCGATCAGCACCACTTCGTCACGCTGCGGATCATAGGGCAGCACGCACACTGCGTCGTGGCGCACGAACAGCTCACGGCTGATCTCGCGGCCCATGCCGCCGGCAAACAGCTCGTGGCGCAGGTGCAGCCGGTCGAGCCGGTAAAAGCCCTTGAAGCAGTTTTCGCGCCGCACGATCTGTACGTCGGTCGGCATGGCCTTTGGCTTGTCTGTCATGGATACCTCGTTACCCCATTACCACGTCGCGCCATCCTAACCTGCACACTGCGCGGTTTCACCCCTTTAAAACAATCGTGCGGGCTGCGAGGATAGGCGCAGCCTTTCTTGTCAGCTTAGTGGCGAACCGACGGCATTGCCGACGGTCCAAGCCCGATTACCGTTGCACTACAAGGATCATCATGTCACTTGCGAAATTAGCCTGCGTGACCGCCCTGGCCTTGACCCTGGGCGCCTGCCAGAGCCTGTTCCAGCCCAACATGCGCGTGCCGCTCGAGGTCAAGCGCGACAGGTGGGAGCACATCAAGCCGGGCTGCACCGCAGCCGACTGCCCGCTGGTGAACATCGACACGGTGCACTTCCCCACCAACCCCAAGCTCGATGCGATCGTCGAGCGCAGCCTGCTCAAGCTCACCAGCGATGGCGAGGGCGCACCGTTGCCGGCCTCGCTCAAGTCCTACGAGGACAGCTACCTGCAATCGGCCCAGAGCCGCAACAGCAGCTACCTGCAGGCCAAGGTACGCGAGCAGCATGACGGCTTGGTGATCATCGAGTTGTCCAGCTACCTGGACACCGGCGGCGCGCACGGCATGCCGGGGCGCGGCTTCATCAACTATTCGCGCCAGCAGGACAAGGTGCTGACCCTGCAGGACATGCTGGTGCCGGGCCAGGAGGCGACCTTCTGGAAGACCGTCGAAGAGGCCCACAAGGGCTGGCTGATCAGCACCGGCATGGACAAGGACGCCGAGTTCGTGAAGAACTGGCCATTCCAGAAGTCACCGCACGTCGCCCTGACCTACGGCGCGGTGGTGGTGAAGTACGAGGTGTATGCCATCGCCCCGTACTCCATGGGCCACATCGAGCTCAAGATCCCCTACCCGCGCCTGAACGGCGTGATCAGGCCCGAGCTGTTTCCCGGCCGCGGTTGAAGCCCAGCAACAGATGCAGCGCCCCTGCCAGCAACAAGGCTGGCAGGGTGGCGCCAACGTCCGCGGCGTAATGCGCCAGCACATGGTAGGTCGCCACGCCACAGGCCCACGCCACCAGCGCCCCGTAGTGCAGGCCGTCGACCACACCCGGCAGGCGACGCCGGCGCAGCACGTAGTGGTCGCTCAGCACCACACCGAACAGCGGCGCGAACACCGAGCCGATCAGCAGCAGGAAGTTCTCGTACTGGCCAAGCGGCGCGAAGCAGGCGATCAGGGTGCACACCACGCCGATCACCAGTGCCAGGTGCTCGACCTTCACGCCTGACAGCAGGCTGCTGGACACCGCCGCCGAGTGGATGTCGGCAAAGGCCTTTTCCGACTCGTCGAGCAGCACCAGCAACAGCGGGATGCCAAAGCCTGCGCCGGCCAGCGCCAGCAGCAGGGTGCTGGCTTCGCCATCGGTGGCGAAGGCCAGGATGTAGGCCACGCCCAGGCTCATCATCCACAGGTTGCCGATGAAGTAGCCCAGTGCGGTACCCACGAACACCTGCCCCGAATGCCTGCCGAAGCGCGAGTAGTCGGCAATCAGCGGCAGCCACGACAGCGGCATGGCGATGGCGATGTCAAAGCCCACCCCCAGCGACATCGAGCCGTCCCCGGCGCGGGCCCACAGGGCAGCCAGGTCGGCCTTGGCGAATAGGTTCCAGGTCAGCCACAGGCAGGCGCCCAGCAGCAGCCAGATGCCCCATTTGCGCAAAATGCGGCGCACGAAGGTCAGCGGGCCGGCCACCGCCAGCGCGGTGGCCAGGGCGCCGAAGCACAGTGCCCACAGCAGCGGGCTGACCCACAGGCTGTCGGCGCCGAAGGCCCGCGCACCCAGCAGGCTGGCGGCGTCGCGCATCACGATGATTTCGAACGCGCCCCAGCCAACCAGTTGCAGCAGGTTGAGAATGGCCGGCAGCGCCACGCCGTGGCGGCCCAGGCTCAGGCGCAGGGTGCCCATGGCCGACAGGCCGGTGTCGCTGCCGATGACGCCGGCGGCGGCCAGCAGCAGAACGCCGACCAGCGTGCCGAGGGTGATGGCCAGCAGCGCCCCGGACAGGCCCAGGCCGGGGCCGAGCAAGGCGCCGGTCTGCAGCACCATCAGGCCGATGCCGAGGGAGAACCACAGGGAGAACAGGTCCCGCGCGCCGAAGACGCGCTGGCTGTCGGGAATGGGGGAATCGGGGGAGTAGTGGCTGGGTGTGCTCACGATGAAGACTCGGCAGGAAATGTGGGTTGGATGGAAGGCCCTTTCGCGGGTCAAGCCCGCTCCCACGGGGTATCGCTGATCTCTAGGGCAGCGGCATACCTGTGGGAGCGGGCTTGACCCGCGATGCTTTCAGACCTTCTGGTACAACTGGCTGCCTTCCTGGCGGAACCGCTCGGCCTGCTCGCGCATGCCCTCTTCTACCGCCACCTCGACCGGCTGGTTGGCGGCGTATTCACGCACTTCCTGGGTGATCTTCATCGAGCAGAACTTGGGCCCGCACATCGAGCAGAAGTGCGCGACCTTGGCCGAATCCTTGGGCAGGGTCTCGTCGTGGAACGAGCGTGCGGTGTCCGGGTCCAGGCCCAGGTTGAACTGGTCTTCCCAGCGGAACTCGAACCGCGCCTTGCTCAAGGCGTTGTCGCGGATCTGCGCGCCCGGGTGCCCCTTGGCCAGGTCCGCCGCGTGCGCGGCGATCTTGTAGGTGATGATGCCGGTCTTGACGTCGTCCTTGTTCGGCAGCCCCAGGTGCTCCTTGGGCGTCACGTAGCAGAGCATCGCGCAACCGAACCAGCCGATCATCGCCGCACCGATGCCCGAGGTGATGTGGTCGTACCCCGGCGCGATGTCGGTGGTCAGCGGGCCCAGGGTGTAGAACGGCGCCTCGTCGCAGCACTCGAGCTGCTTGTCCATGTTCTCCTTGATCAACTGCATCGGCACGTGGCCGGGGCCTTCGATCATGCACTGCACGTCATGCTTCCAGGCGATCTTGGTCAGCTCGCCCAGGGTCTCCAGCTCGCCGAACTGCGCCGCGTCGTTGGCATCGGCGATCGAGCCTGGGCGCAGGCCGTCGCCCAGCGAGAAGCTGACGTCGTAGGCCTTCATGATTTCGCAGATTTCGTCGAAATGGGTGTAGAGGAAGTTTTCCTTGTGATGCGCCAGGCACCACTTGGCCATGATCGAGCCGCCGCGGCTGACGATGCCGGTCACGCGCTTGGCGGTCAGCGGCACGTAGCGCAGCAGCACGCCGGCATGAATGGTGAAGTAGTCCACGCCCTGCTCGGCCTGTTCGATCAGGGTGTCGCGAAACAGCTCCCAGGTCAGGTCCTCGGCCACGCCGTTGACCTTCTCCAGTGCCTGGTAGATCGGCACCGTACCGATCGGCACCGGCGAGTTGCGGATGATCCACTCGCGGGTTTCATGGATGTGCTTGCCGGTGGACAGGTCCATTACCGTGTCCGAGCCCCAGCGGATGCCCCAGGTCAGCTTGGCCACTTCTTCCTCGATGGAGGAGCCCAGCGCGCTGTTGCCGATGTTGCCGTTGACCTTCACCAGGAAATTGCGGCCGATGATCATCGGCTCCAGCTCCACATGGTTGATGTTGGCCGGAATGATCGCGCGGCCGCGAGCGACTTCCTCGCGCACGAATTCGGCGGTGATCTCCTTGGGGATGCTTGCGCCGAAGCTGTGCCCGGCGTGCTGCTGGTCGAGCAGGCCGGCGGCGCGGGCCTCCTGCAGCTTCATGTTCTCGCGGATGGCCACGTACTCCATCTCGGCGGTGATGATGCCCTGGCGCGCGTAGTGCATCTGGCTGACGTTGGCGCCGGCCTTGGCCCGGCGCGGGTTGCGCACGTGGGCAAAGCGCAGCTTGGTCAGTTCCACGTCGTTCAGGCGCATCTGGCCGAAACTGGAGGACAGCCCGGCCAGGCGCTCGGTGTCGCCGCGCGCGTCGATCCAGGCCGAGCGCACATCGCCCAGGCCCTTGCGCACGTCGATCTGCACGGTGGGGTCGGTGTAGGGGCCGGAGGTGTCGTACACCAGCACTGGCGCGTTGGCTTCGCCGCCGAAATCGGTGGGGGTGTCGTCCAGGCTGATTTCGCGCATCGGCACCTGGATATCGGGGCGCGAGCCCTGCACGTAGATCTTGCGCGAACGGGTGAACGGCTGCACGGACTGCTCGTCGACCTTGGCCGATTCACTCAGGTGCGCGGGGTATTTTTGTTTTTGGCTCATCACAGGCTCTCCAGACGGGTTGGCAGTCGGAGTGAACCTGAAAGGCACGGGCGCACCAGGGCTGGTGCTGTGCCGAAAACGGAAGATGCCACACCAGCCAAAAAGCTGAAATGACAATCCCGCAGCCGACACAAGAGGGCTCGCGGGAGACGAGCAATCTTGTTCCCTACGCAGGCGCTAACCTGATCAGGTTCAACGGGATCCGGAATTATCCGATCTCAGCCTCAACGCAAGGCACCCCGACAAGAACGCGCCCAGCATAGACCGGTGCGACGCGAAACGCCAACAGTCCAAGCACAAGCATGATAAAAGGCGCAAATAGCGGATTGTTGCAAAATGCCTGCGCAACTACACTCATCGGTTCAGAAATACTCAACCGTTCAAGGACTGCCCTATGCTGCGCAAACTTTCACTGGCCCTCGCCGTGTCGTGTGCTACCAACGGAATGGCCTGGGCAGCAGAACCGCCCCTGTCGGTACGCACCGATCTGGTCAGCGTGTATCAGGAAGCGGTGAACAACAACGCCGACCTGGCCGCTGCCCGCGCCGACTACGGCGCCCGCAAGGAAGTGGTGCCCCAGGCCCGTGCCGGCCTGCTGCCCAACCTCTCGGCCGGCGCCGAGATGATGAACAGCCGTACGAAGATCGATCACCCCTCGATCACCGCCAACCGCAGCGGCAACTCCTGGCAGGCCACCCTGGCCCAGCCGATCTTCCGCGCCGACCGCTGGTTCCAGTTGCAGGCAGCCGAAGCGGTGAACGAACAGGCGGCGCTGGAGCTGTCGGCCACCGAACAGAACCTGATTCTGCAAAGTGCCGAGAACTACTTCGCCGTGCTGCGCGCCCAGGACACCCTGGCTTCGACCAAGGCCGAAGAAGCCGCGTTCAAGCGCCAGCTCGACCAGAGCAACGAGCGCTTCGATGTAGGCCTGTCGGACAAGACCGACGTGCTGCAGTCCCAGGCCAGCTACGACACCGCGCGGGCCAACCGCATCGTTGCGCAGCGCCAGGTGGACGACGCCTTCGAGGCCCTGGTGACCCTGACCAACCGCGACTACAACTCGGTGCAGGGCATCGTGCACACCCTGCCGGTGCAGGTACCCACGCCCAATGACGCCAAGGCCTGGGTAGAAACCGCCGCAAAGCAGAACCTGAACCTGCAGGCCACCAACTACGCGGTCAACGCGGCCGAGGAAACCCTGCGCCAGCGCAAGGCCGGGCACGCGCCGACGGTGGACGCGGTGGCGCGCTACCAGAAGGGTGACAACGACAGCCTGGGCTTCAGCAACCCCAACCTGACGGGCCAGAACTACCGCGGCGACGTGGAGCAGACCAGCATCGGCCTGCAGCTGAACATCCCGATCTACAGTGGCGGGCTGACCAGCTCGCAGGTGCGCGAGGCGTACCAGCGCCTGAGCCAGAGCGAACAGCAGCGCGAGAGCCTGCGTCGCCAGGTGGTGGAAAACACCCGCAACCTGCACCGCGCGGTGAACACCGACGTGGAGCAGGTGCAGGCGCGCAAGCAGTCGATCATTTCCAACCAGAGTGCGCTGGAAGCGACCGAAATCGGTTACCAGGTGGGTACGCGCAACATCGTCGACGTGCTGGATGCACAGCGCCAGCTGTACACCTCGGTGCGCGACTACAACAACACCCGGTATGACTACATCCTCGACAACCTGCGCCTGAAGCAGGCCGCCGGGACCTTGAGCCCGCAAGACCTGAATGACCTGGGTCGCTACCTCAAGCCCGACTACAACCCGGACAAGGACTTCCTGCCGCCGGACCTGGCCAAGGCGGCGCAAGCCAATTTCGAAAGGCCCTGAAACAGCTTCGCCGGCAAGGCCGGCTCCTACAGGTGTTGCGCACCCCGTGTAGGAGCCGACCTTGCCGGCGAACAGGCCTCACGCCTTGAGCAGATTCCCCAGCCCATCCAGCAGGCGCTTCAACGCCCCCTGATTGGCCCGCATCACCCCGACCCCCGCCTCGCCCATCTTCAGTGCATCGCTGGGCAGCTCGATCAGGCGCCGCACCTCGGCCGCCAGCCCCTGGGCATCATCCACTTCGCACAACGCCCCCGCCTCGCGCAGCATTGCCGCGATCTCGAGAAAGTTGAACAGATGCGGCCCGCTCAACACTGGCCTGGCCAGTGCAGCCGGCTCCAGCAGATTGTGCCCGCCGTTGGGCACCAGGCTGCCGCCGACGAACGCGATGTCCGCCAGCGCATACAGAAACAGCAGCTCGCCCATGGTATCGCCCAGCAATACCTGGCAATCCGCCGTCACCGGCGCCCCGCCAGAGCGGCGCACCGTGGAAAACTGCGCTGCGCACAGCCCATGCACCGCGCTGAAGCGCTCCGGATGGCGCGGTACCAGCATCAGCAGCGCGTCCGAATGGTGCGCCAGCAACTGCCGATGCGCTGCCAGGATTACCTCGTCCTCGCCCTCATGGGTGCTTGCGGCAATCCACACCGGCCGTTGCAGCGCCTGCCATTCTTCACGCAGCGCCCTGGCGCGCACCGGCAGTTGCGCATCGATGGTCAGGTCGAACTTGATCGAGCCGGTCACCTGCACGCACTCGGGCCGCGCACCGAGCTGGCGAAAACGCTCGGCCTCGGTTTCGGTCTGCACCGCGATCAGGCTCATCTCGGCCAGCATCGGCCGGGTCAACCCGGCAAAACGCGCATAGCCCTTGGCCGAACGCGCCGACAACCGCGCATTGGCCAGCGCCACCGGTATGCCACGTCGGGCGCACTGGTGGATATGGTTGGGCCACAGCTCGGTCTCCATGATCACCGCCAGTTGCGGGCGAGCACGCTCCAGAAACCGCGCCGCCGCCCACGGCAGGTCGTACGGCAGGTAGCAGTGCTGGATGCGTGGCTCGTTTGCGAACAGCGCCTGGATGCGCTCGGAACCGGTGGGCGTCATGCAGGTGATGGTGATCGGCAACTGTGGATAACGTTGCAGCAGGGCACGCACCATCGGCGCGGCGGCGATGCTCTCGCCCACCGACACCGCATGCACCCAGATGCCCCCCGGCTGCAGGGGCGGCAGCTTCAGGCCGAAGCGCTCGGCGATGCGCCGGGCATAGGCCGGCGCCTTGCGCGAGCGCAGGTACAGGCGCAGCGCGACCAGCGGCAGGCCCAGGTGAAACAGCAGGGTATATAGGGTTCTGTTCATGGCGCCGAAGTGTACTAGCCAATGGCGCACAAATGCACTGCGAAGCGCTCGGCCAGCCAGCGCGCGGCCGGCCCCAGCGGCTCGTCGCGGCGCCACGCCAACTCCACCACCAGCGCCGGCGGGCGCCACTCGCTGGCAAGCTCCACCATCTGCTGCTGGTAGGCCGGGTACTGCACCACATGGCGCGGCAGCCAGGCCCAGCCCAGCCCGCGCATGAGCATCTCGGCCATCACGTAGAAGCTGTCGGCGCGCCAGATCTGCGGGCTGATCGGTTCGCCGCCAGGGTAGCCGCTCTGCTGGGGCGTGATCAGCAACTGACGGTGCTGCGCCAGCTGCTGGCGATTGACGCTGGCCAGTTGCGCCAGCGGGTGATGCACCGCGCACACGGTGACCATCTCCACGCTGCCCAGCGCCTGGCGCTCCAGCGCTGCAGGCATGTGCTCGTGGTGAAACATCAGGCCCAGGTCGGCACGGCGCTCCAGCAGCTTGCGCGCCACATCGCCCTGGGCCCCGCTGGCCACCTGGATTTCCAGCAGCGGGTACTGCACGGCCAGCTCGTCGAGGCTGTCGAGCACCGGCTGGAAGGGCATGGCCTCGTCCTGCGCCAGGCGCAGTTGCGCCTCCTGCCCGCGCATCAGCGCCTGCGCCCGGCCGTCCAGGCGCTCGCACTGGCGCAGCAGCTCGCGTGCCTCCTCGAGCAACGCCTGGCCGGCATCGGTCAGGCGCGGCTGACGCCCGCTGCTACGCTCGAACAGCGTGACCCCAAGGTCGGCCTCGAACAACGCGATGGCGTTGCTGACCGCCGACTGGGCCTTGCGCTGCTCACGCGCCACCGCCGAGAACGAGCGCAGTTCGGCGACCCGCACGAAGGTGCGCAGCTGTTCGAGGTTCCATTGACCGTGCATGCCAGCCTATCTCCAGAATAGATAGGTAATGACTTTACCCCATTGCGCCATCCTCTAGAATGCGCGACCAGAACAGAGGACTACCATGAACGCCTATACCTACCTGGCCATCGCCATCTGCGCCGAAGTCATTGCCACCGCCTCGATGAAGGCGGTCAAGGGCCTGAGTACGCCGCTGCCCCTGCTTCTGATGGTGTGCGGCTACATCGTGGCGTTCTGGATGCTGACCCTGGTGGTGCGCAGCATTCCGGTAGGCATTGCCTACGCCATCTGGTCGGGCCTGGGCATCGTGCTGATCAGCATCGCGGCGCTGGTGATCTACGGGCAGAAACTGGATGTGCCGGCCATGCTCGGCATGGCCATGATCGTCGGCGGCGTGGTGGTGATCCAGGTGTTCTCCAAAACCACCGGGCATTGATGAGCGACAGGGTACGAAACCTCACAGGCTGTATACTGCGCTCCTGTCTTTGCTTGTGAGGTGCGTGCATGTCATCCGTTATTTCCACCGACGTGCTGATCGTCGGCGCAGGGGTCGCAGGCCTCTGGCTCAATGCCCGCCTGCGCCGCCTGGGCTACTCGACGGTGCTGGTGGAACGCGCCAGCCTCGGTGGCGAGCAGACCCTCAAGTCCCAGGGGATCATCCACGGCGGTGCCAAGTACGCCCTGCACGGTGCGCTCACCGGCGCCTCCGAGGCCATTGCCGACATGCCGCGGCGCTGGCGCGAGGCCCTGGCCGGCAACGGCGAACTGGACCTGAGCGGCGTGCGCCTGCTGTCCGAGGCGCACTACCTGTGGTCGCCCGGCACCCTGGCCGGCAACCTCACCAGCTTCTTCGCCAGCAAGGCGGTACGCGGCCGGGTCGACCAGGTCAAGGGCGACCAGTTGCCCCCTGCCCTGCAGGACCGTGCCTTCAAGGGCAAGGTGTACCGCCTGGCCGAACTGGTGGTGGACGTGCCGAGCCTGCTCGCGCGCCTGGCAGAGCTGGCCGACGACAGCCTGCTGGCCGGTGAACACATCGAACCACTGCATGAAGGTGACGAACTGGTCGGCTTGCGTGTCGATGGCCGCGATATCCGCGCCCAGCGCGTGGTGCTCAGCGCCGGTGCCGGCAATGCCGCGCTGCTGCAAAGCCTGGGCCTGAGCCAGCCGGCCATGCAGCGCCGACCGCTGCACATGGTCATGGCCAAGGGCCCGAGCCTCAAGCCCCTGTACGCCCACTGCCTGGGCGGCGGGCCCAAGCCGCGCATCACCGTGACCACCCACCCGGCCGCCGACGGCCAGTGGGTGTGGTACCTGGGCGGCGACCTGGCCGAAGCCGAGGGCGTTGCCCGCGAACCCGAAGCGCAGATCGCTGCCGCCCGCAAGGAGGTCGCGGGGCTGCTGCCCTGGGTCGACCTCAGCCAGGTGCAGTGGGCCACCGTGCGTGTCGACCGCGCCGAACCCGCGCAATCGGGCCTGGTGCGCCCCGACAACGCCTTCCTCGCCGACCAGCAGCGCCTGCTGGTGGGCTGGCCGACCAAGCTGGCCCTGGCACCGGACTTCGCTGACCGCGTGCTGAACAGCCTGGAACGTGACGGTATCAAGCCAGGCAATCTGCCTGCCCTGCCGCCCCTGCCAAAACCGCCCCTGGCACAACCGGTATGGGAGCAACTGCTGCCATGAGCCTGCCGACCCTGCACCCCTATCACCGCCCGCTGGGCAGCACCGGCCTGAGCGTTTCCCCGCTGGGGCTGGGCACGGTCAAGCTGGGCCGCGACCAGGGCGTCAAATACCCCAACGGCTTCACCATCCCCGACGACGACGAGGCCCGCCTGCTGCTGCGCCAGGCCCGTGAGCTGGGCATCAACCTGATCGACACCGCACCGGCCTATGGCCGCAGCGAAGAGCGGCTGGGCCCATTGCTGCGCGGCCAGCGCCACGACTGGGTGATCGTCAGCAAGGTCGGCGAAGAGTTCGACGACGGCCACTCGCACTTCGACTTCAGCGCCGCCCACACGCGCCGCTCGGTGGAACGCAGCCTCCAACGCCTTGAAACAGATTGTATCGATCTTGTACTGGTGCATTCCGACGGCAACGATCTGCGCATTCTGCAGCAGGAAGCGGTGTACGAAACCCTGGCCCGACTCAAGCAGGAAGGCAAGATTCGCGGCTTCGGGCTGTCCGGCAAAACCGTCGAAGGGGGGCTGCAGGCCCTGCAAACAGGCGATTGCGCGATGGTTACCTACAACCTCGACGAGCAGGGCGAACGCCCGGTGCTGGACTATGCTGCCGAACACGGCAAGGCCATCCTGGTGAAAAAGGCCCTGGCCAGCGGTCATGCCTGCCTGGCCCCGGGCGTCGAACCGGTGCGGGCCAGCTTCGAGCTGCTGTTTGCCCACCCCGGGGTGAGCAGTGCTATTGTCGGCACCATCAATCCCGTGCACCTGGCCCACAACGTGGGCGTGGTCGCCAAGATCCTGAGCCAGCGCTGAGCCGCCGTCGCGGCCGACCCCAACGCAAGAAGGAGCCGAGATGCCGCGCACGCTGATCCGCAAGAACCCCAGCAACTTCAAGACCCTGCCCCTGCATGTGGAAGCCGGCCCCGAGGGCCTGAGCTACCAGAGCATCGGCATGCCGCTGAACTTTGCCCAGACCCTGCAGCGGCGCAAGGCAATCCAGGTGGCCGACCCCGAGCGTTTCGCCGTGGAGCTAGCCAACCTGGGCGTTTCGGTGCGCCTCACCCTGCAGTGGCAGAACCGCGACTACTGGGTACTGGTGCGCCAGCGCCGCCAGGACCGCGGTGATGTGGTGCTCAAGCTGATCTCCGGTTACGTGCCCGCTCAGGAGCTGAACCTGCCCTTGCACACGGCCGTGCAGGAAGTGGCCGAGGAATGCCTGCTGGAGACCCCGGAAGGCTGGCTTGGCGGGCGTTTCAACGACACCTGGTTGCCGGCGCCGTACGCCGACGCGCTGCATTACCGTGAAGCGATGCCCTTCGTGCTGACCCCTCACTCGGGGGCCGCGCGACCGGTGCGCTGTGGCAACCAGCCGCTGATCGAGCGACCGCGAGCCTATGTCCACCTGCCCACGGCGTCACTGCAACTGATTTATGACCTGCGCCTGCAAGTGCCCAGGGAAGCCAAATCATTGAGCCTGTTCCATGTGGACGAGCGCCTTGAGGGCGACCAACTGGTGGCACGCCTCAACCGCAGCCGGCCAGACTTGTACCTGATGCCGCTGGAAGACGGACAGCCGCAGGCCGAGCTGTACACCCTGAAGAAGGACCGATTGGTGCCGGCGAGTACACGTGGTATCTACCTGGCCGAAAGCTTTGCCCGACAGGATGGCTGGCTGGTGCGTGAAGAGCGGATTCGCTGGAAGGACTGGCTGAGGCAGCAGGGGCTGGTGGCGCCCAGGCCGGACTCGAAACTTAAAAGGCTGACGGGCAAGGCCCGCCAGCTGTTGGGGCTGGCGTTGCAGAAGTAGGACGTTTTTGCAGGCCCTAATCGCGGGTCAAACCACTCAGTTCTTGCGGATTTTCTCCACGATCGCCGTGGTCGAGCTGTTTTCCACCAGCCCCAACACCTTCACCGTACCGCCATAGGCCTTGACGATATCGGCGCCCACCACCTGATCGATGCCGTAGTCGCCACCCTTGACCAGCACGTCGGGCTTGACCTCGGCAAGCAGGTTTTCCGGGGTGCCTTCGGAGAAGCTGATGACCCAGTCCACTGCCCCCAGCCCCGCCAGCACCGCCATGCGCCGGTCGACACTGTTGATCGGGCGACCCGGCCCCTTCAGGCGACTGACCGAAGCATCGTCATTGACCGCCACGATCAACCGGTCGCCCTGCGCACGCGCCTGCTCCAGGTAGGTCACGTGCCCGGCATGCAGAATGTCGAAGCAGCCATTGGTGAACACGATCTTCTCGTTGTGCGCCCGCGCATCGTCGATGGCCAGCAGCAACTGCTCAAGGCTCAGCACCCCGCGCTCGGAGCCTTCTTCGCGCTGGATGGCGCGGCGCAGTTCCGGCGCGCTGATGGCCGCCGTACCCAGCTTGCCGACCACGATGCCGGCGGCCAGGTTGGCCAGACCGACCGCATGGGGCAGCTCCTCACCGGCGGCGATCGCCGCCGCCAGGGTGGAGATCACGGTATCGCCGGCACCGGTCACATCGAACACTTCACGCGCCCGTGCCGGAAGGTGCATGGCCGGATGGCCCGGGCGCAGCAAGGTCATGCCGTGCTCGCCTCGGGTCACCAGCAAGGCGCCCAGTTCCAGCTCGCGCATCAGCTCGCCGCCCTTGCTGACCAGTTCGGTCTCGTCGGCGCAATGCCCGACGATGGCCTCGAACTCGCCCAGATTCGGCGTGATGACGCTGGCGCCGCGGTAGATCGAGAAATCCTTGCCCTTGGGGTCGGCCAGCACCGGAATGCCCTTGGCCCGCGCGGCCTGAATCAGGCTCTGATGGTTCTTCAATGCGCCTTTGCCGTAGTCGGACAGCACCAGCACCTTCACCCCTTCGAGCAGGGCGTCGACTTCGGCGCCCAGCGACAGCGGGTCGGTGGCAAAGGGTTCTTCGAAATCGATGCGCAGCAGTTGCTGGTGACGGCTCATGACCCGCAGCTTGACGATGGTCGGCTGATGGGCGATGCGCTGGAAGATCGAACGAACCCCCGCTGCCTGCAGGCTGTTGGCCAGGCTGTCGGCGGCCTCGTCCTGGCCGGTGACGCCCACCAGCGAGGCCGGCGCACCCAGCGCGGCAATGTTCAGCGCAACGTTGGCCGCACCACCCGGACGGTCCTCGATCTGCTCGACCTTGACCACCGGTACCGGGGCTTCAGGTGAAATGCGAGAGGTACCGCCATGCCAGTAGCGGTCGAGCATGACATCCCCGACCACCAGTACCGGAGCTTGATCGAAACGCGGCATGGACAACTTCATGGGCAACCCATATAGACAAAATGAACAGGGGCGGGATATTAGCACAGCCCTGGCACCGGCCTGTTCGGCGCCGGTAACCTGCTGTGACAACCAGGGCGCAGAACGCGCCCTGGCAGGGTGACTCAGGTGATGTCGGCCTTGGCCGGCTCATCCAGGCCCATGGCGTGCAGGCGCGCGTAATAGCCGTTTTCGGCCAGCAACTGGCCATGCGTGCCACGCTCGACGATGCGCCCCTGATCCATCACCAGGATCAGGTCGGCCTTCTCGATGGTCGACAGGCGGTGCGCGATCACCAGGGTGGTACGGCCTTTCATCACCTGGTCCAGGGCGGCCTGGATGTGCCGCTCCGACTCGGTGTCGAGGGCCGAGGTGGCCTCGTCCAGAATCAGCAGCGGTGCATTCTTGAGCAGGGCCCTGGCGATCGCCAGACGCTGGCGCTGGCCACCGGACAGCAGCACGCCGTTCTCGCCGACCTCGGTGTCCAGCCCTTGAGGCAACTGATCGATGAACTCCTTGGCATAGGCATCGGCTGCCGCAGCCTCGATCTGCTCGCGCGGCGCACCGGCCAGGTCACCGTAGGCGATGTTGTTGGCCACGGTGTCGTTGAACAGGGTCACATGCTGGGTCACCTGGGCAATGTGCCGACGCAGGTTACGCAGGCGGTACTGCTCCACCTCCACGCCATCGAGCAGGATCTCGCCCTCGGCATGCGGGTAGAAACGCGGTATCAGGCTGGCCAGGGTCGACTTGCCGCTGCCCGAACGCCCAACCAGCGCCACCATCTGACCCGGCTCGGCGGTGAAGCTGATGTCATCGAGCACGCGGCGCTCGCTACCCGGGTAGGTGAAGCTCAGGTGGCGGACATCCAGGCGCCCGGTAACCCGGTCGCGCTCGACGGTACCGTGGTCGACTTCCGGCTCCACATCCAACTGCTCGAAGATGCTCTCGGCCCCCGACACACCCTTCTGGATGGTCGAGCTGACTTCCGACAGCTGGCGGATCGGCTTGGGCAGCAGACCGGCCGCGGTGATGTAGGCCACCAGGTCGCCGGCGGTGGAGTCGCCGCGCAGGTACAGCACCAGGAACATCAGCACGGCCATGGCCGAGTAGATCACCAATTGCAGCATCGGTGTGTATACCGCGCTGGTCTTGGTCATGCGCAGCTGCTTCTCGGTGTTGCTCTGGCTGGCGTTGTTGAAGCGCTGCTCTTCGTAGTTCTCGCCCCCGAAGCTGCGCACCACGCGATAGCCCTGGATGGTTTCGGACGCGACATGCGTCACGTCACCCATGGCCACCTGGATCTTCTTGCTCTGCTTGCGGAATTTCTTGCTCGAACTGCTGACCATGAAGGCGATCAGCGGCAGAATCGCCAGCATCACGATGGTCAGCTTCCAGTTCATCCACAGTAGATAGCCGAACAGGAACACCACGGTCAGGCCTTCGCGGATCACCACCTTGATTGCATCGGTGGCGGCGCCGGTGACCATGGTCACATTGAAGGTGATGCGCGAAATCAGGTGTCCGGAGTTGTGGCTGTCGAAATAGCGGTTGGGCAGTACCAGCAGCTTGTTGAACAACTCGACCCGCAGGTCGTGCACCAGACCCAGGGAAACCTTGGCCAGGAAATAGTTGCCCAGAAACGAGCCCAGGCCCTGCCACGCGGCGATCAGCACGATCAGCAGCGGCACAGCCTGCAACAATTGGAGGTCGCGCAAGTAAGGCACGGTGGGGAACAGCACCGCTTCGGGGTTGCTCAGGCCATCGACGAAATACTTGAGGATGCCTGCCAGCATGGGCTGGGTCGAGGCGAATATCACGAAGCCGAGGATACTCACCAGGAACATGCCCACGTAGGGCTTCACGTAACCGAGCAGTCGAAAATAGATTTTCAAGCTCGAAGGCGCGGACGATTCAGGGGCGGTCATGAGAATCCGTCGTATCAAAAAGAAGCGGGATTGTATCACAAGCGGTTTTCGCCACTCGGTGCTGGGGTAATATAGCCGGCCAAACAAGCCTCAGGCCCCAGACACCGGAGTATCGATGCAAGCCCTTGAACATGCCCGTTACCTTGCCCTGCGCGAAGGCGCCCAAGTCCTGGAGGCTGACGGTACGGGAGACAAGGTGCTGCGTCTGGGCGACGGCTCGATGCTGAAGCTGTTCCGCCGCAAGCGCCTGATCACGTCCGCGGCGTGGTACCCCTACGCCAAGCGTTTTGCCGATAACTGCCGCACCCTGGCCGAACGTGGCATCCCCTGCCCGCGTGTGCGCCAGGTGTATCGAATAGCCGAAATCGCCCGGGATGCCGTGCATTACGACCCCCTGCCGGGGCAAACCCTGCGCCAGTTGCTCGAGGACCCGCTCAGTGATGACCGACGGCGCGCGCAATTGGGTGCATTCATCGCGCAACTGCACGAGAAAGGCGTCTACTTCCGTTCTGCGCACCTGGGCAACGTGGTGCTCACACCGGAAGGCGAACTGGGCCTGATCGATATTGCCGACCTGCGCATCTACCGCCAGGCGCTGACCAAGCGTCTACGCCTGCGCAACTTCAAGCACATGCTGCGCTACCCGCAGGACCGGGCCTGGTTGCTGGACAACGGTGGCGATGCCTTCAGCAGCGCCTACCTTGCCCACCAGCACACCTGCAGCGCCGCCGAACTGAGCGCCGCACTGGCCTGAAACAAATCGACCACCCGAAGGTGGTCGACTGGATCACAGACGCACGCGCCTCGGACGCTGCGCCACGCGCCCCAGCACCAGCGCCGCAGGCAGCAGCACGAGTGGCCAGAGTTCGTCAGGGTTGCCTATCAGCTTGCTGCCGTCGAAGTTGAGCATAACCAGCGCGCACGCCAGGTACATGCCCCATGGATCCCGGTTGCGCCAGGCCTGCCACAGGGTCGCGCCCATCACCGCCAGCAGCAACACCAGCGAGACACCGCCGGTATACAGCCCCATCGCCACGAAGACGTTGTGCGGGTGCTGGATAGGCAGGCCGTCCTGAAGGGTCTTGGCGGTCTTGAAGTCGACCCCGCACCCTAGCGCCCAACCACAATTGCGCCATTCCCCGACCATGATATGGAACAGTTCGACACGGTACGAATCGCCACGCTCGAACAGCGACAGGAACCAATGCTGCTCATGCACCAGCCACAAGACCAGAAGCATGGCTGCAGCGGCCGCCGACACGCAGATCAAACCAATCCTGGGGAACCGCAGGATGCCGTACAGCGCCCAGACGCCCAGCAGAAAGGCAGCGCCAACCAGCGCGGTACGTGTTTGCAACACAAACGCCACCGCAAACAGCGACAGCGCCACTGCAGCTATCGCCTCGATCCAGCGCCGCTCCCTGACCCATGCAGGCAGGGCCAGCGCCAGGGCGCAGAGCAACCAGATGCTGGCATAGATAATGTTCTCCATGCGCGAAGGCAACAAGCGTACACGCTCGCCAAAGGGGAAGATGCCTGTGGCGTAGGCATAGGTAGCGTAGCCAAAGATGTAGGCGAAAATGATCCAGAACTGCGCGCGGGTGAACGCGGACGAGCGGAAAAATTGCGGACTCGTCAGCCCGGCAACCACAAACACAAACACGCAGACATACAGGATGTGCTTGTAGAACTGCCCATTGCCGGCAATGGCGGCAGGCACGAGGAACCACAGCATGAACGCCAGCCAGGCCCAGGTCAGGCCGTGCTGAAACAGCCCGACGCCCCGTTCCTTGAGCAGAAACACCAACCCGGGCAAAGCAATAAACGCGTAGAAGATGTTGTTCGTCCACTTGGACGAGTCCATCAGGATGAAGCTGAGCAGAAACAGAATGATGGCCGCGCCAAAGTAGCGACGGCTGTTGCTGTTTTCCAAATGGACCTCACTAAATAACATTCAACATCCAGCCTATTACCATTCCAACTACCAGCGCTCCAATCAGCTTGAAGCGATCCCTTTGTTTACGGCGCAACTTGTTCTGTTTCTCCTGGGGCAACTCGACATGTCCGCCGAAACCCGTGTGCAGCACGGCATCATTTTCCAGTATCAATGCATAGCGGTTTTCGCTGGCATACAGACGCGAAAGGCTCTTTTCACCGCTGTGCCCGGCATACGGCGCGTGCTGCTGATAGTCGGCCAGGCGGCGCAACCCGGGGTTGAAGGAAAAGCCCTGCCAATCCGGCTTGTGCGAGCCCAACTGGTAGAACGCGATGCCCTGAAGCACCTGGCGCTCGTTGAGGAATACGTAAGGGCTGTGCACCTGCAGGTCGTGGTTGAAGCTGCGCAACCACACCTGCAAGGCCTGCGGGTCGGCCTCCAGCAGCACCTGGGAGTCTTCGATGAAGCCTGGGCGATAGAAGTCCCAGTCGTCCTCGCAATGGAACACCCAGCGTGTCTTGATCTGCGCGTAGGCAGCATCGATCGAGCGCAACTGGCCCAGCTTGGGGTTGTTGACAATGCAGGTGGTGTGCTCGCGCCAGTGCACAGGGACGCAATCGCGTACTGCCTCGTCACCGGAGTCTTCGGTGATGAAAACTTCCCGGATGGGCGCCGTATTGAATCGGTCGAAGCTTTCCAGCGTGCGCTTGAGTAGATCGAACCGGCCGCAACTGGTCACCATCAGGGTGATTTCGCTGCTTTCGCTGAAGAGCATGTTGCTTCCTCGATAAGTGACAGATGAACGGCCTTAACGGCCTACCGCGCTGCGCAGCCGTGCCCACCAGCCAGGCTGGGCATGCGCACGCAGCGGCGCACGCATGGTCTCGACAATAGTCTTGCCCAAGGCGTGAAACGTATAACGCGTCTCGGCCAACTGCTGCCCGCGACGGGAGATCTCGTCGGCCAGCTCGGGCTGCTCACGCAGCTGTTTCAATTTGGCTCGCAGCTCTGCCAAGTCGCGATACAGCACGATGTTGTGCATATCGACAAAACCCAGAGCCTGGTTTTCCTCGTCGCCCTGGTCATAGGCAAACAAGACGCAGCCACAGGCCATCGCTTCGAAATTCTTGATCATGTACTCGCCCATGCCGACATCGGCACTGACGAAAAAGCGGATGCGGCTGAGGGTCTGGCTGTACTCCTCACCCGATTTGGTGCGCGTGACGACAAGGTTCTCGACACTCGCGAGCGAGTCGAGCATTGCCTTGCGCCCGGAGTAGGCCACGCTGCGAAGGCTGCCGACAAAGGCCAGTTCGATGTCGCGCTCGCGCCCTTCATTGCGCAGCAGCGCCTGATCGTAGCCTTTGGGCACGAACACCGCGTCGAAGCCCTCGTCACGCAGGCGCCGGCTTACCACCGCCCCCGACGTGATCACCCGCGCCCAAGGTATCTGCTGGTAGTGCTTGCTGAACTTGCCCGTGTACTTGCACGGGATGTAGTTCTGATAAGCGTCGTGCTCGAGAATGACCAGATTGGGCACGGTGCGGATAAAGCCGACCTGACGTATCTCTTTCTTGAAGCGCAGGAAAAACACGATCCGGTCGTACTGTTCGACATTGACGTGCTGCTTGAAATAAGCGCGCAGATTGTCCTGCTCGGCGTCGGTCAGCCAACGGATATCACAGTCGCAGGCTGCACCTACGCCTTCATACAAGCGATCCAGAATGGCCCGTTGCTCTTTCTGAACCAGAAATAGGACTTTCACTGTTGCTCTCTCTTGTCGGTTTCGGCACCGACCCAGAACAGCTCGTGCCGGCGCACGGCCTTGCGGAAAAACTCGTTTTCACCAGTGGTCGGCCAACGCCGCCCTGCCAGGACGCGCTGCAAAAAGCGGCGCAGGCGACGCTTGAAGGGGGCTCCGGGCTGCAGGTCGTGCATCATGCCCAAAGACATAGCCTTGTGCCATTGCTTTTCCTCGCTCAACGCCAGCACCCAGGGGCGCATCGCCACCTGCCCCTGGAAGTGGGGCGGCAGCGCCACTCCGCTGCCCGCATCCCCCATTGGCCAACGGTCGTTGTCATGCAGGTGATTGGCGTAGTGCAGCAGCGTCCGCGGCTGATGGTGCGTCAGCGCAAGGGCCTCTAGCACTGCGTTGCGGGCGCACACATGATCGGGGTGGGGATCGAGCAACGGCTCGGGCAGCACGATGGTCTGCGGGCGAATACGCTCGATCAGTTCACACAGGTCCTGCACCAGATTGCGCCAGGAGGGGACGCCATCGACGTCGCTGGCAAGGCCGACACGGTTGAAACGCCGGAACAGGCGCGTGTCGAGCATGTCCGCCTCGCGCGACCCCTGCGCCATCAGTGGCTCGGCCTGCATGGCCGCCAGTTGCATGCAGAAATAGCCAAGCTGCACGCAGCGCTCGGCCGGTACACCGGCCCACAGCGGCACGGCGATGCTGTCCCAGCTGCGCAACTGGCCTTTGAGGCGAGCTGCGGCGACTGCATCCAGGCCCATGGCCCGGTAGTGTTCGGTTTCGATTTCACCGGCCGTGAGTGTGACGATCCAGCTTTCCCGGGCCTGGGCATAAGCGCCGAAGGCTGCCAGCTCGGCATCATCGGCATGCGGGGCGATCACCAGCAACGGCCCGGCGAGGTAGTCCGGATGTCGGCACACCAACAGCTCGACCTGTTCATCCAGCCGACAGTACTGGCCGCGCAGACGTAGTCGCCCCTCCACAAGGGCGGTGTGCTGCCCGGTCAGGTTCAGGTAACGCACCCCTTTCACACCGCGCTCGAACACCTGTGTATCGGATGTGCCGCCTTCGATCCTCACCGCCGGGTCAAGCAGCCGACCGAACAGCGAAGCGCGCAGACAGACCTTGAGCAGCAGCGTGTCGCCCTCCTCGAGGCTGCACCCGGCCGGCACACCCAATCGACCTTGCGTCAGGCGCAGGGGGTAGGACTGGTCGCTGTCGATGAGATAGTCGTAATCACTGGCCGGCGCATAGAACAGATGGTCGCTGAACCAGGCCTCGTGAGCGGACCAGGCCAGTACGCCGAGCACCAGCGGCAGCCACCAGGCGAGCCAGGCACTGGCCAGCAGAATGACCAGCAAAATGACCAGCGTCATGCGCTTGCGCTGCCGATGGCGCCTGAGCAACTGCTGCTTGCGGCTCACACCTGAAACACCGGCACGGGGTTGCACCATCGGTCCTTGTACTCGCGATCGGCGCGGCCGAAGGAGAACCGCAGCGGCTTGTTCAGCGCGCGCGCGGCTTCCCAGGCGCTCTGGGTGTTGAGAAAGCTCAGCACGCTGCCCGGGCTGAACGCACGCGTCTCGGGGTCGACGCCGCCGTTGACGTACTCGACGCTGACCCACTCGGGAGCCTCGACGCGATACACCAGCTGGATCGCGATCGGCTTGTCTTCCAGAAACAGCACCGAGCCGATCAGCAACGCGCGCAGGCGTTCGACCATCTCGGCCATGCGCTCGGCACCGGTGGCCGCAAAGCCCCAGCGGCGCTGGAACAGGTCGCAATACATCGACGCGATCTCGGCACTGGTGTACTCGGTGATGGCCCGTACCTGCCCACCCGCCTCTTCCAGCAAACGCAGTTCGCGGCGCTGGTTGTAGCGAAACTTCTTCGACAGTTCTTCGGGCTGGCGTGCCATGGCCAGGGCTTCGGGCTGCGCCTTGAGGCCGCTGAAACGGCCCTGGTTGAGCTCGGACAGGTAGCGCCCGGCATGGCGCAGCGGCGCCTGTGCATCGGCAGCGGCCGGCAGAATCAGCTCGGCATTGCCCAGGTCGAACAGACCCTTCTTGCCCCGGCGCTTGAGCACGTCCTTGGACAGTGCCAGGTAGCGGTCCCAGGTGGGGATGGCCGCCTTCAGTTGGTCGCCCTGATACCAGCCCAGGTAACGCACCGGAATATCGGCCATCTCGGCCAGTTGCGCGAGCACCAGCGGGTGGGTCGCCACACTGCCGCCAAAGCGCTGCCAGGCGTCGGCGTAGGCCGGCGCATCGATCACGCGCCAGCCGCGCTCACGCCAGCCTTGTACATAATTGAGCATCAGGCCTGCCCCGTCAGTTCGACAACCTGGGGAAGGTGCCAGAAAGTCTCGCGCACGGCCGTGTCGGAGAAGCGTTCGCGCAGGCGCTCGAGCATGCGCTCGGCACAGGCCTGGCGTTGCGCCTGGTCCAGCTCGGCCAGGTGTTGCAGGCCTTGCGCCAGACGCTCGGCATCCCCGAGCGGGAACAGGATGCCGACACCTTCGACCACTTCCTTGGCGCCACCGCAGGCGGTGGCCAGCAACGGCACGCCGGCCACCATCGCTTCGAGCAGCACCATGCCGAAAGGCTCGTGGTCCGAGCTCAGGGCAAACACGTCGAAGGCACTGAAATAGCGCCGTGCATCCGGTACCTGGCCGAGAAAGTCCACCTGTGCGGCAATCCCCAGCGCCTCGGCCTGCGCCTTGAGCGCGTGCTCCAGGCGGCCGGTGCCCAGCACTGCCAGGCGGGCGCCTGCCGGCAGTGCCGGCAGCGCCTGGGCAAACCCGCGCAGCAAGGTGGCCTGGTCCTTGTCCGGGTGCAGCCGGCCGACGTTGCCGACGATCCACGCCTTCGCATCAAGGCCCAGGGCCTGGCGCGCCTGCGCGGCGGGCACCAGACTGGCCTGCAGGGCGTCGATATCGATGCGGTTGTACAGCGTCTGGATACGCTCGGCCGGCCACTTGGGCAGGCACTGGCGCATGTCGTCGCGCACCGCGTCCGACACCCCGAGCAGGCTCAGGCGTTTGCTGAACAGGTTGGCGAACAGCTGGCGGGTACGCCGCTGGTAGTCGCCAAAGGCGTGGTGCACGCCGATCACCGGCAGGCGGGTGGCCAGCAGGGCGATGTAGATCGGCTTGAAGCGGTGGGCGATGCAGAAGCTGAATCGGCGCGACGCGGCAATGCGGCGCAGTTCGCGAATCGCGCCCAGCTTCAAGCCACGAATGGCCTTGGAGCTGAACTCGAGAAACAGCACTTCATCGCTCGCACAGCCCGCCGCCACCTGCGGATCGGCGGCGCCGGTGAGAAACACCGTGGTGACGCGGTAGCCCTTGCCCGCGAACAGGCTGGCGTACTGACGGGCGCAATCGAGAAACGGCCCGTCATAGCCGTGGCAAAACTGCAGGACGTGCCGTTCAGCCAACGCTGTCATAAGCTTTCGCGCCGTCCTTGACCACCAGGATGTCTTCCATGATCAGGTACTGCAGGTCCGAGCCGAAGAACATGTTCAGGGCATCGGTCGGCGAGCAGATCATCGGTTCGCCACGACGGTTGAGCGAGGTGTTGAGCGACACGCCGTTGCCGGTCAGGGTCTCCAGCGCCTTCATCATGTCGTAGTAGCGCGGGTTGTACTCGCGCTTGAGCACCTGGGCCCGCGAGGTGCCATCTTCGTGGACCACTTCCGGCACACGGGTCTTCCACTCTTCAGCCACTTCGAAGGTGAAGGTCATGAACGGGGCCGGGTGATCGATCTTGATCATCTGCGGCGCCACGGTGTCGAGCATCGACGGGCAGAAAGGCCTCCAGCGCTCGCGGAACTTGATCTGGTGGTTGATGCGGTCGGCCACGCCCGGCACGCTCGGGCAGCCGATGATCGAACGTCCGCCCAAGGCCCGCGGGCCGAACTCCATGCGGCCCTGGAACCAGGCCACCGGGTTGCCGTCGACCATGATCCGGGCGATCTGCTCGGGCATGTTGTCCAGCTTGCGCCAGGTCGGCTTGTGTTCGTGACGGGCGCAGGCGGCGATCACGTCCTCGTTGCTGTACGCCGGGCCGAGGTAGACGTGTTCCATCTTCTCGACCGGTACGCCACGGGCGTGGGACACATAGGCGGCAGCACCGACTGCGGTGCCGGCGTCGCCCGAGGCGGGCTGCACGAACAGCTCCTTCACGTCGGGACGGGCGATGATCTTCTGGTTCAGCTTGACGTTCAGCGCGCAGCCGCCGGCAAAGGCCAGCTTGCCGGTTTCCTTGAGCACGTCACCCAGGTAGTAGTCGATCATCTGCAGCGCGAGCTTCTCGAACAGCGCCTGCATGCTGGCCGCATAGTGGATGTACGGCTCGTCGGCGATGTCGCCTTCGCGCTTGGGGCCCAGCCACTCGATCAGCTTGGGCGAGAAGTAGAAACCCTTGCCCTTCTCTTTATAGCGGCGCAGGCCGATGACGTTGGCGTAGTCGGTGTTGATCTCCAGCTCGCCGTTTTCGAAGCTGGCCAGGCGCGAGAAGTCATACTTGCTGGCGTCGCCGTACGGCGCCATGCCCATGACCTTGAACTCGCCGTCGAGCATTTCGAAGCCCAGGAACTCGGTGATCGCGCCATACAGGCCGCCGAGGGAGTCCGGGTCGAAGAATTCCTTGATCTTGTGGATCTTGCCGTTTTCGCCGTAGCCGAAGAACGTGGTGGCGTACTCGCCCTTGCCGTCGATGCCCAGGATCGCGGTCTTTTCCTTGAAACCCGAGCAGTGGTAGGCGCTGGAGGCGTGGGCCAGGTGGTGCTCGACCGGTTCGATCTTGATCTTTTTCGGATCGAAGCCCAATTGTTCCAGGCACCAGACGATCTTGTTGCGGTAGCGCTTGTAGCGACGGTTGCCCATCAGCAGCGCGTCGAGGGCGCGATCCGGGGCGTACCAGTAGCGCTTGGCGTAGTGCCAGCGGGCCTTGCCGAACAGGCTGATGGGGGCGAACGGAATCGCTACCACATCGACATCGGACGGCTTGATGCCGGCCTGTTCGAGGCAGAACTTCGCCGATTCGTAGGGCATGCGGTTCTTTGCATGTTTGTCGCGCACGAAGCGCTCTTCTTCAGCGGCGGCAATCAGCTTGCCGTCGATGTACAGGGCCGCGGAAGGATCATGGCTAAGGGCGCCGGACAGGCCAAGAATCGTCAATGCCAAGGGTCTAGCCTCTTCAAATCTGTAGATGTGCGCCCCGGCCTCATGGGCGGGTGGCAGCGAAAGGGCGGGATTATAGCGTAAAGCGTGGTACGGAGTGCAGGGCGCACTGCTGGCGTGGAACCCATCGCGGGTCAAGCCCGCTCCCACAAG
The DNA here is from genome assembly GCF_024261405.1 of Pseudomonas sp. FBF18. NCBI lineage: Bacteria > Pseudomonadati > Pseudomonadota > Gammaproteobacteria > Pseudomonadales > Pseudomonadaceae > Pseudomonas > Pseudomonas sp. FBF18. The sequence goes on along the minus strand of NZ_QKRS01000003.1, from coordinate 330,335 downwards.
GACATCATTGCCTCTGTGGGAGCGGGCTTGACCCGCGATAGGCCAACACATTCACAACACCCTACTCGGCAATCAGCCAGTCCATGCGCCAGCTGCCCTGGGTCTGCCCCAGCACCTGGGCCAGCCACGGCAGCAGTGCGCGCAGCTCTTCTTCCAGGCCCCATGGCGGGTTGGCGATCGCCAGGCCAGAGCCGTTCAAGCCCTGCGGGCTGTCCTGCGGGTGCACATACAGCTCCACCCGCAGCAGCTTCGGCGCACCGGTGCTGGTCAGGTCCTGATAGAAACGCACCAGCTGGCGCTGGTCCTTGATCGGGTACCAGATGGCCGCGACCGTCTGGCGCATGCGGCCAATCGTCTCCTTCATCGCCACCGTGCATCGCTTGAGCTCGTCGGCCTGCTCGAAGGGCGGGTCGATCAGCATCACCGCACGCTTCTCCTGCACCGGCAGCAAAGCCCTCGGCACGTGCCAGCCCTCGCCCAGGTGCACCGCCACGCGTGGGTCCTTCTTCATGTTTTCCTTGAGCAGGCGCCCGTCTTCGGGGTGCTTCTCGTTGAGCAGCACGCGGTCCTGCTGGCGTGCCAGGCGCCGTGCCAGCTCGGGTGACCCCGGGTAGTAGCGCAGCTCGCCGTCGGGGTTCATCTTGCGCAGGATGCGCAGGTAATCGGCCGTCACCTCGGGCAGGTCGTCGCGCCCCCAGAGCCGGCCGATGCCTTCCAGCCACTCGCCGGTGCGGGTCGCCTGGTCGCCCTGCAGGTCATACAGGCCAAGGCCGGCGTGGGTGTCGAGGTAGGCGAACGGCTGCTCCTTGCGCGACATCAGCGCAATCAGCCGGGTCAATACGAGGTGTTTGAACACGTCGGCGTGGTTGCCGGCGTGAAAGGCGTGACGATAGTTCATGGCAACTCCTGCAAGGCCCGGAAGTTTACCCTGTCAGGCCCGCGCCGTCAGGTGACAGCCGCCAGAATGACAACGGCCCGACCTCCAGAAGAGGCCGGGCCGTTGCCGGGCAGCATGATGCAGCCGTGTTATTTGTCGGCGTGGAACGCCGCTTCAGCGGTTTCGAAACGCTTGACCATCGCAGCCGACGGGCTGCCCGCCTTGCTCACGAAGTAGATCGCCAGCGATGCGAACAGGAAGCCCGGGATGATTTCGTACAGGCCCATGGTGTCGAACTGCTTCCACAGGATCACGGTCACCGCGCCCACCACGATACCGGCCAGTGCGCCGTTGCGGGTCATGCCCTTCCACAGTACCGAAATCAGCACCACCGGGCCGAAGGCGGCACCGAAGCCGGCCCAGGCGTAGGCCACCAGGCCCAGCACGCGGTTGTCCGGGTTGGCGGCCAGCGCGATGGCGATCAGCGCAACCGCCAGCACCATCAGGCGACCGACCCATACCAGCTCGACCTGCGAGGCGTTCTTGCGCAGGAAGGTCTTGTAGAAGTCTTCGGTCAGGGCGCTGGAGCACACCAGCAGCTGGCAGCTCAGGGTACTCATCACTGCTGCCAGGATGGCCGACAGCAGCACACCGGCAATCCACGGGTTGAACAGGATCTTGGCCAGTTCGATGAACACGCGCTCGTGGTTCTCGGTGACCGGGCCGGCCACTTCAGGGTGCGCCGAGAAGTAGGCGATGCCGAAGAAGCCCACGGCCACGGTACCGGCCAGGCACAGGATCATCCAGGTCATGGAGATGCGACGGGCATTGGCGATCGATTTCACCGAGTCTGCCGCCATGAAGCGCGCCAGGATGTGCGGCTGGCCGAAGTAGCCCAGGCCCCAGCCCATCAGCGAGATGATGCCGATGAAGGTCGCGCCCTTGAACATGTCGAAGTTGCCCGCGCCCTGGGCTTCGATGGCCAGGAAGGTGGTGTCGAAGCCGCCGGTGGCGATCAGCACGATCACCGGGGTCAGGATCAGCGCGAAGATCATCAGCGTGGCCTGCACGGTATCGGTCCAGCTCACCGCCAGGAAGCCACCGACGAAGGTGTAGGCGATGGTGGCAGCAGCACCGGCCCACAGCGCCGTTTCATACGACATGCCGAAGGTGCTTTCGAACAGGCGGGCACCGGCCACGATGCCGGAGGCGCAATAGATGGTGAAGAACACCAGGATCACGATTGCCGAAATGATGCGCAGCAGGCCGCTGTGGTCTTCGAAACGGCTGGCGAAATAGTCCGGCAGGGTCAGCGCGTCGCCGTTGTGCTCGGTCTGCACGCGCAGGCGGCCGGCCACGAACAGCCAGTTCAGGTAGGCACCGACGGTCAGGCCGATGGCGATCCAGGCTTCGGAAAGGCCCGACATGTAGATGGCGCCCGGCAGGCCCATCAGCAACCAGCCGCTCATGTCCGAGGCACCGGCCGAGAGCGCGGTCACCACGCTGCCGAGGCTGCGGCCACCGAGGATGTAGTCGGAAAGGTTGTTGGTGGAGCGATAGGCCATGAAGCCGATCAGCACCATTGCCGCGATGTAGATCACGAACGTGATCGTGAGTGGATTGCTAAAACTCATTGTTGCGCCCTGGCGTTTGTTTTTATGTAGTGACAGCCGCTAACGGTTGCACCCAGGCGGCGAATCCTATGCAACAACGCGAACAAGGTGCAACCAGTTTCTTCAGTCAAGTTGCACCTGGTCGGATATTTCGCATAACAACGTGTTTTTGCTCCATTTGGGAGCAAAAACCGCCGTTTACATAAGCAAATGCACCTTGAACAGCCATTTATGCTGTGGGGTTTTAGCCACCGGACGAGTTGCACTCCTCAACGCGATTATTTGGGTTGCACTAGGTTGCACCCACAAAGGCGCCCGGCTAATCTTGGCGCCAGCTTAGCCACGGCCCAGTGGCAATAATGAGGATAAGAAATGGCGACGACCACCCTTGGGGTCAAACTCGACGACCCTACCCGCGAGCGACTGAAAACGGCTGCGCAGTCCATCGACCGCACCCCGCACTGGTTGATCAAGCAGGCGATCTTCAACTACCTGGAGAAGCTCGAGGGTGGCGCCACCCTGACCGAACTCAGCGGTCAGCCCGGCAATCAGGGCGACGACGCCGGCGATGTGCAGGCCGACCACTCGCACCAGTGCTTCCTCGAGTTCGCCGAAAGCATCCTGCCGCAGTCGGTGCTGCGCGCCTCGATCACCGCCGCCTACCGTCGTCCGGAACCGGAAGTGGTGCCGATGCTGCTGGAGCAGGCACGCCTGCCCGCGCCCATGGCCGAGGCCACCCACAAGCTGGCCGCCGGCATTGCCGAAAAGCTGCGCAACCAGAAGAGCGCCAGCGGCCGCGCCGGCATCGTCCAGGGCCTGCTGCAGGAGTTCTCGCTGTCGTCCCAGGAAGGCGTGGCGCTGATGTGCCTGGCCGAAGCCCTGCTGCGCATTCCCGACAAGGGCACCCGCGATGCGCTGATCCGCGACAAGATCAGCACCGGCAACTGGCAGCCGCACCTGGGCAACAGCCCGTCGCTGTTCGTCAACGCCGCCACCTGGGGCCTGCTGCTGACCGGCAAACTGGTGTCCACGCACAACGAATCCGGCCTCACCTCCTCGCTCAGCCGCATCATCGGCAAGAGCGGCGAGCCGATGATCCGCAAGGGCGTCGACATGGCCATGCGCCTGATGGGCGAGCAGTTCGTCACCGGCGAGACCATTGCCGAAGCCCTGGCCAATGCCAGCAAGTTCGAAGCCAAGGGTTTCCGCTACTCCTACGACATGCTCGGTGAAGCCGCGCTCACCGAGCACGACGCGCAGAAATACCTGGCCTCCTACGAGCAGGCCATCCACGCCATCGGCAAGGCCTCCCATGGCCGCGGCATCTATGAAGGCCCGGGCATCTCGATCAAGCTCTCGGCCCTGCACCCGCGCTACAGCCGCGCCCAGTACGAGCGCGTGATGGACGAGCTGTACCCGCGCCTGCTGTCGCTGACCCTGCTGGCCAAGCAGTACGACATCGGCCTGAACATCGACGCCGAAGAGGCCGACCGCCTGGAGCTGTCGCTGGACCTGCTCGAACGCCTGTGCTTCGAGCCGCAGTTGAGCGGCTGGAACGGCATCGGCTTCGTGATCCAGGCCTACCAGAAGCGCTGCCCTTACGTGATCGACTACGTCATCGACCTGGCACGCCGCAGCCGTCACCGCCTGATGATCCGCCTGGTAAAGGGCGCGTACTGGGACAGCGAGATCAAGCGCGCCCAGGTCGAAGGCCTGGAAGGCTACCCGGTGTACACCCGCAAGGTGTACACCGACGTCTCCTACATCGCCTGCGCCCGCAAGCTGCTGTCGGTGCCCGAAGCCATCTACCCGCAGTTCGCCACCCACAACGCCCACACCCTGTCGGCCATCTACCATATCGCCGGGCAGAACTACTACCCAGGCCAGTACGAGTTCCAGTGCCTGCACGGCATGGGCGAGCCGCTGTACGAACAGGTGGTGGGCAAGGTGGCCGACGGCAAGCTGAACCGTCCGTGCCGCGTGTACGCCCCGGTCGGCACCCACGAAACGCTGCTGGCCTACCTGGTGCGTCGCCTGCTGGAAAACGGCGCCAACACCTCGTTCGTCAACCGCATCGCCGACCAGTCGATCTCGATCCAGGAACTGGTGGCCGACCCGGTCGCGACCATCGAGCGCATGGCCACCCAGGAAGGCGGCTTCGGCCTGCCGCACCCGCGCATCCCGTTGCCGCGTGACCTGTACGGTGCCGAGCGCGCCAACTCCAGCGGCATCGACATGGCCAACGAACACCGCCTGGCCTCGCTGTCGTGCGCCCTGCTGGCCACCGCGCACAACGACTGGAAGGCCGAGCCGATGCTCGGTTGCGCGTCCAGCGACGAAGCTGCCGCACCGGTGCTGAACCCGTCCGACCACCGTGACGTGGTCGGCCACGTGCAGGAAGCCACCGTCGAGGACGCCGACAACGCCATCCAGTGCGCACTCAACGCCGCACCGATCTGGCAGGCCACCCCGCCGGCCGAGCGTGCCGCGATCCTGGAACGTGCCGCCGACCTGATGGAAGGCGAGATCCAGCCGCTGATGGGCCTGCTGGCCCGCGAAGCCGGCAAGACCTACGCCAACGCCATCGCCGAGGTGCGCGAAGCGGTCGACTTCCTGCGCTACTACGCGGTGCAGGCACGCAACGACTTCAGCAACGACGCCCACCGCCCGCTGGGCCCGGTGGTGTGCATCAGCCCGTGGAACTTCCCGCTGGCGATCTTCAGTGGCCAGGTGGCTGCAGCGCTAGCTGCCGGCAACCCAGTACTGGCCAAGCCTGCCGAGCAGACCCCGCTGGTGGCCGCCCAGGCCGTGCGCCTGCTGCTCGAGGCCGGCATCCCGCAAGGCGTGGTGCAACTGCTGCCGGGCCGTGGCGAGACCGTCGGTGCGCGCCTGGTAGGCGATGACCGGGTCAAGGGCGTGATGTTCACCGGTTCCACCGAAGTGGCGCGCCTGCTGCAACGCAACATTGCCGGCCGCCTGGACAGCCAGGGCCGTCCGATCCCGCTGATCGCCGAAACCGGTGGCCAGAACGCGATGATCGTCGACTCCTCGGCGCTGACCGAGCAGGTGGTCATCGACGTGGTCTCCTCGGCCTTCGACAGCGCCGGTCAGCGTTGCTCGGCCCTGCGCGTGCTGTGCCTGCAGGAAGACTCGGCCGACCGCGTGATCGAGATGCTCAAGGGCGCCATGGCCGAAAGCCGCCTGGGCAACCCGGAGCGCCTGAGCGTGGACATCGGCCCGGTGATCGACGCCGAGGCCAAGGCTGGCATCGAAAAACACATCCAGGGCATGCGCGACAAGGGTCGCAACGTGTATCAGGTGGCCATTGCCGACGGTGAAGAGATCAAGCGCGGCACCTTCGTGATGCCGACCCTGATCGAGCTGGAAAGCTTCGATGAACTGCAGCGTGAGATCTTCGGCCCCGTACTGCACGTGGTGCGCTACAACCGCAAGCACCTCGACCAGCTGATCGAGCAGATCAATGCATCCGGCTACGGCCTGACCCTGGGCGTGCACACCCGCATCGACGAGACCATCGCCAAGGTGATCGACAACGTCCATGCCGGCAACGTCTACGTCAACCGCAACATCGTCGGCGCCGTGGTCGGCGTGCAGCCGTTCGGTGGTGAAGGCCTGTCGGGTACCGGCCCCAAGGCGGGTGGCCCGCTGTACCTGTACCGTTTGCTGTCCACGCGCCCGGCCGATGCCATCGAGCAGTCGTTCCAGCGCAGCGACGCCGGCACTGCCCCGGACGTGCGTCTGCGCGAGCAGTTGCTCAAGCCGCTGCAATCGCTCAAGGCGTGGGCCGGCAGCAACCAGCAGGCCGAGCTGGCGCAGCTGTGCGAGCAGTTCGCGCAACAGTCGCAGAGCGGCGTCACCCGCCTGCTCAACGGCCCGACCGGCGAGCGCAACAGCTACACCATCCTGCCGCGCGAGCACGTGCTGTGCCTGGCCGAGTCGGAGGCTGATCTGCTGACTCAACTGGCAGCGGTACTGGCGGTGGGCAGCTCGGCAGTGTTCGTCGACGGCGAGCCGGGCAAGGCCTTGCGTGGGCGCTTGCCGAAGGATGTGCAGGCGCGCATCAAGCTGGTGAGCGACTGGGCCAAGGACGAGGTGGTGTTCGACGCGGTGCTGCATCACGGCCATTCGGACCAGCTGCGCGCAGTGTGCGAGCAGGTGGCCAAGCGTGCCGGTGCGATCGTGGGTGTGCAGGGCTTGTCGTCGGGTGAAACCGCAATTGCGCTGGAGCGCCTGGTGATCGAGCGTGCGTTGAGCGTGAACACCGCCGCGGCAGGCGGCAATGCCAGCCTGATGACCATCGGCTAACCACCGAGGCGTTGCCAATCGCGGGTCAGGCCCGCCCCCACAGGATCGATGCAGATTCTTGTGGGGGCCGGCCTGGCCCGCGATTTTTTTTGCGGACACACACCTGACAACGGTTCTGACCCCTCATCACCCCCACCTATTAACCTGTCCACCTCCCGCCCGCATGCCTAGACTCGGCCCCATCCCCACCAAGGTATGGCCGCCATGTCCGACACCCTGCTCAGCGCCCGCAACCTGGCCTTCGAACTCTACGAAGTGCTCGACGCCGAGGCCCTCACCCAACGCCCACGCTTCGCCGAGCACAGCCGCGAAACCTTCGACGCCGCGCTGCACACCGCTCGCACCCTGGCCGAAAAATACTTCGCCCCGCACAACCGCAAGGGCGACGAGCACGAGCCACGCTTCGAGAACGGCCAGGCCATCCTGATTCCCGAGGTCAAACCTGCCGTCGACGCCTTCCTCGACGCCGGATTTCTCAACGCCAACCGCGACTTCGAGGCCGGCGGCATGCAGTTGCCCACCCTGCTCTCGCAAGCCTGCTTCGCCCACTTTCAGGCCGCCAACGCCGGCACCACCGCCTACCCGTTCCTGACCATGGGCGCCGCCAACCTGATCGAGAACTTCGGCACCGACGAGCAAAAGCGCCTGTTCCTGCAACCGATGATCGAGGGCCGCTTCTTCGGCACCATGGCCCTCACCGAACCCCACGCCGGCAGCTCGCTGGCCGATATCCGCACCCGCGCCGAACCCGCCGCCGACGGCAGCTTCCGCCTCAAGGGCAACAAGATCTTCATCTCCGGGGGCGATCACACGCTGTCCGAGAACATCGTGCACCTGGTACTGGCCAAACTCCCCGACGCACCACCCGGGGTAAAGGGCATTTCGCTGTTCATCGTGCCCAAGTTCCTGGTCAACCCGGACGCCAGCCTGGGCCAGCGCAACGATGTGGTGCTGGCCGGCCTGTTCCACAAGATGGGCTGGCGCGGCACCACCTCCACCGCACTCAACTTCGGCGACAACGGCCAGTGCGTCGGCTACCTGATCGGCCAGCCGCACCAGGGCCTGGCCTGCATGTTCCAGATGATGAACGAGGCGCGCATCGGCGTGGGCATGGGCGCGGTGATGCTCGGCTACGCCGGCTACCTGTACTCGCTGGACTACGCCCGCCAGCGCCCGCAAGGCCGCCTGCCCGACAACAAGAACCCCGCCACCGCCGCCGTGCCGATCATCCAGCACAGCGATGTGAAACGCATGCTGCTGACCCAGAAGGCCTACGTCGAAGGCGCTTTCGACCTGGGCCTGTACGCCGCCCGGCTGTTCGACGACAGCCATACCGCCGCCACCGAAGACGAGCGCCAACAGGCCCAGCAACTGCTCGACCTGCTGACCCCGACCGTCAAGTCGTGGCCGTCCGAGTTCTGCCTCAAGGCCAATGAGCTGGCGATCCAGATCCTCGGTGGCCACGGCTACACCCGCGATTACCCGGTAGAGCAGTACTACCGCGACAACCGCCTGAACCCGATCCACGAAGGCACCCACGGCATCCAGTCACTCGACCTGCTCGGGCGCAAGCTGGCCCAGCACGGTGGCGCCGGCCTCAAGCAACTGGTACGCCTGATCGCCGGCACTTGCGCCCAGGCCCAGGCCTACACCCGCCTGGACCCGTTGCGCGAACCGCTGGAACAACTGCTCAGCCGCCTGCAGCACGTGACCCTGGGCCTGCTTGGCGAGTTGTCCACAGGCCAGGTCAACAGCGCCCTGGCCAACTCGGCGCTGTACCTCAAGGCCTTCGGTCACTGCGTGATCGGCTGGCGCTGGCTGGAGCAGGCGATTCGCGCCGAACAGGGCCTGGCCCGCGGCAACCCGGCCGATACCGGGTTCTATCGGGGCAAGTTGCAGGCCGCACGGTTTTTCCTCACCTGGGAAGTACCGGCCTGCCATAATGACCTCGCATTGCTCGAGGCCCGCGACGACACCTGCCCGGGCATGCACGAGGAGTGGTTCTGAGGGGGAACCACCGTCACCCGGAGGTTCGCGCATGTTCGATTTCACCGCGCCGCTGCGCCAGCGTTTCGCTGGCCTGAACAGCGGCGCCGAGTTTTTCTCCCTGCGCTATGTGCAGGAAGCCCACCAGCACCTGTCGGTGCGCAAGAACATCGCCGAACCACCCAGCCTGACCCGCGACCAGGGCGCGATGCTCACCGTGCGCGTCAACGGCGTGGAGGCCTACGCGGCCACCGCCGACCTGTCCCAGGCCGGCCTGCAACGCGCCCTTGACCAGGCCGAGGCGCTGGCCCGCCAGATCGCGCGCCACGCCCTGCTCGACCTGCGCGAGCAACCGGTGTCCAGCGCCCGCGCCGACTACTGCTCGCCCAACCTCAACAGCACCTTCCCGGCCCTGGCCGACTGCTATGAACTGCTGGCCCGCGAATCGGCCAGCGTGCCGGGCGATTCGCGCCTGGTGAACTGGCAGGCCAGCCTGGGCCTGAGCACGGTCGAGCAGATCTACCTCAACAGTGCCGGCGCCGAACTGCGCCAGGCGCAACGCTTCGTGTTCCCCGGCATGAGCGTCACCGCCTTCGACGGCAGCGACAGCCAGAGCCGCAGCCTGGGCCGCGAGAACTTCGGCCAGCAGGGCGGCGTGGATGTGATCGGGCGCTGCGGCCTGCTCGGTGCCGGTGCCCAGGTGGCCGACCAGGCCCTGCAACTGCTGCTGGCGCCCAACACCCCGAGCGGGGTACGCGACCTGCTGCTGATGCCCGACCAGATGATGCTGCAGATCCACGAGTCCATCGGCCACCCGCTGGAGATGGACCGCATCCTGGGCGACGAGCGCAACTACGCCGGCACCAGCTTCATCAAGGCCCAGGACTTCGGCCACCTGCAGTACGGCTCGGCACTGCTCAACGTGACCTTCGACCCGGCCATCCCCGAAGAGCTGGCCAGCTACGCGCACGATGACGACGGCACCCCGGCCCACAAGCAGTTCCTGATTCGCGAGGGTGTACTGGTGCGCCCGCTGGGCGGTGCGCTGTCACAGTTCCGCTCGGGCCTGGACGGCGTGGCTAACAGCCGCGCCTGCGGCTGGAACCGCGCACCGATCGACCGCATGGCCAACCTCAACATCGAGCCGGGCGACAAGTCCCTGGCGCAACTGATCGGCGGCATCGAGCACGGCATCCTGATGCGCACCAACCGCTCGTGGTCCATCGACGATGCGCGCAACAAGTTCCAGTTCGGCTGCGAATGGGGCCAGTTGATCGAGCACGGCGAACTCAAGGGCGTGGTCAAGAACCCCAACTACCGCGGTATTTCCGCCGGTTTCTGGCGCAACCTCAGCGCCGTGGGCGACGCCAGTACCTTCCAGGTGCTCGGCACGCCCAACTGCGGCAAGGGCGAACCCAACCAGGTGGTGCGCGTGGGCCATGCCTCGCCGGCCTGCGTGTTCAGCCAGATCGACGTATTCGGAGGAGACGCCTGATGGCCGCCAGCCCTTTGCACAACTTCCAGGACCTGGTCGCATGGCTGCGCGACAACGTGCGCGCCCCCGAACAGTTCACCCTGAGCTACAGCGCCGAGCAGTCGCAATTCATCCGATTCAACCATGCCAGGGTGCGCCAGGCCGGCGACGTGCAACAGGCCGGTGCGAGCCTGAAGCTGATTGCCGACGGTCGCCAGGCCGACCTGCACCTGACCCTCAGCGGCGAGCCGGCGCTGGACCGCGAGCGCCTGCACCAGGCACTGGCCGAGCTGCGCCAGATCCTGCCGCTGATCCCTGCCGACCCGTACCTGTTGCTCAACGACAGTGCCTGGCACAGCCATCAGGTACAGGACGGCCCGCTGCCGGATACCGCACGGGTGCTCGAGCAGATCGAACACGGCGCCGGCGCGCTGGACCTGGTGGGCATCTATGCCGCCGGGCCGATCAGTCGCGGCTTTGCCAGTTCGTTCGGCGCCTCTGGCTGGCATCAGGCCAACAGCTTCAATTTCGACTTCAGCCTGTTCCACGCCAACGGCCAGGCGGTGAAGGCCAACTACGCCGGGCAGGTGTGGGACAACGCCGCGTTCGCCCGGCGCCTGGCCCAGGCCCGCGAGCAGCTGGAGTACCTGGGTCGTCCACTCAAGACCCTCGCCCCCGGCCAGTACCGCGCCTACCTGGCACCGGCAGCGATGGACGAGATCATGGGCATGCTGTGCTGGGGCGGTTTTTCGGCGCAGGCCATCGCCAGCAAAGACAGCCCGCTGCAACGCCTGTATGCCGGCGATGCGGCATTGAGCCCGCTGGTGAACATCACCGAACAGGTCAGCGGCTCGCTGAGCCCGGCGTTCTCCGGCGAAGGCTACCCACGCAGCGACGTGCAGCTGGTGGACGCAGGGCAGGCGCGCGAACAGCTGACCAACGCGCGCAGCGCCGCCGAGTTCGAGCAGGTCGCCAATGGCGCCGAGGCCCACGAGTGGCCCAGCGCCTTGAGCCTGGCCGCCGGCGAGCTGGCGCTGGATGAGGTGCTCGCCAGGCTGGGTACGGGGCTGTACATCAGCAACCTGTGGTACCTGAACTACTCCGACCTGCCGGCGGCGCGCATGACCGGGCTGACGCGCTTTGCGACATTCTGGGTCGAGGACGGTCAGATCCAGGCGCCGGTCAGCACCATGCGCTTCGACGACAGCGTATACAGCCTGCTCGGCTCGCAGCTGGAGGCGCTCACGACCGAGCGCGAGCTGATCCTGTCGACCAGCACCTACGGACAGCGCCAGACCAGTTCGAGCCATTTGCCGGGGGCGCTGGTCAAACGCCTGACGCTGACATTGTGATGCCGCCATCGCGGGTCAAGCCCGCTCCCACAGGGATCACCGCCGCCCCTGTGGGAGCTGCGGTTCGACGCTTCGACTTGCCCGCGAAGGGGCCCTCAAGGACATAGAGCATGCCCAACCGCACCCCGCTGGACCCCGTCACCGCCCGCTGGATTCCCTGGGTGGTGGCCATCGCCTTCTTCATGCAGTCGCTGGACGGCACCATCCTCAACACCGCGCTGCCGGCCATGGCCCGCGACCTGGCGGAAAACCCGCTGCGCATGCAGTCGGTGATCATCGCCTACATGCTCACCGTGGCCCTGCTGATCCCGGCCTCGGGCTGGATCGCCGACCGCTTCGGCACCAAGCGCATCTTCTTCAGCGCGATCCTGCTGTTCAGCATCGGCTCGCTGTTGTGTGCACTGTCCAACAGCCTCGGCATGCTGGTCGGCGCCCGCGTGATCCAGGGCCTGGGCGGCGCGCTGATGCTGCCGGTGGGGCGCCTGGTGGTGCTGCGCGCCTACCCGCGCACCGAACTGGTGCGCATCATGAGTTTCATCACCATCCCCGGCCTGCTCGGCCCGCTGCTGGGCCCGACCATGGGCGGCTGGCTGGTGGAGTACCTGAGCTGGCACTGGATCTTCCTGCTCAACCTGCCGGTCGGCGCGCTGGGCTGCTATGCGGTGTGGAAGTTCATCCCCGACCTGCGCGGCTCCGAGCGCACACGCTTCGACGGCGTGGGCTTTGTGCTGTTCGGCGCCGCGATGGTGCTGATCACCATCGCCATGGAGGGCCTGGGCGAGCTGCACCTGCCGCACCTGCGCGTGATGCTGCTGCTGTTCGCCGGCATGGCGTGCCTGGCCGCCTACTGGCTGCGCGCCGGCAGCATCGACAACCCGCTGTTCTCGCCCCGGCTGTTTCGCACCCGTACCTTCTCGGTGGGCATCCTCGGCAACCTGTTCGCCCGCCTGGGCAGCGGCGCACTGCCGTTTCTGGTGCCGTTGCTGCTGCAGGTGGCGCTGGGCTATTCGCCGTCCCAGGCCGGCATGAGCATGATCCCGCTGGCCGCCTCGGCGATGGTCGCCAAGTCCATCGCCCGGCCGCTGATCGAGCGCCTGGGCTACCGCACCATCCTCACCGGCAACACCCTGCTGCTGGGCGTGCTGCTGTGCAGCCTGGGGCTGGTCAACGAACACACCCCGTATGCCCTGCTGCTGGTGCAACTGGGGCTGCTGGGGGCGGTGAACTCGCTGCAGTTCACGGCGATGAACACCGTGACCCTGATCGACCTGGACGACGCCAGCGCCAGCAGCGGCAACAGCCTGCTGTCGGTGGTGGCGCAGCTCTCGCTGAGCCTGGGTGTGGCCTGCGCCGGCGCACTGCTGGGCGGCTTTACCGGCGCCGGCAGCGGCGATGGGGTGGAGACCACGCTGGGCGCGTTCCAGCTGACCTTCCTGACCATCGGCCTGATGTCGATGCTGGCGGCGGCGATCTTCATGCAGCTGTCCAGGGCGGACGGAAGGCGTGCCCGTCGTCCGGAACCGGAGATCGAGGCTTAGGGCTAATGGCCACGAGGCTGGTACACTGCGCGACATTTTGTTTTGCAGGCCCGCCTCGTGACCACCATTGCCACCGAATTTGCCACCTTGCCGCTGTCAGCCGCCATGCTGGCCAACCTGGACGCCCTCGGCTACGCCCAGATGACCCCGATCCAGGCCCAGAGCCTGCCGGTGATCCTCAAGGGCATGGACCTGATCGCCCAGGCCAAGACCGGCAGCGGCAAGACCGCCGCGTTCGGCATCGGCCTGCTCAACCCGATCAACCCGCGCTACTTCGGCTGCCAGGCCCTGGTGCTGTGCCCCACCCGCGAGCTGGCCGACCAGGTGGCCAAGGAGCTGCGCCGTCTGGCCCGCTCCGAAGACAACATCAAGATCCTGACCCTGTGCGGCGGCGTGTCCCTGGGCCCGCAAATCGCCTCGCTGGAACACGGCGCGCACATCATCGTGGGCACCCCGGGCCGCGTGCAACAGCACCTGCGCAAGGGCACCCTGGTGCTCGACGGGCTCAACACCCTGGTGCTCGACGAAGCCGACCGCATGCTCGACATGGGCTTCTACGACGCCATCGCCGACATCCTCGGGCAAACCCCGGAGCGTCGCCAGACCCTGCTGTTCTCGGCCACCTACCCGGCCGGCATCAAGCAGCTGTCGGCCGCATTCATGCGCAACCCGCAGCAGGTCAAGGCCGAGTCGCTGCATGCCGACACGCAGATCGAGCAGCGCTTCTACGAGATCTCGCCCGAGCAGCGCATGGACGCGGTGACTACCCTGCTGGCGCACTTTCGTCCGCAGTCGTGCGTGGCGTTCTGCTTCACCAAGCAGCAGTGCCAGGAAGTGGTCGATCATCTCAAGGCCAAGGGCATCGCCGCCGAGTCGCTGCATGGCGACCTGGAGCAGCGCGACCGTGACCAGGTGCTGACCCTGTTCGCCAACCGCAGCACCTCGGTGCTGGTGGCCACCGACGTGGCCGCGCGCGGGCTGGATATCGATGCGCTGGACATGGTCATCAACGTGGAGCTGGCGCGGGACTCGGAAATTCACGTGCACCGCGTGGGCCGCACCGGGCGTGCCGGCGAGAAGGGCCTGGCGGCGAGCCTGGTGGCCCCGTCCGAAGCGCACCGCGCCCAGGCCATCGAGCAGCTGCAGAAGGCGCCCCTGCGCTGGGAGCAGATCGACAGCCTCAAACCCCAGGCCGGCGGCCCGCTGGTGCCGACCATGAGCACGCTGTGCATCGGTGCCGGGCGCAAGGACAAGCTGCGGCCGGGCGACATCCTGGGTGCGCTGACCGGTGATGCCGGCATCCCGGGCACCCAGGTGGGCAAGATCGCGATCTTCGATTTCCAGGCCTTCGTGGCGGTGGAACGCGGCGTGGCCAAGCAGGCGCTGCAGCGGCTCAACAGCGGCAAGATCAAGGGGCGCTCGCTGCGGGTTCGCATCGTCTGAGTCGTTTATCGCCTATCAGGGCCTCATCGCGGGTCAAGCCCGCTCCCACAAGGACTTGCGTACCTCCTGTGGGAGCGGGCTTGACCCGCGATAGCTTCAACACCTATTTGAGGATTTTGCAGTGCGTTCCACCGAAGTGATCATCATCGGCGCTGGCGCCGCCGGCCTGATGTGCGCCATCCACGCCGCCAACCGCGGCCGCCAGGTGCTGCTGCTGGACCATGCCAACAAGCCCGGCAAGAAGATCCTGATGTCCGGTGGCGGGCGCTGCAACTTCACCAACCTGTACACCGAGCCGGCCAACTTCCTCTCGCACAACCCGCACTTCTGCAAGTCGGCCCTGGCCCGCTACACCCAGTGGGACTTCATCGAGATGGTCGGCAAGCACGCCGTGCCCTATCACGAGAAAAAACTCGGCCAGCTGTTCTGCGACAACAAGTCCAGCGACATCCTCGACATGCTGCTCAGCGAGCTTCAGAGCGCCGGCGCCGAGCTGCGCATGGACACGCGCATCGAGCAGATCGAAAAGCTCGAGCCTGGCTACCTACTCGAAACCAGCATGGGCACGCTGCAATGCCAGTCGCTGGTGATCGCCACCGGCGGCCTGTCGATCCCGACCCTGGGCGCCACCGGGTTCGGCTACCAGGTGGCCCGTCAGTTCGGCCACACCCTGCTGCCGACCCGCGCCGGGCTGGTGCCCTTCACCATCACCGAGCCGCAGCTCAAGGCCATGTGCACCGAGCTGTCGGGCACCTCGGTGGACTGCGTGGCCAGCTGCAACGGCACCAGCTTTCGCGAGAACCTGCTGTTCACCCACCGTGGCCTCAGCGGCCCGGCGATCCTGCAGGTGTCGTCGTTCTGGCACAGCGGCGACAGCGTCGAGATCAACCTGCTGCCCGAGCATGACGCCCTCGCCTGGCTGCAACAGCAACAGGCCGAACGCCCCAACAGCGAACTCAAGACCCTGCTTGGCGAGGTCTTCACCAAGAAGATGGCCAACCTGCTGGCCGAGCACTGGTTCGTGTCCCGGCCGATGAAGCAGTACACCCCGGCCGAACTGGCCGAGGTCGCCGACAAACTGGCGGCCTGGCAGGTGGTGCCGGCCGGCACCGAGGGCTACCGCACCGCCGAAGTCACCCTGGGCGGGGTCGACACCCGCGAAGTGTCGTCCAAGACCCTGGAGTCGCTGAAAAGCCCCGGCCTGTATTTCGTGGGCGAAGTGCTGGACGTCAGCGGGCACCTGGGCGGGTTCAATTTCCAGTGGGCCTGGGCATCGGCCTACGCGGCCGCGCAGTTCGTCTAACCTTCGCGTTAGAATCGCGCATCACGGAACAAATTTTGCTGGTACGTGACCACGGTGACAGTTCGCTGCCACCGTGACCGGCTCAATTTCGATCATCGCCAAGCAGGCCTGCCGCCCTATCATGTCATCGTCTTCCTTGCGTCACTCGCTGCGTCGTTTGTGGGCCCTGGACAAGTTCAGCTACAGCATCCGGGTATTGATCGCGCTGACCGGCAGCATGGCGCTGTGCTGGTACCAGGACGAGATGGGGCTGCTGATCCCGCTGTTCCTGGGCATCATCGCCAGCGCCCTGGCCGAGACCGACGACAGCTGGCAGGGCCGGCTCAACGCCCTGGCCGTGACCCTGGTGTGCTTCACCGTCGCTGCGCTGTCGGTGGAGCTGCTGTTCCCCTACCCGATCCTCTTCGGCTGCGCCCTGGCGCTGGCGGCGTTCGCGCTGACCATGCTCGGCGCGCTGGGCGAGCGCTACGGCGCCATCGCCTCGGCCACACTGATCCTGTCGGTGTACACCATGATCGGCGTGGACCAGCGCGGCGGCCAGGTCACCGACTTCTGGCACGAGCCCTTGCTGCTGGTGGCAGGCGCCGCCTGGTACGGATTGCTGTCGGTGCTGTGGCAGGCGCTGTTCTCCAACCAGCCGGTGCAGCAGAGCCTGGCGCGGCTGTTTCGCGAACTGGGCCGCTACCTCAAGCTCAAGGCCACCCTGTTCGAGCCCATCCGCCAGCTGGACGTGGAGGCCCGCCGCCTGGAACTGGCCCAGCAGAACGGCAAGGTGGTGGCCGCCCTCAACGCCGCCAAGGAAATCATCCTGCACCGCGTGGGCAATGGCCGCCCCGGCTCCAAGGTGAGCCGCTACCTGAAGCTGTACTTTCTGGCCCAGGACATCCACGAGCGCGCCAGTTCCTCGCACTACCCCTACAACGCTCTCACCGAGGCGTTCTTCCACAGCGACGTGCTGTTTCGCTGCCAGCGTTTGCTGCGCCAGCAGGGCAAGGCGTGCGTGCAATTGTCCGAGTCGATCCAGCTGCGCCAGCCGTTCGTCTACGACACCAGCTTCGCCGCCGCACTGGAAGACCTGCACGCCTCGCTCGAGCACCTGCGCATCCAGAGCAACCCGGCCTGGCGTGGCCTGCTGCGCTCGCTGCGGGCGCTGGCGGCGAACCTGGCAACCCTCGACCGCCTGCTCGGCGATGCCAGCAACCCCGACAACCTGGCCGACAACAGCGATTCGAGCCTGCTCGACCGCTCGCCGCGCAGCCTCAAGGATGTGTGGAGCCGCCTGCGCCAGCACCTCACGCCGACCTCGCTGATCTTTCGCCACGCCCTGCGCCTGCCGCTGGCGCTGTCGATCGGCTACGGCATGGTGCACCTGATCCACCCCACCCAGGGCTACTGGATCATCCTCACCACGCTGTTCGTGTGCCAGCCCAGCTATGGCGCCACCCGGCGCAAGCTGGTGCAGCGGATCATCGGCACCGCCATCGGCCTGACCGTGGGCTGGGCGCTGTTCGACCTGTTCCCCAGCGCGATCATCCAGTCGCTGTTCGCGGTGGCCGCCGGGGTGGTGTTCTTCGTCAACCGCACCACCCGCTACACCCTGGCGACGGCGGCGATCACGCTGATGGTGCTGTTCTGCTTCAACCAGATCGGTGACGGCTACGGTCTGTTCCTGCCGCGCCTGTTCGACACCCTGGTGGGCAGCCTGATCGCGATCCTGGCGGTGTTCCTGTTCCTGCCCGACTGGCAGGGCCGTCGGCTGAACAAGGTGCTGGCCAACACCCTGAGCTGCAACAGCACCTACCTGCGCCAGATCATGCAGCAGTACGCCCAGGGCAAGAGCGACGACCTGGCCTACCGCCTGGCCCGGCGCAACGCGCACAACGCCGACGCGGCGCTGTCGACCACGCTGGCCAACATGCTCATGGAGCCGGGGCATTTTCGCAAAGAGGCCGACGTGGGCTTTCGCTTCCTGGTGCTCTCGCACACCCTGCTCAGCTACCTCTCCGGGCTGGGTGCACACCGTGACAGCGCACTGGCACCCGAGGCCCACGAGCAGTTGATCGACGGCGCGGGTGCCAGCCTGGCCGCCAGCCTCGACGAAATCGCCACTGGCCTTGCCAGCAAGACCCCGGTGGCGATCCACAGCGACGCCGAGGAAGCCCTGGCGGCGAGCCTTGAGCAGATGCCCGAGGAAATGGACGAGAACCAGCGCCTGGTGCAGACCCAGCTGGCACTGATCTGCCGCCAGCTGGGCCCGCTGCGCACCCTGGCCGCGCACCTGATCAAGGACACCCCGGCCTGACTACAGGCCGTAGTCCTTGAGCAACCGGGCATAGCTGCCATCGGCCTTCATGGCGGCGATGGCCTTGTCGAAGCCGGCCACGATCTGGGCATGCTGCGGATGCCTGAGGCTGACCAGGATGTGCAGGCTGTTCTCGCTCACCGGCTTGCCGAAGAACTGCACGCGGTTGCGCACGTTCGCGCTTTCACGCTGCAGGTAGTAGCGCGCCACGTATTCGTCCTCAAGGGTCAGGCGCACCCGCCCGGCAGCCAGCATGCCCACCGCCACCGAAAAGTCGCGCACCGGCACCTTCTGCAGACGCCCGTCATTGTCGAATTCGGCCGCATAGGCATAGTCGCGCACCACCGCGATGGCGTGCGGGTAGAGATCGCTCAGGGTATCGAAACGCAGCACGTCGCCCTTGCGCTTGAGCAGCCGCACGCGGTTGCTCAGGTAGCCTTGGGAGAAGGCCCCGATGCGGGTACGCGCATCGCTCTGCCAGGCGTTGATCAGCACATCGTAGCGGCCCTCGCCGATGCCCAGCAGCGCGCGCGCCCACGGCGCCTGCTCGAACTCGCTGGCAAACCCGGCACGCTCCAGGGCGGTGGTGACAAGGGCGGTGGCCAGCCCGCCCCTGGGTAGGCGGGCGTCGGTGAAGGGGGGCCAGGCATCGGCCACCAGCCGCAGTTTTTCGGCCTGGGCCGACTGGGCACAGAGCAGCAATCCAAGCAAACCCAAGGCTCGAAGCAGTGGCCGCATGCTCAAATCCCTTAGCGGATCGGGTCCGCGTTCTTGTTGAATGGCATGAGATTTCTGTTGGCGCAAAGCTAGGCTGCACGGCCAGATTACACAAAGATTCCGGTATCGGGCAGTGCCGGGTGATAGCTAATTGCCTCTATTTTTGCCGATTCCGCGCCGACTTGATCCATGGCAATTCGCGACCTTCGCCCTGAGGTGCTCGGCGTGGTTATGATCGGGGCATTACACAGGAGAGAAACGCGATGAGCATCGACTGGATCTGCAAGCATCACACCGACCTTGGCAAGCAACAGCTGTACGCGCTGCTGACGCTGCGCATCGAGGTGTTCGTGGTGGAGCAGAAATGCCCGTACCTGGAAACCGATGGCCAGGACCTGGAGGGCGACACCTGCCACCTGATGGCCTGGCGCGATGGCGAGCTGGTGGCGTACCTGCGTCTGCTGGACCCCGAGTCACAGGGCGGCGACGTGGTGATCGGGCGGGTGGTGATTGCGCCGTCGGCGCGGGGCGAGGGGCTGGGGCATGCACTGATGGTGCAGGGGCTGGCGCAGGCCGAGAAGCACTGGCCAGGGGTGCCGGTGTACCTGTCCGCACAGGCGCACCTGCAGGCCTACTATGCGCGGCACGGGTTCGAGGTGGCCGGGGAGGCGTATCTGGAGGATGGCATCCCGCACATCGGCATGCGCCGGGGCTAGACGCTTCGCCGGCAAGGCCGGCTCCTACAGGGGTAGGTGCAGGGGCCGGGCTTGCCGGCGGTGGGGCTTCAGGGGTAGCCCAGCACCTGGCGGATACTGCGCAGATGCTGGGTGATCCACTGCTTGTCGATCGCGCCCCAGTCACGTATCCGGTAATGCCCGGCATGGTTGCGCGCACCTTCCTGCTGCTCGAACTCGCACACGATGTCCAGGTCGGCCAGCGCCGCGATGGTGTCCTGCGCCGTTCGCCGCGGCATGCCGGTGGCCTCCATCAGCGCCGGCACGCTGCTGGCGGTACGGCTGTCGATCAGCCACGCCACGTACAGGCGACGATAGAAACTGGTCTTGGTCTTGCTCACTTCCATTGGCAATTCCCTTTCGCTCACTGGGCGCCGGACAGGTCGCGCCAGGTCAGGTAGATGCGCAGGTCGAACTCCAGTTGATGGTAGCCCGGCTGCATGTATTCGCAGAGTTGGTAGAACGCCTTGTTGTGGTCGCTCTCCTTGAGGTGCGCCAGTTCATGCACCACGATCATCTTCAGAAACTGCGGCGCCGCGTCCTTGAACAGCGAGGCGATGCGGATTTCCTTCTTGGCCTTGAGCTTGCCGCCCTGCACGCGCGATACCGCGGTGTGCAGGCCCAGCGCGCGGTGGGTGAGATCGAGGCGATTGTCGAACAGCACCTTGTCCAGGTTCGGCGCATTGCGCAGGTGCTCCTGCTTCAGGGCCTGGGCATAGGCATACAGCGCCTTGTCGCTCTGTACCGCATGGCGCTCGGGGTAGCGCTGGCGCAGGTAGTCACCCAGACGGTTCTGGGCAATCATCTGGCGCACCTGGTCTTGCAGGGCAGGCGGATAGGCTTGCAGGTACTTGAGTACGGTCATGGGCACGGGGCATTGCAGGCAAAGGCGTCAGTGTACTCAATTCCCCGGCCGCCTCGTTGCGCCAGTCGAAAAAAGCCGGGAAATCACCGGCGCGCTGCGCCGTCAGGGGCCGTGCCACCAGGAAGCCCTGGGCATAGGCGCAACCGTTTGCCTGCAGCCACTGCGCCTGCTCCCGCGTCTCGACGCCCTCGGCCACCACACACACGCCATAGTCGCGGCACAGGCCGATGACACTGCGGACCAGCGCCGCGTCCGCCGCCGAACCGGGCAGGCGCGCCACCAGGTGCCGGTCGAGCTTGAGCGTGTCGATGGGCAGGTCGCGCAGCAGGCGCAGCGAGCACTCTCCGGCGCCGAAATCGTCCAGCGCCACTCGCACGCCCAGCTCGCGCAGCCTGCGCAACTGACGCAGCGCGATGTCGAGGTTGGCGGCCAGCGAGGTTTCCGCCACCTCCACCTCAAGCTGGGCCGGGCGCAGGCCATGGCTGGCGATCACCCGCCCCAGTTCCTCGACCAGGTTGGGCATGGCGAACTGCACGCGGCTGAGGCTGATGCTCAGCACCAGGTCCGGCTCGAACCGAGCCTCCCAGGCGCGCCGCTGCGCCGCACCCTGGGTGTAGATCCAGCTGGCCAGCCGCGAGACCAGCCTGGCCTCCTCCAGCAACGGCAGGAACAACCCCGGCGGCACATCGCCGACACTGGGGTGCTGCCAGCGCAACAACGCCTCGAACCCGCGCAGGCGACCATCGGCAAACGCCACCTGCGGCTGATACACCAGGCTGAAGTCGTGCCGCTCGATCGCGTCGCGCACACTGTCTTCGAGCATCAGGCGCGAGCGAGCACGACCGTTGAGCTCCTGGTCGTAGTAGCGGTACTGCTGGCGACCGGCCTGCTTGGCGGCATACATGGCCGCGTCCGCCGCACGCAGCAGGCCGTCCAGGTGCGGCCCGCAGTCGGAGTAGGTGGCGATGCCGATGCTCACGCCAAGCGTCACCTCCAGGCCGTCGATCTGCTGGCAGATGGACATGCGCTCGATCAGCTTTTCGGCAAAGCGCGCCGCCTGCTCCGGGTATTCCAGGGTATCGAGCAAGGCCGTGAACTCGTCGCCGCCCATACGCCCGAGGATCGCGTAGGCACCCAGGCATTCCTTGAGCTGTTCGCCCACCCAGTGCAGCACGCGGTCGCCGGCCGCATGGCCGAGCGAGTCGTTGATCCGTTTGAAACCGTCAAGGTCCATGTACATCAGGGCCTGGGCCTTGTCGGAATGCTCGCTGCGCAGCAGCGCAGCTTCGGCGGCCTGGCAGAACCCGCGGCGGTTGAGCAGCCCAGTCAGCGGGTCGGTCACGGCCTGGAACTCCAACTGCTGGTGCAGGTTGCGCACCACCGACATGTCCAGCACCGTCACCACCATCGCCCGCTGCTCGCCGGGCAGCGCCGCGCACGACAGCGCCACCGGCAGCGGCAACCCGGAGGCGGTGAGCAGCACGGCGTCGTGCAGGCGGTAGATATCGCGCTCCTGGTAGGCCTGGTAGAACGCCGAGTCGCGCCACCGGGTTGGCACGGGCGACTGCACGAAGCCCAGCAGGTCTGCGCCCTGCAATTGCTCCACCGGGGCCTGGAGCAGGCGCGAGATGGCCGGGTTGGCAAAGCGGATGCGACCGTCCTCGGCCACCACCAGGATGCCTTCGGCGGCGTTGTCCAGCACCGAGGCGTTGAATGCGCGCTCGGCCTCCAGGTCGCGGCTCAAGCGCTGCAAGGCACGCCGGTTGCGCTGCTGGTCGAGCAGGGCCTGGACCTTGGGCTTGAGAATGTGCGGGTCGAATGGCTTGAACAGGTAGTCCACCGCGCCACTGGCATAGCCCTTGAGCACGGCCGCCTGGGACTGTTCGTTGGCGGTCAGGAAGATGATCGGGGTCAGGCAGGTGCGCTGGCTGCCGCGCATCAGGCGCGCGACTTCGAAGCCGTCCATACCGGGCATCTGCACATCCAGCAGCACCAGGTCCACCTCATGCTCGAGCAGCGTGCTCAGGGCTTCGGTACCGGAGCTTGCGGTCAGCACATGCCAGTCCTCACGCGCAAGCAAGGCTTGCAGGCTGATCAGGTTTTCCGGGTAGTCATCGACGATCAGTAAAACCGAACCGCTGTCGTGAGTGTGAGGGTGCGCGCAATCCATGCTGCTTCTCTTGTGTAACGACGCCAGATTCCGGATGGAACTTGAGGCTTTACTCTAGACCTGGCTGAAACAAATCTGAAGTCAGCACATTGGCATCATCGGTATAAACAAAGTGTTGCCCGACTAACGGTCTGTCGCGTTGGGCCAGATCCGGTGTCCGTGGCGGCCCCGCAGCCGAAAACCCCCGGTTCCGGCCGGTGAAGCAGGCCGCACGGGCATAAAAAAACCCGCATCGCTGCGGGTTTTTCGTACAACCAACCAGGCTTAGTTGACCTTGGCGGCCAGCTCGCCCTTGGCATAGCGCTGGAACATCGCTTCGAGGGAGATCGGCTTGATCTTCGAGGCGTTGCCGGCGGTGCCGAAGGCTTCGTAGCGAGCGATGCACACGTCGCGCATGGCCTTGACGGTTTCACCGAAGAACTTGCGCGGGTCGAACTCGCTCGGGTTGGTGGCCATCAGGCGGCGCATGGCACCGGTGGACGCCAGGCGCAGGTCGGTGTCGATGTTGACCTTGCGCACGCCGTACTTGATGCCTTCGACGATTTCTTCAACCGGTACGCCGTAGGTTTCCTTGATGTCGCCACCGTACTGGTTGATGATCGCCAGCCACTCCTGCGGCACCGAAGACGAACCGTGCATCACCAGGTGAGTGTTGGGGATGCGCTTGTGGATCTCCTTGATGCGGTCGATCGCCAGCACGTCGCCGGTAGGCGGCTTGGTGAACTTGTAGGCGCCGTGGCTGGTGCCGATGGCGATGGCCAGGGCATCGACCTGGGTACGCTTGACGAAATCGGCGGCTTCTTCAGGGTCGGTCAGCATCTGGCTGTGATCCAGCACGCCTTCGGCGCCGATGCCGTCTTCTTCACCGGCCATGCCGGTTTCCAGCGAACCCAGGCAGCCTAGCTCGCCCTCTACCGAAACGCCGCAGGCGTGGGCCATGGCCACGGTCTGCTGGGTGACACGCACGTTGTAGTCGTAGTCGGTCGGGGTCTTGCCGTCTTCGCCCAGCGAGCCGTCCATCATCACCGAGCTGAAGCCCAGCTGGATCGAACGCTGGCACACGTCAGGGCTGGTGCCGTGGTCCTGGTGCATGCACACCGGGATGTGCGGGAATTCTTCGATCGCCGCCAGGATCAGGTGGCGCAGGAACGGCGCACCGGCGTATTTGCGGGCACCGGCCGAGGCCTGGACAATCACCGGGGAGTCGGTCTTGTCGGCGGCTTCCATGATGGCGCGCATTTGCTCGAGGTTGTTGACGTTGAAAGCCGGAACGCCGTAGCCGAATTCGGCGGCGTGGTCCAGCATCTGGCGCATGCTAATGAGTGCCATTGTGTATCTCTCTCCCGACAAGCGTCGTTTTTCGTGCAAGCCTGCCGCAGCGGCGGTTGCTATTCAAGTAGTGTGGGCCGACAGCGGTCGGCCCGGCCAGTCACGGTGCCTTGCAGCCCCGCCCTATCAAATCGTTGGTCGCTACCCAGTACACCAGGCCTTCATCGCCCTTGGTGTGCAGGGCCAGCACGCCATCGCTGTACAGCGCACCCGATGCACCGGGCTCCGGCTTGAGCCGGTAGACCTGATCGCCGCCACCAAGGCGTACATCCACCTCTTCCTGGCTGGCATCGGCAAACCGCCACAGCACCTCGGCCTGACTGTCACAGACCCAGCGGGTCCAGTTGTCGGTCGGGGCCGGGGTTGGCTTGAGGCTTGCGCAACCTGCCATCAGAACCAGGGCCATCAGGGCTACAACGCTTTTCATCGAATATCCTCTAGAAGACCACGAACCGGCCAACAGGTTGCCTCGAACCGATCAAGGGCAACCCGGGGCCTGGCGCTGGTGTTCCTCGTCATACTTCTCCAGCCCGTCCGGGCCGAGCCTCTTGTTGATCACCGGCACGGTCTCTGCCTGCCACTGCGACTGGTAGCAACCGCCCTTCGGCTTGCCGGGGGCATCCGCCGCAGGCTCCGGGCTGCCAGCGCAGGCGCTGAGCAGACCGGCCAGGATAAACACAGGCAACCGCTTGACCATCAGGCCACACTCCCTTTGCCAGGCTGAGCGAGTCAGGCCTTGGCCCGTTGTTCCAGCACGTCCACCGCCGGCAGCACCTTGCCCTCGACGAACTCGAGGAATGCACCGCCACCGGTAGAAATGTAGGAGATCTGGCTGGCCACGCCATATTTGTCGATGGCCGCCAGGGTGTCGCCACCGCCGGCAATCGAGAACGCGGCGCTGTCGGCGATGGCCTTGGCCAGGGTCCTGGTGCCGTTGCCGAACTGGTCGAACTCGAACACGCCCACCGGGCCGTTCCACAGGATGGTCTTGGACGACTTCAGCAGCTCGGCGAACTGTTCGGCGGTCTGCGGGCCGATGTCCAGGATCATGTCGTCCTCGGCCACCTCGCCCACCAGCTTGACGGTAGCCGTGGCGCTTTCGGCAAATTCCTTGGCCACCACCACGTCCACCGGCAGCGGCACGTTGACCTTGGCCGCGATGGCCTTGGCGGTGTCGATCAGGTCGGCTTCGTACAGCGACTTGCCCACCGGGTGGCCGGCAGCGGCCAGGAAGGTGTTGGCAATGCCGCCACCGACGATCAGCAGGTCGCACACCTGGCTCAGGCTGTTGAGCACGTCCAGCTTGGTCGATACCTTGGAACCGGCGACGATGGCGGCCATCGGCTTGGCCGGGGCCTTCAGGGCCTTGCCCAGTGCATCCAGCTCGGCGGCCAGCAGCGGACCGGCAGCGGCGACCTTGGCGAACTTGGCCACGCCGTGGGTCGAGCCCTCGGCACGGTGGGCGGTACCGAAGGCGTCCATCACGAACACGTCGCACAGGGCAGCGTATTGCTGGGCCAGTTCGTCGGCGTTCTTTTTCTCGCCCTTGTTGAAGCGCACGTTCTCGAACAGCACGATGTCGCCGGCCTTCACGTCCACGCCGCCCAGGTAGTCGGCCACCAGCGGCACCTCACGGCCCAGCGCCTTGCTCAGGTAGTCGGCCACCGGCTTGAGGCTGTTCTCGGCCGAGAACTCGCCTTCGGTCGGGCGCCCCAGGTGCGAGCAGACCATCACGGCCGCGCCCTTCTCCAGGGCCAGCTTGATGGTCGGCAGCGAGGCCAGGATGCGCGCGTCGCTGCTGACCACACCGTCCTTCACAGGCACGTTGAGGTCTTCGCGGATCAGTACGCGCTTACCTTGCAGATCGAGGTCGGTCATCTTCAAAACGGTCATGAATGCAGTCCTTCAGGGCTGTTTGCGAGTGGTGCTGGTTGAGTCCACGACGCGCAGAAAATGTTCGGCGACGTCGAGCATGCGGTTGGCGAACCCCCATTCGTTGTCGAACCAGGCCAGCAGGTTCACCAGGCGGGGGCCGCAAACGCGGGTCTGGCTGGCATCGACGATGGCCGAATGTGGGTCATGGTTGAAATCACAGCTGGCGTGGGGCAGTTCGGTGTAGGCCAGCAACCCCTTGAGCGGGCCACTCAGGGCCGCTTCACGCAGCACCTGGTTGACTTCGGCCGCGGTGGTATCGCGGGCGGTCTGCAGGGTGATGTCCAGGCACGACACGTTCACCGTCGGCACGCGTACCGCTTTGGCCTGGATTCGCCCGGCAAGTTCCGGCAGCAGGCGTTCGATACCCCGCGCGAGCCCGGTAGACACCGGAATCACCGACTGGAACGCCGAACGGGTGCGGCGCAGGTCTTCGTGGTGGTAGGCATCGATCACCGGCTGGTCGTTCATTGCAGAGTGGATGGTGGTGATCTGCACGTACTCGATGCCGAAGGCCTGGTCGAGCACACGCAGCAGCGGCACGCCGCAGTTGGTGGTGCAGGAGGCGTTGGATACCAGCCGTTCGCCGCCTTCAAGGCAATCCTGGTTGATGCCGTAGACAACGGTGGCGTCGACATCCGCCTCGCTGGCCATCGGCTGGGAAAACAGCACCCGTGGTGCGCCGGCGTCGAGGAAACGCTGGCCGTCGGCGCGGGTGTTGTAGGCCCCGGAGCATTCGAGCACCAGGTCGACGTCGAGCGCGGCCCAGTCGATGCCTTCGGGGGTGGCGCTGCGCAGTACTTTGACGCAGTCGCCATTGATATGCAGACAATCGCCGTCGACCCTGACCTCACCGGGAAAGCGCCCGTGGGTGGAGTCGAAGCGTGTCAGGTATTCGAGGCTGGCCTGATCGGCCAGGTCGTTCAGTGCAACGATCTCGAAGCCCGCGCTGGCCCCCCGTTCAAAGAGTGCGCGCAGGACGCAACGACCGATGCGGCCGTAGCCGTTGAGTGCAACTTTGTAGGGACGCGGTTGGGGCATGGGATGCTCACGGAACAGAATGTTATCTGCAACCTGCAGGAACCGAGTCGCGGCAATCGCGGGTCAAGCCCGCTCCCACAAGGACACTCGTGATCCCTGTGGGAGCGGGCTTGACCCGCGATGGGTTCAACGCCGCTCCAACTGGTTTTATCAGTCTTCCAGCAGCTCTTCAGCCGTACCCAGGATGTTTTCCAGGGTGAAGCCGAACTCTTCGAACAGTGCCGAAGCCGGCGCCGACTCACCGTAGGTGGTCATGCCGATGACGCGGCCTTCCAGGCCCACGTACTTGTACCAGAAGTCGGCGTGGGCAGCTTCGATGGCAATCCGCGCGCCCACCTGCAGTGGCAGAACCGACTGCTTGTAGCTGGCGTCCTGGGCATCGAACACGCTGGTGCATGGCATCGATACCACGCGCACCTTGCGGCCCTGCTCGGTCAGCTTGTCGAACGCCTGCACCGCCAGGCCCACTTCGGAACCGGTGGCGATCAGGATCAGCTCAGGCTCGCCTGCGCAGTCCTTGAGCACGTAGCCACCACGGCTGATGTCGGCGATCTGGCCGGCGTCGCGGGTTTGGTGCTGCAGGTTCTGACGCGAGAAGATCAGCGCCGAAGGGCCGTCCTTGCGCTCCAGGGCGTGCTTCCAGCTCACGGCCGATTCGACCGCGTCGGCCGGACGCCAGGTGTCCAGGTTCGGCGTGGTGCGCAGGCTGGTCAGCTGCTCGATCGGCTGGTGAGTCGGGCCGTCTTCGCCCAGGCCGATGGAGTCGTGGGTGTAGACGTGGATCACGCGCTGCTTCATCAGGGCCGACATGCGCACGGCATTGCGGGCGTATTCCATGAACATCAGGAAGGTCGCGCCGTAAGGCACCAGGCCGCCGTGCAGGGCAACGCCGTTCATGATGGCGGTCATGCCGAACTCGCGCACGCCGTAGTACATGTAGTTGCCGCTGGCATCTTCGGCGCTGACGCCCTTGCAACCTTTCCACAGGGTCAGGTTGGAGCCGGCGAGGTCCGCCGAGCCACCGAGGAACTCCGGCAGCAGCGGGCCGAAGGCGTTCAGGGTGTTCTGGCTGGCCTTGCGGCTGGCGATGCTTTCGCCCTTGGCGTCCACTTCGGCGATGTAGGCGGCAGCCTTCTCGGCGAAGTCGGCTGGCAGTTCGCCGCTCAGGCGACGCTTGAGTTCGCTGGCCAGTTCAGGGAAGGCTGCGGCGTAGGCAGCAAAGCGCTGGTCCCAGGCGGCTTCGGCGGCGGCGCCGGCCTGCTTGGCATCCCACTCGGCATAGATGTCGGCCGGGATTTCGAACGGGCCGTGGTTCCAGTTCAGGGCCTGGCGGGTCAGGGCGATTTCGGCATCGCCCAGTGGCGCGCCGTGGCAGTCTTCCTTGCCGCCCTTGTTCGGCGAACCGAAGCCGATGGTGGTCTTGCAGCAGATCAGGGTCGGCTGCGCGCTCTTGCGCGCGGTCTCGATGGCGGTCTTGATCTCTTCTGGGTCGTGACCGTCGACATTGCGGATCACCTGCCAGTGGTAGGCTTCGAAACGCTTCGGCGTGTCGTCGGTGAACCAGCCTTCGACTTCGCCGTCGATGGAGATACCGTTGTCGTCGTAGAAGGCGATCAGCTTGCCCAGGCCCAGGGTACCGGCCAGTGCAGCAACTTCGTGGGAAATGCCTTCCATCATGCAGCCATCACCCAGGAACACATAGGTGTGGTGGTCGACGACGTCGTGGCCTGGACGGTTGAACTGGGCGCCCAGCACTTTTTCGGCCAGGGCAAAGCCCACGGCGTTGGCCAGACCCTGGCCCAGCGGGCCGGTGGTGGTCTCGACGCCTGGGGTGTAGCCGAATTCCGGGTGGCCCGGGGTGCGGCTGTGCAGTTGACGGAACGCCTTGAGGTCGTCGATCGACAGGTCGTAGCCGGTCAGGTGCAGCAGCGAGTAGATCAGCATCGAGCCGTGGCCGTTGGACAGCACGAAGCGGTCACGGTCGGCGAAGTGCGGGTTGCTCGGGTTGTGCTTCAAGAAGTCACGCCAAAGAACCTCGGCGATATCCGCCATGCCCATCGGGGCACCGGGATGGCCGCTGTTGGCTTTTTGCACGGCATCCATGCTGAGGGCACGAATGGCGTTGGCACGCTCACGACGGCTGGGCATCGCTTGTCTCCTGGGGGGCTTGAATATTAACGAACGGAAAAAGGCGGCCATTTTCGCCCAGGCACGTGCCCGGGGGCAATCACGGATGGTCGATGAGGGACGTTTTTAGTGCGATTGAGCGACTAATCCCGTGTTGCGCCGACAAAACGGCAGAAATTGTCGCCTGCCATGCCGGGCCGGGCCCGCCCATCGAGCAATATCAAAACTTTTTGATATAGAACTTGCGAGGCCGCTGC
Organism: Pseudomonas sp. FBF18; assembly: GCF_024261405.1. Taxonomy (NCBI): domain Bacteria; kingdom Pseudomonadati; phylum Pseudomonadota; class Gammaproteobacteria; order Pseudomonadales; family Pseudomonadaceae; genus Pseudomonas; species Pseudomonas sp. FBF18. The sequence continues at coordinate 300,949 of NZ_QKRS01000003.1, read as the reverse complement.
ACGCTGACTAGACTGCCGCCCATGAACCTTCACGCCCCCTCCATCGACCCCGAGCAAAGCGACGCGCTGGCTGCCCTGTGCAAGGCCGGCGGCGACCCGCTGCGGCTGAACGTGCTGCGCGCGCTGGCCAGCGATTCGTTCGGGGTGCTGGAGCTGGCGCAGATCTTCGCCATCGGCCAGTCGGGCATGAGCCACCATCTCAAGGTACTGGCCCAGGCCGACCTGGTGGCCACCCGGCGCGAAGGCAACGCGATCTTCTATCGCCGCGCACTGCCCGACAGCCAGCGCCTGGGCGGCAAGCTGCACGGGGCGCTGCTGGAGGAGGTCGACGCGCTGGAACTGCCGGCCGAGGTGCAGGCGCGCATCGGCCAGGTGCAGGTGCGCCGGGCCGCCACCAGCCAGGACTTCTTCCTGCGTGTGGAAGAGAAGTTCCGCGCCCAGCAGGACCTGATCGCCGGCCTGGCGCAGTACCGCGAAAGCCTGCTGGCGCTGCTCGACAAGCTCAGCTTCGACCCGCTGGCCAGCGCCCTGGAGGTCGGCCCCGGCGATGGCGAGTTTCTGCCCGAACTGGCGCGGCGCTTCACCCACGTCACCGCCCTGGACAACAGCCCGACCATGCTCGAGCTGGCGCGCCAGGTGTGCCAGCGCGAGCGCCTGGCTAACGTAACCCTGCTGTTGGCCGATGCCCTGCATGCAACGGATGTACAGGCCGACTGCGTGGTGCTGAACATGGTGCTGCACCATTTCAGCGAGCCTGCCCAGGCCCTCGGGCACCTGGCCAAGCGTGTCAGACCAGGCGGAAGCCTGTTGGTAACAGAACTGTGCAGCCACGATCAGAGCTGGGCGCGCCAGGCGTGCGGCGATCTCTGGCTGGGCTTTGAACAGGATGATTTGGCCCGTTGGGCCAGCGCCGCGGGGCTGGTTCCCGAGGACAGCCTCTATGTGGGCTTACGTAATGGTTTCCAGATTCAGGTTCGCCACTTTCAGCGACCACCTGGCGACACTCACCATCGGTAAATTTTAGGAACCCGTCGAGATGAGCGAATACTCCCTTTTCACCTCCGAGTCCGTGTCTGAAGGGCATCCGGATAAAATCGCCGACCAGATTTCGGATGCGGTGCTCGACGCCATCATCGCCGAAGACAAGTTCGCCCGCGTGGCGTGCGAGACCCTGGTGAAAACCGGTGTGGCCATCATCGCCGGCGAAGTGACCACTTCGGCCTGGGTCGACCTCGAAGACATCGTGCGCAACGTGATCGTCGACATCGGCTACAACAGCTCCGACGTCGGTTTCGACGGCGCCACCTGCGCGGTGATGAACATCATCGGCAAGCAGTCGGTAGACATCGCCCAGGGCGTTGACCGCAGCAAGCCTGAAGACCAGGGCGCGGGCGACCAGGGCCTGATGTTCGGCTACGCCAGCAACGAAACCCCGGAGCTGATGCCAGCCCCGATCAGCTTCTCGCACCAGCTGGTGCAGCGTCAGGCCGAAGCGCGCAAGTCCGGCCTGTTGCCGTGGCTGCGCCCGGACGCCAAGTCCCAGGTCACCTGCCGCTACGAAGGCGGCAAGGTGGTGGGCATCGACGCCATCGTGCTGTCCACCCAGCACAACCCGGACGTGTCCTACGCCGACCTGCGCGAAGGCGTGATGGAGCTGATCGTCAAGCACGTGCTGCCGGCCGAGCTACTGCACAAGGACACCCAGTTCCACATCAACCCCACCGGCAACTTCATCATCGGTGGCCCGGTGGGCGACTGCGGCCTGACCGGCCGCAAGATCATCGTCGACACCTACGGCGGCATGGCCCGTCACGGGGGTGGCGCTTTCTCCGGCAAGGACCCGTCCAAGGTTGACCGTTCGGCCGCCTACGCCGGTCGCTACGTGGCCAAGAACATCGTTGCCGCTGGCCTGGCCGAGCGCTGCGAAATCCAGGTGTCGTACGCCATCGGCGTGGCCCAGCCGACCTCGATCTCGCTGAACACCTTCGGCACCGGCAAGGTTGCCGACGAGAAGATCATCCAGATCGTGCGCGAGTGTTTCGACCTGCGTCCGTATGCGATCACCACCATGCTCGACCTGCTGCACCCGATGTACCAGGAAACCGCGGCCTACGGTCACTTCGGCCGCACCCCGCAGGTCAAGACCGTGGGCGACGACACCTTCACCACGTTCACCTGGGAACGCACCGACCGTGTCGACGCGCTGCGCGCGGCCGCCGGGCTGTAAGCAACACCCGGTACAAGCAACACCCGGTAAACAAGAGCCCCTGCCAGGCGACTGGCAGGGGCTTTTTCTTGCCTAGGCTTGAAGTTCCACCCGCCGAGCAAGGACGCTCGCCATGCCCTTCAAGCTGTTGTCCGGCCTGCTGTTCGCCAGCACGCTCGCCTGTACCCCAACCACCGCCCTCGCCCGGCCCTGCCCCGACTGGCCACCGGCAGTGGCGCAAAGCGAACTCAAGCAGCTGGGCGAGCGCCTGGCCGACTGGGACGATCATTACCATCGCCTGGGCGTCGCGTTGATCAGCGACGAGCTCTACGACCAGAGCCGGGCTCGCCTGCAACACTTGCAAGCCTGCTTCCCCGGCACCGGTGCGCCCCCGGCAGACCCGCTCGGAACCGCCACCGGCCCGTTGCGCCACCCCATCCCCCACACCGGCCTGAACAAGTTGCCCGACGAAGCCGCCGTGCGCGCCTGGATGCACGGCAAGCAGGACCTCTGGGTACAACCCAAGGTGGATGGCGTGGCCGCCACGCTGGTCTATGCAAAGGGCCGGCTGGTGCGCCTGATCAGCCGCGGCGACGGCGCCTACGGGCATGACTGGAGCCGCCACCTGCCGGCACTGGGCGCCCTCCCCCACACGTTGCCCGAACCTCTGGACCTGATACTGCAAGGCGAGCTGTTCTGGCGCCTGGACGGGCATGTGCAGGCCGCAGCGGGCAGCCGGAATGCCCGCGGCAACGTCGCCGGGTTGCTGGCGCGCAAGCAGCTCACCCCCGCGCAGGGCGCGGTGGTCGAGCTGTTCGCCTGGGCCTGGCCGCAGGGCCCCCTGGACCAGCGCGAGCGCCTGGCACGCCTGAGCGCCCTGGGCTTTGCCTACAGCGAGGCGTTCAGCCAGCCGGTGCAGACCTTCGACCAGGCCGCCCACTGGCGCCAGCACTGGTACCGCACGCCACTGCCATTCGCCAGCGACGGCGTGGTGCTGCGCCAGGGCCGGCGTCCGCCCGGCGAGCGCTGGCAGGCCCGGGCGCCGTACTGGATAGCGGCATGGAAATACCCCTTCGCCCAGGTGCTGGCAGAGGTGCGACGCGTGCAGTTCAACGTGGGGCGCACCGGTCGCATCACCCCGGTGCTGCAACTGGCACCGGTGCAGTTGGATGACCGCACGGTGCGCCAGGTCAGCGTGGGCTCGCTAAGACGCTGGCAGCAACTGGACATTCGCCCGGGCGATCAGGTGGCGATCAGCCTGGCAGGCCTGACCATTCCCCGTCTGGACGGCGTGGTGCACCGCGCCCTCGAACGGCGTGAGATGAAGGTACCGGCAGCCGATGCGTTTCATCCGTTGAGCTGCTGGGAGCTGAGCGCCGAGTGTCGTCAGCAGTTCCTGGCCAGGTTGCAGTGGCTGGGCGGCAAGCAGGGCCTGGCACTCCCAGGTGCCGGGCCGGCCAGCTGGGAGCGCCTGGTCGACGCCGGCCAGTTGCGCACACTGGCCGATGTGCTGGAACTGCCCGCCGAACATCCGTTGTACCCCGCCCTCGAACAGGCCCGTCAGCGACCCTTTGCCACCTGGGCGCGGGCCCTGGGTATGCCGGCCCCGCGTGCGTTGGCAGCGGGCGACACGTGGGCCGCGCTGGCTGCCCGCGATGCGGCGCAGTGGCAGGCCGAGCCTGGCGTGGGTGCCCACCGTGCCGGCCAGTTGCTGGCCTTTTTCGCTCACCCGCAGGTGCAGGCCCTGGCGGCGCGGTTACGTGAACATACAATCGAGGGTTTCTAAATTTGTCGGATCAGGGCAGCATCATGGGTTTCTGCCAAGCCCGCGACCACGGAGCCACTATGAAACTGCTTTCCCCGCTTGCCCTGTTCGCCGCCTGCTCGTTGCTCGCCACTTCGCTGATGGCTGCCGAGGAACAACCCGGCCTGACCGGCTGCGCTGCCAAGAAGCAGGCGCTCAGCGAACAGATCGAACAGGCCCGCGCCCACGGCAACAGCGCCCAGCAGGCCGGCCTCGAGAAGGCCCTGAGCGAAGTGACCGAGCACTGCACCGATGCCGGCCTGAAGAAACAGCGTGAACAGAAGGTGCTGGATGCCCGTCATGAAGTGACGCAGCGCACCAAGGACCTGGACAAGGCCATGAAGAAAGGCGACGCCGACAAGATCAACAAGCGCAAGGACAAACTGGCCGAGTCGAAGAAGGAACTGCAACAGGCACTGGATGAGCTGGAGAAGTAGTCCGCGTTGAACCCTTCGCCGGCAAGGCCGGCTCCTACGTACAGCGCGCCACCTGTAGGAGCCGGCCCTGCGGCGAAAAGGCCGGCCAGCTCACCCCATCAATGATTGCGAAACTCGGTATGACAGGCCTTGCACGCCGCCTCCACCTTGCCCATCGGGGCCGCGACCGCCGCAGGCTCCAATGGCTGGGTACGGGTCTGGGCGACCAGCTCGCCGGTCACCTGCTCCATCTGCCGCGCCAGCTCCTGGAAGCGCGCCTGCTTTTGCCACACATCGGGCGTGGCGCTGCTGTCCTCCTCGCGCACCTGCGGGAAATGCTGCCACGGCTGGTGCGACAACGCGTCGAGCTTCACCGCACCATCGGCAAATTTCTGCCCGTCGAACGCGAGCCGGCCACGCAGCATGCCGCCGAGGTCTTCGCTGGTCTTGAGCATCTGCTTGAAAATCGCCTTGCGCTGGCCCAACGGCGAGTTGGGGTCGACACCGCCACAGGCGCTCAGGGCCAGGCAGGCCACCAGGATCACAGTCATTCGCTTGAACATCATGCTTGGCTCGGCACACGGAAAAAGGCGGCCAGTATCCCCGCCTTGCCGGCAAACACCAATACCCCTACCAAAAACAAGGGTTGCCTGGCCGCCCTGAACGCCAGGCACACCGTAGAGGACTACCCCGCATGAAAACCGCCCTGAGCCGCCTTGGCCTGACCGCCGCGTTGCTGGCCCTGCTGGTCGGCTGCAACGGCAGCGCCCCGGATAAATCCGCACCGCACCCGCTCGCCACCTACAGCCCCGCCACCTGGAAAGACCTGCCCAAGGTCTCCGACAGCGACCTGCTGGCCGGCTTCAATGCCTGGCGCAGCGCGTGCGAGCGCCTCAAGAACGATCCGGTCTGGGCCACCCCCTGCGCTGCTGCGGTGCAGGTGCCCGACGACGCCACCCAGGTGCGTGGCTTCTTGCAGACGCAACTCGAGGTGTACGGCCTGCGCTCGGCCGAAAACAACGCCAACGGCCTGATCACCGGCTACTACGAACCGGTGTACCCCGGCAGCATGACCCGTACCGCCACGGCCAACGTGCCGGTGTATGGCATCCCCGATGACCTGGTGGTGGTGGCGCTCGACAGTATCTACCCCGAACTCAAGGGCAAGCGCCTGCGCGGTCGCCTGGACGGGCGCGTGCTCAAGCCCTACGACACCGCCGGGGTGATCCAGCAGCAAGGCGTCAAGGCGCCGGTGCTGGCCTGGCTGACCGACCCGATGGACCTGCAGTTTCTGCAGATCCAGGGCTCCGGGCGCATCCAGCTCGAAAGTGGGCAGCAGCTGCGCGTGGGCTATGCCGACCAGAACGGCCACCCGTATCGCCCGGTGGGCCGCTGGCTGGTCGAGCAGGGCCAGCTCAAGAAGGAAGACGTGACCATGGGCAGCATCCACGCCTGGGCCCAGGCCAACCCGAGCCGCGTGCCCGAGCTGCTGGCCAGCAACCCCAGCTACGTGTTCTTCAGCACCCGCCCGGACAGCAACGAAGGCCCGCGCGGTTCGCTGAACGTGCCGCTGACCGCCGGCTACAGCGTGGCTATCGACCGCAAGGTGATCCCGCTGGGCAGCCTGCTGTGGCTGTCAACCACCCGCCCGGACGGCGCGCCGGTGGTACGCCCGGTGGCCGCGCAGGACACCGGCGGGGCCATCACCGGCGAAGTGCGCGCCGATCTGTTCTGGGGTACCGGCAGCGAGGCCGGCGCTCTGGCCGGGGACATGAAGCAGCAGGGTCAGATCTGGCTGCTGTGGCCCAAGGGCGCGGCACTGCCGGTGGTGCCGCAGGTGGAAGGCAAGTAGCTCAGGCCGAGACCACGAAGAAGCTGACGATCAGGCCAATGCCCGCGAACCACACCACCGAGCGCAGCGCGGCCCAGTCGGCCAGGTAGCAGATGATGTAGAGCAGGCGGCTGGTGATGTAGAGCACCGCCAGCACGTCCTGGGTGACCTGCTCGGCATTGCCGACGATGTCGGCGATCACCACCGCCGCGACGAACGCCGGAATCGACTCGAAACTGTTGAGCTGCGCCGCATGGGCGCGGCGCGGCAGGCCTTCGAGCTTGTCCAGAAAACCGCGCGGGTCATGGTTCTGTCGCAGGCTGAAGCGACCACTGCCGAACTTGGCGATGCTGGTGCACACGAACGGCAGCAGCAACGCGATCAATACACACCAGAAGGCGACGGTCATGGCAGGGGTCCTTGTTGTTGGGGTCAGAGTTTCATGATCAGCATGCCGATCAGTACCAGTGCACAAGCTAAGAGCCTCGGCCCGCCGAAAGGTTCTTTGAGGTAGCGCATGCCCATCAGCACCACCAGGATCACGCTCACCTCGCGCAGCGCCGCAGCCTCGGCCACCGAGCCCAGTTGCATGGCCCACAGTACCAGCGCATAGCTGGACAGCACGCACAACCCCACGGCCAGGCCCAGCTTCCACTGGCTGCGCCAGAACTGCGCAAACGGCGCGCGCCGGGCCACCGTCGCCAGCAACGGGAACGGCCAGGCGCTGATCAGCGTCAGCCACACCAGGTAGTCCAGCGGCTGCGACCACAGCCGGATCGCGCTGCCGTCGAGCCAGGTGTAGCAGCCGATGCACAGGCCGATCAGCGCCACCACCGGCAGCATCGACCAGGGCAGACGTTCGCCGCCACCGCCCTGCCACAGCAGGCAGGCCATGCCGCACGGGATCAGCAGAATGCCGAAGATCTGCTGGGTGCTCAGCGTCTCGCCGGCAAAGGTCAGGGTCAGCGCCAGCACCACCAGCGGCGACAACCCGCGCATCAGGGGGTAGACCAGGCCCAGGTCGCCGACCCGGTAGGCCTTGATCAGCAGGTAGCGGTACAACAGCTCGAACGCCGCCGAGGCCAGCATCCACGGCCAGATCTCGGGCGGCGGTACCTGTACGAACGCCACCATCGCCAGGGCGAACAGCAGCGCCACCACGTCCATGCTGGCAATCACCAGCAGACGCTCGCCGCTGAACTTGATCAGGGTGTTCCAGGTGGCATGCAGCAGGGCGGCGATCAGCACCAGCGAAGTGGCGAGCACGGTTGAGTTCCTGGGTAGTGCACGGCTGCGCAGTTTCAACCAGGCGCAACAAAACAGCCAGCCTGCGGTCAACGTTGATCGAAAAAGTGTGTCCTGAACCTCGCGCCGGCGCATCCAAGCCCTGCCCGAGCCATTCGGGCACTGACTTGGAAGCCATTACAGGACCTAGGATGCTTGAGCTAGTTGCCGCGTTTATTTGCCTCACCACCCTCCTCACCTATGTGAACTACCGCTTTATCGGCCTGCCGCCGACCATTGGCGTGATGGTCACTGCACTGCTGTTTTCCCTGATCCTCCAGGGCCTGAGCGTCATCGGCTACCCGGGCCTGGAAGAACGGGTGCAGGGCCTGATGAGCCAGATCGACTTCAACGACCTGCTGATGCACTGGATGCTGGCGTTCCTGCTGTTCGCCGGGGCGCTGCACGTGAACCTGGCCGACCTGCGCGACTACCGCTGGCCGATCGGCCTCCTGGCCACCGTCGGCGTGCTGATCGCCACCGTGGTGATCGGCTACCTGGCGCACTGGATCTTCGCCCTGTTCGGCTGGCACGTGAACCTGCTGTACTGCCTGCTGTTCGGCGCACTGATCTCGCCCACCGACCCGATAGCGGTGCTCGGCGCCCTGCGTACCGCCAATGCGTCCAAGCCGCTGAAGACCACCATCGTCGGCGAGTCGCTGTTCAACGACGGCACCGCGGTCGTGGTGTTCACCGTGCTGCTGGGCATCGCACAACTGGGCGAGACCCCGAGCGTGAGCGACACCACGATCCTGTTCGCCCGCGAGGCCATCGGCGGCGCGCTGTTCGGCGCGGTGATCGGCTACGTCACCTACCGCATGATCAAGAGCATCGAGCAGTACCAGGTGGAGGTCATGCTGACCCTGGCGCTGGTGATCGGCGGCTCGGCCGCAGCCTACGAACTGCACGTCTCGGCGCCCATCGCGATGGTGGTAGCGGGCCTGATCATCGGCAACCTGGGTCGCAACCTGGCTATGAACGACATGACCCGGCGCTACATGGACGGCTTCTGGGAACTGATCGACGACATGCTCAACGCGCTGCTGTTCGCGCTGATCGGCCTGGAGCTGTTGCTGCTGCCGTTCTCGTGGATGCACCTGGCTGCGGCCGGGGTGCTGGCAGTGGCGATCCTGCTGTCGCGCCTGCTGACCGTGGCGCCGGCGATCGTCATGCTGCGCCGCTGGAGAACGGTGCCGCGCGGCACCATCCGCGTGCTCACCTGGGGCGGCCTGCGCGGCGGTGTGTCCGTGGCCCTGGCGCTGTCGCTGCCATCGGGCCCCGAACGTGACCTGCTGCTGAGCATCACCTACATCGTGGTGCTGTCGTCGATCCTGCTGCAGGGCCTGAGCATCGGTCGCGTGGTGCGCGGGGTTACCGAGCAGCCTTGACCGGCGAGGGGCTGCCCAGCAGCCCCAGCAGATGCCGCATGGCCACTGGCCGGCGCGGCGTCGAGCCGTGCAGCACCACCAGTGCCCGCGCGTGGCGCGGGTCATCGCCCAGCGGCCAGGCACAGATGCCCTCATGGGGCATGCCGGCCCATTGCGGCACCAACGATACCCCCATGCCCTGGGCCACCAGCATCACGATGGTTTCCAGCGCATCCAGCTCGCACAGCAACTGCGGCGTGATCAGTTGCTCATCCAGGTAGCGCTGGGCGATCTGCCCGCCCCACGACTGTGCGTCATAGCGAATGAACGGGTGCTCGCGCAGCAATGTATCGGGGGCCAGCGCGGCCTGTGCAGCCGGCGCGATCAGAATCAGCGGCTCGACCTTGAGCACCTGCAGCGCCAGTGCCTTGGGCAGCGTGAAGGGCGGGCGCACCAGAATCGCGGCATCCAGTTCGCCGCCGAGCACCTTCTCGTACAGGCTGCGCGAATCACCCGGGGTGATCTGCAGCTTGAGCCCCGGCGCCGATCGCGCCAGACGCTCGATAAGCCCCGGCAATACCCCGGTCAACGCCGTCGACACCGCGCCCACCCTGACGTCCCCCGTCAATCCGTCCTGGCTCAGGTCGTGCTGCAGTTCACGCGCCTGCTCGATGATCGCCTGGATTCTGGGCAACAGCAGCAGGCACTGGTCCGAGGGGCGGATGGCATGCGCAGTACGCAGCAGCAAGGTGCAGCCCAGTGTGCGTTCCAGCGCCTGCACGCGCTGGCTGATCGCCGCTGCCGTGCGGTTCTCGCGACGCGCGGCCGCGGCAATCGAGCCGGTTTCCACCACTGCCACCAGGCTTTTCAGAAAGCGCACATCCATAAGTTTTTCTTTCGCTCAGAGCAAGGCAAAGCCGTTTTACCCCGTCACACGGCCTACTTACCCTCAACGCTCAACCACACGGGGGATACGCCATGAACAGACCCTTTCACGCTGCATACCACGTTTGCGACCTGGAACAGGCGCGTATTTTTTATCGAGATGTTCTGGGCTGCACCGAAGGGCGCAGCACCGCGACCTGGGTCGACTTCGACTTCTTCGGCAACCAGCTCTCGTTGCACCTGGGCACGCCGTTCGCCACCACCCGTACCGGGCAGGTTGGCGAGCACAAGGTACTGATGCCGCATATCGGCGTGGTACTGCCACTGGACGAGTGGATGACCCTGGCCGTGCGCCTCACCCGGCGTGGCCTGGCATTCGAGATCCCGCCGGTGGTGCGCTTTGTGGGCGAGCCGGGCGAACAACGCACGATGTTCTTCCTCGACCCCAGCGGCAATCCGATCGAGGTCAAGGGCTTCAAGGATTTCGCCGGCCTGTTCGCGCAGTAACGCACCCTTCGCACTCCCCACAACCACAACAACAAGGGGCACCCCATGGGCATTCGCACACCTTCCAGCCTGGTCACGCGCATCATGATCGGCCTGGTCGCCGGCGTGATCGTCGGCATCCTTCTCAACCAGTTCCCCGAGCACAAGGCCTGGTTCATCGACAACCTGCTGCAGCCGGCCGGCGACCTGTTCATCAAGCTGATGAAGATGATCGTGGTACCGCTGGTGTTCGCCTGCATGACCGTCGGCATCGCCGGCGCCGGCAGCACGCGCGCCCTGGGCCGGGTCGGGATGAAGACGTTCGTGTACTTCTTCACCATCACCAGCATCGCGATCCTGTTCGGGCTCGTGGTCGGCAACGTGTTCCAGCCCGGCGCCGGCGCGGACTTCAGCAGCACGCTGCAGGCACCGGTCACCACGCTGGCATCCAGCACCGAAACGCAGAACCTGGGGCGCACCCTGGTGGCCATCGTGCCGGACAACATCGTGCTGGCCATGGCCGAGGGCAAGCTGCTGTCGGTGCTGTTCTTCGCCATCCTGTTCGGCTGCGCCCTGTCGATGCTGCCCCAGCAGCAGAAGGCACCGTTGATCAGCGTGATGCAGGGCGTATCGGACACCATGTTCAAGGTCACCCACCTGGTGATGCACTACTCACCCATCGGCATCTTCGGGCTGATCGGCGTCACCGTTGCCAGCTTCGGCCTGAGCGCACTGCTGCCACTGGCCAAGCTGATCGGCATTACCTACGTGGCGGTGCTGCTTTTTGCGCTGTGCGTGCTGGGGGCGGTGGCCAGGCTGGCGGGGGTGCGGTTCTTCCACCTGTTGCGCGAGATACGCAGCGAGTTGCTGCTGGCCTACAGCAGCGCCGCCTCGGCCACGGTGATGCCGCAACTGATCGAGAAGATGGAGCGCTACGGCGCGCCACGCCCGATCACCAGCATGGTCATTCCGTTGGGGTATTCATTCAACCTCGATGGCGCGTCGCTGTTCGCAGCGCTTGGCACGCTGTTCATCGCCCAGGCCTATGGCATCGACCTGGGCCTGGCTGACCAGGCGATGCTGGTGCTGATCATGGTGCTGACCTCCAAGGGTGCGGCGGGGGTGCCGGGCTTCATGTTCATCATCCTCACCGCCACGCTGACCGCCGCAGGGCTGCCGGTCGAGGGCGTGGCGATCATCGCCGGGGTGTATCGGCTGATGGACATGCCGGTCACTGCACTCAACGTGCTGGGTAACGCGCTGGCGCCACTGGTGATCGCACGCTGGGAGGGCCAGCTCAAGGCACCTGGCCAAACCACCCCCGCCAGCCCCGCTGCCCCTGACTTGAAGCTTGAACTGTGCAGCTACCGCCGTCATTCCACCGAGGTATCGAACTGATCCTTGATGAACTTGATCTCGGTACGCCCATGGGGTGCCGGCAAGCCGTCCTCACCCAGGTTGACGAAGACCATCTTGTCGACGGTGAGGATGCTCTTGCGAGTGATCTTGTTGCGCACTTCGCATTTGAGGGTGATGGAGGTGCGGCCGAATTCGGTGGCGGTGATGCCCAGCTCGATGATGTCGCCCTGGCGCGAAGCGCTGACGAAGTTGATCTCCGAGATGTACTTGGTCACCACACGCTGGTTGCCCAGTTGCACGATCGCGTAGATCGCCGCCTCTTCGTCGATCCAGCGCAGCAGGCTGCCACCGAACAGGGTGCCGTTGGGGTTGAGGTCTTCGGGTTTTACCCATTTGCGGGTGTGAAAGTTCATGCGTACTCCTGACCGTCTTGCCAATCGATGCCGACAATGATGGCAGAGCCTGCCGGCGGCCTCCATTGAACATCGACTATCGTCTCGATTAATTGACAGAAAGCCTTGGGCCGATGCGCGGGCGCAGCTATAATCGCCAACGCTTCACAGACGGTCATCACCACTCGATGCCGTTCCCGCCACCTGTCCGAGGGGCGCTGCAGCAGGTTCTCCTGTCAGGCTCGGATGGGGCGTTGCCTGCACGGGGTTCCCCGCACGGGCACTTAACGCACAACGGCGCCCATTCGCACACTACGAATGGAGGCTCTTGATGAGCGCTGTAAACACGCCTGCAGATTTTACCGACTACAAAGTCGCCGACATGTCCCTGGCTGCCTGGGGCCGCCGCGAAACCATCATCGCCGAGTCCGAAATGCCGGCCCTGATGGGTCTGCGCCGCAAGTACGCCGCTGAACAGCCGCTCAAGGGTGCAAAAATCCTCGGCTGCATCCACATGACCATCCAGACCGCCGTGCTGATCGAGACCCTGGTCGCGCTGGGCGCCGAAGTGCGCTGGTCGTCGTGCAACATCTTCTCCACCCAGGATCAGGCCGCTGCCTCCATTGCCGCCGCCGGCATCCCGGTATTCGCCTGGAAGGGCGAGACCGAGCAGGAATACGAGTGGTGCCTGGAGCAGACCATCCTCAAGGATGGCGCGCCATGGGATGCCAACATGATCCTCGACGACGGCGGCGACCTCACCGAGCTGCTGCACAAGAAGTACCCGCAGGTACTGGACCGCGTTCACGGCGTGACCGAAGAGACCACCACCGGTGTGCACCGTCTGCTCGACATGCTGGCCAAGGGCGAGCTGAAGATCCCGGCGATCAACGTCAACGACTCGGTCACCAAGAGCAAGAACGACAACAAGTACGGCTGCCGTCACAGCCTCAACGACGCCATCAAGCGCGGCACCGACCACCTGCTGTCGGGCAAGCAGGCGCTGGTGATCGGCTACGGTGACGTGGGCAAGGGTTCGGCCCAGTCGCTGCGTCAGGAAGGCATGATCGTCAAGGTCTCGGAAGTCGACCCGATCTGCGCCATGCAAGCCTGCATGGACGGCTTCGAGCTGGTTTCGCCGTTCATCGACGGTATCAACAACGGCACCGAAGCCAGCGTCGACAAGGCCCTGCTGGGCAAGATCGACCTGATCGTGACCACCACCGGTAACGTCAACGTGTGCGATGCCAACATGCTCAAGGCCCTGAAAAAGCGCGCCGTGGTATGCAACATCGGTCACTTCGACAACGAAATCGACACCGCCTTCATGCGCAAGAACTGGGCATGGGAAGAGGTCAAGCCACAGGTTCACAAGATCCACCGTACCGGCCCTGGCGATTTCGACGCGCAGAACGACGACTACCTGATCCTGCTGGCCGAAGGCCGCCTGGTGAACCTGGGCAACGCCACTGGCCACCCGAGCCGCATCATGGACGGTTCGTTCGCCAACCAGGTACTGGCACAGATCTTCCTGTTCGGCCAGAAGTACGCCGACCTGTCGCCGGCCCAGAAAGCCGAGCGCCTGACCGTTGAAGTACTGCCGAAAAAACTCGACGAAGAAGTGGCCCTGGAAATGGTCCGCGGTTTCGGCGGCGTGGTAACCCAACTGACCAAACAGCAGGCCGACTACATCGGCGTGACTGTTGAAGGCCCGTTCAAACCAGACGCCTACCGCTACTGATGGGCCAAAGCCGGTGACGCTGCCACAGCGTCACCGGCTTTTTTCTGTGGCCAGCCTCACGGCTGGCCAGCACGATCGGTTTACCAGGATTTCGCCATGTCTCAGGAACGCCGTTACAGCTTCGAGTTCTTCCCGACCAAGACCGACGCTGGACATGAAAAACTGCTCGCCACGGCTCGCACCCTGGCCAGCTACAACCCGGACTTCTTCTCCTGCACCTATGGTGCCGGTGGCTCGACCCGCGACCGCACGCTCAACACCGTGCTGCAGCTGGAAAGCGAAGTGAAGGTACCGGCCGCGCCGCACCTGTCGTGCGTGGGCGACAGCAAGGACGACCTGCGCAGCCTGCTGGCCCAGTACAAGGCCGCCGGCATCAAGCGTATCGTGGCCCTGCGCGGCGACCTGCCGTCGGGCATGGGCATGGCCAGTGGCGAGCTGCGCTACGCCAACGAGCTGGTCGAATTCATTCGCCAGGAAAGCGGTGATCACTTTCACATCGAAGTGGCCGCCTACCCGGAAATGCACCCCCAGGCCCGTCACTTCGAAGACGACCTGATCAATTTCGTGCGCAAGGCCAAGGCCGGCGCCGACAGCGCCATCACCCAGTACTTCTTCAACGCCGACTGCTACTTCCACTTCGTCGAGCGCGTGCAGAAGCTGGGCGTGGACATCCCGGTGGTACCCGGCATCATGCCGATCACCAACTACAGCAAGCTGGCGCGCTTCTCCGATGCGTGCGGCGCCGAGATCCCGCGCTGGGTCCGCAAGCAGCTGGAAGCCTATGGCGACGATGTGCAAAGCATCCAGGCCTTCGGCGAACAGGTCATCACCGAAATGTGCGAAAAACTGCTGCAAGGCGGCGCACCGGGGCTGCACTTCTATACCCTGAACCAGGCCGAACCCAGCCTGGCAGTGTGGAACAACCTCAAGCTGCCACGCTGACTGCTGCACCGACGACAAGGGCTCTGGCACACGCCAAGGCCCTTTTTTGTCGACGCCCGCCTCCAGGCCTTCGCACCTGGCTGAGCTGCTGGCCGAGCCAGGCTGGCCATTCTCGAGCAGCCATCGTACTCTCCAGCCATGCCCGATCTTTACCGACTGTTCGCCGCCCTGTTCCTCGCCTGCCTGAGTACCCTGGCTCATGGCGAGAGGCTGCGCATCGTCACCGACCCCTGGCCGCCCTATGTGTACCAGGAAAACGGAGAGGCCAAGGGCATCGACTACGAGGTCAC
The DNA here is from genome assembly GCF_024261405.1 of Pseudomonas sp. FBF18. Classification (NCBI taxonomy): domain Bacteria; kingdom Pseudomonadati; phylum Pseudomonadota; class Gammaproteobacteria; order Pseudomonadales; family Pseudomonadaceae; genus Pseudomonas; species Pseudomonas sp. FBF18. The sequence continues at coordinate 285,946 of NZ_QKRS01000003.1, read as the reverse complement.
CGCCGAGGTGTTCAAGCGCCTGGGCATCGAGGTGCAATGGCAGTTCCTGCCATGGAAGCGCTGCCTGGCGATGGTCGAACAGGGGCTGGCCGACGGCGTGCTCGACATCTTCAAGACCGAGCAGCGCGACGCCCAGCTGTTCTACCCCAGCGAACCGCTGTCGCACGTGGAGTTCGTGCTGTTCCAGGCCAACGCCCGGCCCCACGCCATCAGGCACCTGGAAGACCTCAAGGGGCTGACCGTGGGCACCGCGCCCGGCTATACCTACGGCCCGGCGTTTGCCGATTCACCCGACTTCAAGCGCGAGCCGGCACCTACCCTGGAAGCCAACCTGGGCAAGCTGCAACTGGGGCGCATAGACCTGCTGGTCACCGATCGCCGGGTTGGCCGGCATGTGATCAAGAGCCTGGGCCTGGAGCAACAGGTCAGCGAACTGGGGCTGGTGATCGACCGCCAGCCCCAGTTCCTGGCAGTACGCCGCAATGCCGGCATGGACCTGCTGGCGCAACGCTTCGCCGCCGAGCTGCGCCGCTTCAAGCAGGAGCCGGCCTATGCCGAGCTGAACGCACGCTACGCAGGCGCCGAGGTGAACATTCCGCAAACCGTTGAGCAGCAGGAACGCAGCACGCACTGATTGCTCTGTTATACTCCGCCAACCCCGCCAGGCTTACGCCCGGACGCTCGGCCTTGCAAAAGGCATCCCGATCGGCAGGACAGCGCGCCCAGAGCCCGCCCGCCGCCCCCCGGATGCGCATTGAAGGCCCAGCAGGACCGGACGCGATAGCATCACCTGATGCCCGTCGCGCCAGGCACGAACTTCCCATAGGGCTTAGCCCCCACTAGAACAGGATTACTCATGTCCTTTGCTTCCCTCGGTCTCTCCGAGGCTCTAGTCCGCGCTATCGAGGCAGCGGGCTATACCCAGCCTACGCCGGTGCAACAGCGGGCCATTCCCGCCGTGTTGCAAGGTCGCGACCTGATGGTCGCGGCGCAGACAGGTACTGGTAAAACCGGTGGCTTTGCACTGCCGATTCTCGAACGCCTGTTTCCAGGTGGCCACCCCGACAAGTCCCAGCGCCATGGCCCACGCCAGCCGCGGGTACTGGTGCTGACCCCCACCCGCGAACTCGCCGCCCAGGTCCACGACAGCTTCAAGATCTACGCCCGCGACCTCAAGTTCGTCAGCGCCTGCATCTTCGGCGGTGTCGGCATGAACCCGCAGGTGCAGGCCATGTCCCGCGGCGTCGACGTGCTGGTGGCCTGCCCCGGCCGTCTGCTGGACCTCGCCGGCCAGGGCAGCGTCGACCTGAGCCACGTTGAGATCCTGGTGCTCGACGAAGCCGACCGCATGCTCGACATGGGCTTCATCCATGACGTGAAGAAGGTCCTCGCACGCTTGCCTGCCAAGCGCCAGAACCTGCTGTTCTCGGCGACCTTCTCAAAAGACATCACCAACCTGGCCGACAAGCTGCTGCACAACCCCGAGCGCATCGAGGTCACGCCGCCCAACACCACGGTCGAGCGTATCGAGCAGCGTGTGTACCGCCTGCCCGCCAGCCACAAGCGTGCCCTGCTGGCCCACCTGATCACCCAGGGTGCCTGGGAGCAGGTGCTGGTCTTCACACGTACCAAGCACGGCGCCAACCGCCTGGCCGAGTACCTCGAGAAGCACGGCCTGACTGCCGCGGCGATTCACGGCAACAAGAGCCAGAATGCGCGCACCAAGGCCCTGGCCGACTTCAAGGCCGGCACCGTGCGCATCATGGTCGCCACCGACATCGCCGCCCGCGGCCTGGACATCGACCAATTGCCCCACGTGGTCAACTTCGAGCTGCCCAACGTCGAGGAAGACTACGTGCACCGTATCGGCCGTACCGGCCGTGCGGGCCGTTCCGGCGAGGCCATCTCGCTGGTGGCGCCGGACGAAGAGAAGCTGCTCAAGAGCATCGAGCGCGTCACCCGCCAGAAAATCCAGGACGGCGACCTGATGGGCTTCGATGCCTCGACGGTCGAAGCCGAAAAACCCGAAGCCCGTGAACGTCCGCAGATGAACCCGCGCGGTGGCCGTGGCCAGCGTGCCGACGGCAGCAATGCCGGCGGGCGCAAGGACAAGGGCAAGGACAAAGGCCAGGAAAAGGATAAGCCCGCAGGCGACAGAGCCACTGAGAAGGCCGCCGGCGGGCGCCAAGAGCGCAAGCCCCGTGACAACAGCAAAACCCGCCAGGCACCCTCGGGTCAGGCAGCAGTAGTTCCGAAAATCCCGGCCGACCGTGACCCTGAAGCCTTCCTGGACGACGAAGTGGACAACTTCGGCAACCGTGCCGACTACGTCAGCCCGTACCAGAACAAGGGCGGCCAGGGCCGCAACCGTCGCCCGGGCGCACCGGCAGCCGCCGGTACCGGCACCGGCGCACCCCGCGGTGGCCAGCCACGCAGCAACACCGGTGGTGGTGCACGTAGCGGTGGCGCCGGCAGCAATGGCGAGAAGCGCGGTGGTGCACGCAGCGGTGGCGGTGGTCGCGATGGCCAGGCGCGCCGCGACGGCAGCAACAACCGCAACCGCCGCCCGGCCCGTGACGATCAGTCGTCGCAGGAACCGGCAGTGCGCAACCCGCGTGACGGCCAGTCGCAGCCCAAGATCGTGCACAAGGAATCCAAGATCGACCGGTTCCCGACCGCCGAACAGCTCGAGCAGCTGCCAAGCCGCCCACGTGGCGAGAAGCCTGCGCTGCTGACGCGCAACCGCTGATCCCGCCACTGCGCACACAAAAACGCCGCCCCTAGGGGCGGCGTTCTTGTTTACAGGCCAGGCAATTACTTCTGCTTGACGCCTTCCAGCGAGATGTCCAGCTGGGCGGTCTGTGCCACGTCGCCAGGCAGCTTGATGCCGAAGTCTTTCAGGTCCAGGGTGGTGGTGGCGTTGAAACCGGCGCGCTCGCCGCCCCATGGGTCCTTGCCTTCACCGTTGAAGGTGGCCTTGAAGGTCACTGGCTTGGTCACGCCGTGGAAGGTCAGGTCGCCGGTCACGTCGGCAGTCTTGTCGCCAGTGGGCTTGACGGCGGTGGAGACGAACTTGGCGTCGGCGAATTTCGAAACGTCCAGGAAGTCCTTGCTGGCGATGTGCTTGTCACGCTCGGCGTGGTTGGACCACAGGCTGGCGGTCTTCACGTCTACCGAGATCTTGCTGTCCTGCGGCTTGGCGGAATCCCAGCTGAAGGTACCGTCCCAGTCCTTGAAGGTGCCGTGGATGAAGCTGTAGCCCAGGTGGCTGACTTTCCAGTCGATGAAGGCGTGCTGGCCTTCCTTGTCGATCTTGTAGTCGGCAGCCATGGCCTGGCCAGCGGTGAACAGGGCGGTACCGAGCGCCAGAGCGGCAAAAGTCTTTTTCAACATTACTTCTATTCCTTTGGAGTTGAGGTTGAACATCAAGCTTTGCGGCCCAGCATGCGGGTGAGGGTCGCGTCACGGTCGATAAAGTGGTGCTTGAGGGCGGCCAAGCCATGCAGGCCGGCGAAGATCACCAACCCCCAGGCCAGGTAGAAATGGATTTCCCCGGCGACATCCGCCTGGTTGGGCAGGTCGCTGACCAGTGCCGGCACCTCGAACAGGCCGAACACCGGGATGCCCACGCCGTCGGCGGTGGAGATCAGGTAGCCGGTGATCATCACCCCGAACAGGCCCACGTACAGCAGGCCGTGGCCGGCCTTGGCGGCGAAGCGGGTAAGCGGGCCGTGGTTGGCCGGGGCCGGTGGTGGCGGGCTGATGAAGCGCCACAGCACGCGACCGAGCATGATCGCCAGCAGGGTCAGGCCGATACTCTTGTGCAGGTCGGGTGCCGTTTTGCGCCACGCACTGTAGTAGTCCAGGCCGACCATCCACAGCCCCAAGCCGAACAGGCCGAAAACCGCCAGGGCCACGCCCCAGTGCAGGACGATACTGACCACGCCATAGCGAGAAGGAGAATTGCGCAGTTGCATTGCCGTGTTTCCCTGTAAGAACTGTGCCCAAGACTAACCGGTTATCTATCGAATTAAAGCGGAAAATTTCGCTTTGAACGATCGAGAAACATGATCTTTAGTGTGAGACGAACAGGTTAAGGAAACATTAACTCGGCAGGAAGGAATTCTGGTGCTGCTGGACGCGCATCGCGGGTCAAGCCCGCCCCCACAGGGTCTTCGGCGATCCTGTGGGAGCGGGCTTGACCCGCGATGCGGTCACTGCATTACTGCGTCTTGGCTTGGGTAGCCGCCGCCGGCTTCTTCGCCACCGGCTTGGCCGCAGGCTTTTTGACCGGCTGGGCCTTGGCCGCAGGCTTCTTGGCTGGCGCAGCTTTCGCCGGGGCCTTCTTGGCAGCAGGCGCAGGCTTTGCCGGCGCCTGCCTGGCTACTGGCGCAGCCGCAGCGGGCGTTGGCGCCGGCGCAGGTGCAGCGGCTGGGGCTGGGGCTGGCGCAGGAGCTGGCGCCGCATCAACCGGCTTGGCCGGCGCTTTGTCTACCGGCTTGTCACCGCCACCGAACAACCGCGAGAAGAAGCCAGGCTTGCTGTCCTTGGCCGCCACCGCTGCCGCTGCGGCCCCGGCCGCCACCGGCGCCAGCTTGGCCGGGTCGAACGACTTGCCGTTGGACATGTCCACCACCTGGCCCGCCGCGCGCTGGCCGCTGCGCAGAGCGCCTTCCAGGGTGCCGGGGTACAACGCATCGGTGTGTTCGCCGGCAAACGCCACGCGCTGCACAGGACGCTCCCACAGGCGCCAGAACTTGCTGATCTGCCCCGGCCCGTAGGCGAGGTACGCACCGCCCGTGCCGGCATCGGTGCTGTAGCGACGCACTTCATAACCGGTGAACGCGCCACGCGCCTGCGGGTAGAACGCATGCAGGCGAATCAGCACCTGGTCGACCATCTGCTTGTCGCCGAACGCCTGCAGCAGGCGCGCGTTGTCACCGGACAGGTTGATCACCACGTTGGCGCCCCCCTTGAGCGCCGGCTCGATCCACAGCATGCCCAGGCCGGTGTTGCTGTAGATTTCGCCCGACATGCGCGCACGGCTTTCCCAGACCGGGGTCTTGAACTTGAGCAGCAGCTGGTCGCGCCAGCCGTAGTTGGTGCCCTTGAGCGCCGCCAGGTGCTGGTTGTCCAGGCCCGGGGTCATCTGGATCTTGGCCAGGGCGCGCAACGGTACCGCCAGCACCACGTAGTCGGCGCTGTAGCCCACCGCGCCGACCTTGACCGTGACGCCGTCCTTGTCCTGGATGATCGCGCTGACCGGTGCGCTGGTCTTGATGGTCTTCAGTTGCTTGACGAAAGCCTGCGCCAGCACCGGGCTGCCGCCGGGCAGACGGGCGGCGCGCAGGTCGCGATCGCTGACATCGCGGTACACGCGGGTCTGCTGCGCGAAATACAGCAATGACAGGCGCGAAGGCTCGTCATAGCGGGTACGGATCTGCTGGTTGACCAGCTGGCGCGCGGTCGGTGGCAGTTGCAGCTTGTCCAGCCAGCCGGAAACGTTGAGCTGGTCGAGGGCGAACAGGGTGCTGTTGGCCGCCGGGTTTTCAGGGTCGCTGATCGAGCGCGCCAGGTCGTCGAGGGTCTTCTCGTAGCGCTTGAGTGCCTCGGCGGTGGCCGGCTGCTTGGTGGCCAGGTCTGCGGCGCTGAAGTACTCGCCATCGATCAGGTAGCTCGGTACGCGCACGAACTCCGGCGCCGGCAGGGTGGCCAGCTTGAAGGTGTCGAGGTAGCGGTTGAGGGTCGGCTGGGCCTTGCTGTTGCCGATCCACTCGCTGGTGGCCAGGCCCGAACGCCCGCCCATGCCCGGCTTGGCTTCCAGCAGGGTCACCTGCCAGCCCTTGTTTTGCAGTTCGTAGGCGGCGGTGAGACCTGCCAGGCCGCCACCGACCACGATGGCCGTCGGCTGCTTGGCAGCCGCGAGGGCGCCCGCGCTGAACAGCCCTATCATTACCAGCGCGCAGGCGCGCAGCCAACCAGCAGACATTCGGCGAACTCCGGATCAAAGGCGGAAAATGCGGGGTGAACCCCCCGGGAAAAACGTCGGTGAAGGATACGTCAGGCCGCCCGGGCCTGCCACTAATGCCCGCACCGTTTGCGCCTTATGGGTTGTCCTGCCCCGGCGCTTTGCATAGGCTTGCGCGGTTACCCGAACCCGCGTCGCCAGGAGAGAGCCCATGGGCCTGAATCAACAGTGGATGGAACGTGACCTCAAGGTCCTGTGGCATCCCTGCACCCAGATGAAAGACCACGAGCACCTGCCGCTGATTCCGATCAAGCGTGGCGAAGGCGTATGGCTCGAAGACTTCGAAGGCAAGCGCTACCTCGACGCGGTGAGTTCCTGGTGGGTCAACGTGTTCGGCCACGCCAACCCGAAGATCAACCAGCGCATCAAGGACCAGGTCGACCAGCTCGAACACGTGATCCTCGCAGGCTTCAGCCACCAGCCGGTGATCGAGCTGTCCGAGCGCCTGGTCAAGCTCACCCCCGAGGGCCTGAACCGCTGCTTCTACGCCGACAATGGCTCCTCGTGCATCGAAGTGGCGCTGAAGATGAGCTTCCATTACTGGCTCAACAAGGGCCAGCCGGACAAGAAGCGCTTCGTCACCCTGAGCAACAGCTACCACGGCGAGACCATCGCGGCGATGTCGGTGGGCGACGTGCCGCTGTTCACCGAGACCTACAAGGCGCTGCTGCTCGACACCCTCAAGGTGCCCAGCCCCGACTGCTACCTGCGCCCCGAGGGCGTGAGCTGGGAAGACCATTCGCGCACGATGTTCGCCGCCATGGAACAGACCCTGGCCGAGCACCACCAGAGCATCGCCGCCGTGATCGTCGAACCGCTGATCCAGGGCGCCGGCGGCATGCGCATGTACCACCCGGTGTACCTCAGGCTGCTGCGCGAGGCGTGCGACCGCTACGGCGTGCACCTGATCCACGACGAGATCGCCGTAGGCTTCGGGCGCACCGGCACGATGTTCGCCTGCGAGCAGGCCGGCATCCGCCCCGACTTCCTGTGCCTGTCCAAGGCCCTCACCGGCGGCTACCTGCCGCTGGCCGCGTGCCTGACCACCGACGAGGTGTACAGCGCGTTCTACGACGATTACCCGACCCTGCGCGCGTTCCTGCACTCGCACAGCTATACCGGCAACCCGCTGGCCTGTGCTGCGGCGCTGGCGACCCTGGACATCTTCGAGCAGGACAACGTGATCGAGGCCAACAAGGCCCTGGCCACACGCATGGCCGCGGCCACCGCGGACCTGGTCGACCACCCGCATGTGGCCGAAGTGCGCCAGACCGGCATGGCCCTGGCCATCGAGATGGTGCAGGACAAGGCCAGCAAGACCGCCTACCCGTGGCAGGAGCGGCGTGGCCTGAAGGTGTTCGAGCATGCCCTGACCCGTGGTGCGCTGCTGCGCCCGCTGGGCAGCGTGGTGTACTTTCTGCCGCCGTACGTGATCACCCCCGAACAGATCGACTTCCTGGCCGAGGTGGCCAGCGAGGGCATCGATATCGCCACGCGCAGCAGCGTGAGCGTGGCGGTGCCGGCCGATTTCCATCCTGATTTCCGCGATCCGGGCTAAACAGCATCGCGGGTCCCAGCTCCCACAGGGATCACCTGTAACCCTGCAGGAGCAGGCTTTACCCGCGATGGCGCCCGAACTGCCTCCATCTTATTCAGAGCAGAACCATGAGACTGTCCCGCTTCTTCATCGACGCCCCCCTGAGCCTGGGCGAGCACGACCTGCCCGAGGCCCAGGCCCACTACATCGGCCGCGTGCTGCGCATGGCGCCGGGCGATGCGGTGCAACTGTTCGACGGCAGCGGCCAGGAATACCTGGGCGAACTGCTCGAGGTCGGCAAGAAGAGCGTACGCGTCACGCTCGCCCAGGCCCTCCCCGGCCAGGCCGAATCCCCCCTGCACGTGCACCTGGGCCAGGGCCTGTCCCGTGGCGAGCGCATGGACTGGGCGATCCAGAAGGCCACCGAACTGGGCGCCAGCGTGATCACCCCGATCGTCAGCGAACGCTGCGAGGTGCGTCTGAAGGACGAACGTGCCGACAAGCGCCTGGCCCACTGGCGCCAGGTGGCGATCAGTGCCTGCGAACAATGCGGGCGCTCGACAGTGCCGACGATCCATTCGCCGGTGCTGCTGGCAGACTGGCTCAAGGCGCGAGACGAAGCGCTGAAACTGGTGCTGCACCCGGTGGCCGAACCCTTGACCAGCCATGCCAGGCCCGCGAGCCTGGCGTTTCTGATCGGGCCGGAGGGCGGCTTGTCGGAGGTAGAAGTGGAGCAGGCCAAGGCGGCGGGGTTCCATGCCGCGCGCCTGGGCCCGCGGGTGCTGCGTACCGAAACCGCGCCAGTGGTGGCGCTGGCAGTGGCGCAGCAGCTGTGGGGCGACTTCTAGATCGCGTCGCGGCGTTCGCCGGCAAGGCCGGCTCCTACTGCAGGAGCCGGCCTTGCCGGCGAAGGGGCCCTAAAGCACGTAGAAAAATATCGCGATAAAGTGCAGCAGGCTGCCGGCAATCACGAACAGGTGCCAGATGCCATGCCAATGGCGGAAGCGGCTGTCATAGGCAAAGAAGATGATGCCGATGGTGTACAGCGCGCCCCCCGCCGCCAGCCAGGCGAACCCCGCCGTACCCAGGCTGGCCAGCAGCGGCTTGACCGCCACCAGCACGATCCAGCCCATCAGTGCGTAGATCACGATGGACAGCACGCGCGCCTCGGAGCGCGGCTTGATCTCTTGCAGCATGCCGATAACCGCCAGCCCCCACACCACCCCGAACAGGCTCCAGCCCCACGGACCGCGCAGGCTCACCAGGCAGAACGGGGTATAGCTGCCGGCAATCAGCAGGTAGATCGACAGGTGATCGAGCTTGCGCATGATCACCTTCGCCCGACCGCGCACGCTGTGATAAAGGGTCGAAGTGCTGTACAGCAGCATCAGCGTGAAGCCGTAGATGGCCAGGCTGACGATCTTCCAGGGGTCGCCCTGCATCCCGGCCACCACCAGCAACCAGATCGCGCCGATGCAGGCCAGAACCGCGCCCACCAGGTGGGTCCAGGCATTGAAACGTTCACCGTGGTACATGCATTGATGCCCTCCGTAGAATGATTCGCTCCCCTACCCTACACAAGCCCGGCATCAAGTGCATTACGCGGTTGGTACTAGGCCCCGGCCGTCTGCAACAGCTGTTCCAGCCCGGGCAGGTCCGGTACCCGCGCCACCTGCTCGCCCACCTGCACCGCCGCCAGCTCCAGCGGCGCCAGCGGCACATCGACGTAGTTGAGCTGGCTGTCGAGCTTGCACGTGCGCGGTATGCCCTGCACCAGCAGGGCGAAGAAACGCCGCGGCGTATCGCCCAGGGCATTGAGTACCACGATGCGCGCGCGCTCGCCAACCTGGGTCTGGCCACCGCAGGCCGCCTCGAAGCTCAGCAGCGGCAGGCGCTGGCTGCGCCAGTCGATCCAGCCCAGCAACCAGGCCGGCTGATGCGGCAAGGGCGTGCACGGCTGGTAGCCGATCAGCTCGGCCACCGCCACGTTGGGCAGCACCAGGCTGCGGTCGCTCAACGGCAGCAACAGCCCGGTGAGGGTGTTGCGCCGATTGTTGCGAGGGGTCTGTTCAAGCATGCGGGGTACTCCAGCGGGCGATGCTCTGCAGCAGCACCGACTCCTGGTAGGGCTTGCCCAGGTAGTCGTTGACGCCAATGGCCATGGCGCGGTCGCGGTGCTTCTGGCCGGTACGCGAGGTGATCATGATGATCGGCAGGTCCTTCAGGTGCGGGTCCTGGCGCACCTGGGTGGCCACCTCGAAGCCGTCCATGCGTGGCATCTCGATGTCCAGCAGCAGGATGTCGGGACGGTGTTCGGCCAGCACACTCATGGCATCGACCCCATCCTTGGCCGTCAGCACGTTCATGCCATGGCGCTCCAGCAGGCGCCCGGTCACCTTGCGCACCGTGACCGAATCGTCCACCACCAGCACCAGCAACGGACGTGCGGCGGCATTGCCAGGGTGCTCCAGGCGCAGGCGTGCGGCGCCCTGGGCCACCTTGGACAACTGCAGGTGCAGCGCACGCAGTTGCGCCAGCAGGTCGAGAATCAGTACCACGCGGCCATCGCCCAGCAGGGTCGCCCCGGCCAGCCCGTGCACTGCGGCAAACTGCGGGCCAAGGCTCTTGACCACGATTTCACGGCTGGCCGCCAGGCTGTCCACCTGCACGGCGAACTGCTGGTCGTGGGCCTGCACCAACAGTACCGGCAGCGGCAGGCTCTGCCCCAGCAGGCGCGGCTGCACCTCGCCCTGCAGCAGTTCGCCGAGGTAGCGCAGTTCATAGCGGTGGCCGGCGTAGCGGTAGCACGGCGGGTCCAGCTGGTAGCAGGCCTCGAGCTCGGCCGGCGGTACACGGACCACGCCCTCGATGGTGTTCAGCGGCACCGCGTACTGTTCTTCGCCGTAGTTCACCATCAGTGCGCGATTGACCGACACGGTGAACGGCAGGCGAATCAGAAAACGCGCACCCTTGCCCGGCACCGAGTTGATCACCATCGAGCCGCCCAGTTGCTTGACCTCTTCGTGCACCACGTCCATGCCCAGGCCACGCCCGGAAATCTGGGTGATCTTCTCGGCAGTGGAGAACCCGGGCCGCAGGATGAACTGCATCACCTCGTGGTCGCTCAGTTCGGTGGCAGGGTCCAGCAGGCCGCGCTTGATCGCCTTTTGCCGCACCGCCTCCAGCGGCACGCCGGCGCCATCGTCGGTCATTTCGATGACGATATCGGCGCCTTCGTGCAGCAGGTTGAGGGCGATGGTGCCCTGCTCCGGCTTACCCGCCGCCAGGCGCGCCGCACGGTTTTCCATGCCGTGGTCGACGGCGTTGCGCAGCATGTGTTCCAGCGGCGCCACCATGCGTTCGAGCACGCTGCGGTCCAGCTCGCCCTCGGCATTGCCCACCACCAGCTCGACCTGCTTGCCCAGCTCGCTGGCAACCTGGCGCACCACCCGCTGCAGGCGCGGCACCAGGCGCTCGAACGGCACCATGCGGGTGCGCGTCAGGCCTTCCTGCAACTCGCTGTTCACCCGCGCCTGCTGTTGCAGCAGGCTGTAGGCGTCATGGGCACGCACGGCCAGGGTTTCCTTCAGGTCCAGCAGATCGGAGGCCGACTCGAACAGGGCCCGCGACAGCTGCTGCAACTGTGAATGACGGTCCATTTCCAACGGGTCGAAGTCGTCATAGCCCAGCGCCTCGCCTTCGCTCTGCTGGCGGCTGAGGATGCGCCCCTGGGTCTCGGTATCGAGCCGGCGCAGCTGGTCGCGCATGCGCTCGAGCGTGGTTTCCATCTCGCCCAGGGCCACCTGTGCATCGTTCACCTGCTGTTCGATGCGCCCGCGAATGATCGAGTTCTCGCCCGCCAGGTTGCCCAGGTCGTCGAGCAGCTCGGCCGTCACCTTGACCATGTCGGCCGGGGCACGCTCCGGGCTCGGCGCCGCCACTTCCACCGGGGCCACCTCGGCGCCGGGCGTTGCGGCGGCGGTGTCGCTCAGGGCAGCACTGCTGAAATTGCGGATATAGTCGATCAGCGCCGTGGCGGCGTGCAGCGGCTGGTGCAGGCGCACCGCATCGAGCATGTGCGCCAGGCGGTCATGGCAGTTCTGCAGCAGGCTGAACAGCGCCGGGCTGGGTTGCAGCTGCCCGGCCGCCAGGTGTTCATAGAGGAATTCGAGTTCATGGGCCAGGTCGCCGATGGGCGCGATCTCGACCATGCGCGCACCGCCCTTGAGGGTGTGCAGGTCGCGCAGCAGGTTCTCCACCTCCACCCCGTTGCGCGGGTCGGCCTGCCAGCGCAGCAGCGCGGCACCGGCACTTTCGGCGATGTCGAAGCCTTCCTCGAGAAAGATCTCCAGCAGTTCCTTGTCGCCCTCGTGACGCTGGGGCTCCGCCGGCTTGCCTTGGGGCTCGGGCGCCGGTGCGGTGTGACGGAACTCGCGCAGGGCTGCCAGCTGTTCCACCACCAGCTCCGTTGCCTGTCCCTGCTGCACCTGCTCGAGCAGACGCCCGAGCAACGCATGGCTTTCACGCAGCAGGCCCGGCAACAGGTTGCCGGGCTGGTAACGGCGATCGACCAGGCCTTCGTAGAGCAACTCCAGCTCCTGGGCCAGCACCTCGACCGCCCCCACCTGCGCCAGCTGTGCGCCACCCTTGAGGGTCTGCAGGTCGCGCTGCAGCGACGACAGCGCCGAGCCGTTGTCGGGGTCGCCGGCCCAGCGCGCCAGGGCCTGGTCGGCCCCTTCGAGGATGTCGCGGGCCTCCTCCAGAAACAGCTCGACCACCTCGCTGTCGTGCGCCTGGCGTTGCAGCGCGCGGGTGGCGTCGCCCAGTTCGGCGATCTGCCCGGGCTGCTCGCCCTGGCTGCGCACCAGGCCCATGGCATCCGGCGCCAGGCCTTGCTCGAGCAGCTCGCGCAATGCGTGCAGGCGTTGCGGTTGCGGGTCCACTTCCTGGCCGGCGGCAATCTGGTCGAGCATGTCGATCAGGGCTTCATGGGCCCGTTGCGCCTCGCCGAAGAAGCGCTCGCTGACCGCCAGGCTGCTCTCCTCCACCGCGCCGTACAGGTCCAGCAGCGCCTCGCACAGTTCGTCCACCTGCCACAGGTCGGCCAGGTGCGCGCTCTGCCCCAGGGTGGTCAGTTCATCCAGCAGCGCAGTCAGCTCCTGGCGCTCGCCGGGGTGCTCCTGCCAGCGTTGCAACAGGGTTTCGGCGTCCAGCAGGATGTCCATGCCCTGGGCCAGGAAGCTGGCGATCAGTTGCGGGTCGCGCTTGACCCGCAGGCCCTGGCTCGGCGCATCGCGCAGTGCCTGCAGGCGCGCAGCAACCACCTGGTCGATCTGTTCGATGAGGGTCCGGGCACCGCCGATGGGTGCCAGCGGGGTGCTGTCGAGCTGTGCCAGACCGCGGCGCAGCAGCGGTTCGGCCATCTGCAGCAGGTACAGCTCGTCAAGGTCCAGGCCCAGCTGGTGGGCCTTGAATTCGCGGGCCAGCAGGTCCAGTGCGCTGGCCAGCTCGGCGATCGGCACCACCCCGGCCATCGCGGCGCTGCCCTTGAGGGTATGCAGCGCCCGTTGCAGGCTGTCGCTGACCGGCACCGGCAACTGCGCCTCGGCGGCCTGCAGGAACTCGTCGACACTGGCCAGGTGGGTCTGCGCCTCGTTGCGGAAGATCTCCAGCAGGCGCGGGTCGAAGGCCGGCTCCGGGGCTGTGACGCCCAGCGGGTCGTTCATCGCCAGCGCATGCAGGCGCGTGGCCAGGCGCTCGACCTCGGCATGGGGCAGAGCCTGGGCCTGGGCGAATTCATCCAGCAACGGCGTCAGCAGCGCAATGCTCTGCTCGAGCCCGGCCAGCACATCGCCGCTGGCTTCGACCCGGCCTTCGAGCATGCGGTTGAGCAGGTGCTCGGCGGCCCAGGCAAGCTCGGCCAGCACCTGGGCGCGCACCATGCGGCCGCTGCCCTTGAGGGTGTGGAAGGCGCGGCGCATTTCCACCAGCGCGTCACGTGCCGCCGGGTTGCCCCGCCATATCGCCCAGTGCTGTTGCAACTGCTGCAGCACCTCCTCGGCTTCCTCCAGGAACACCTCGCGCAGCTCGTCGTCCAGCGGCGCCTCAAGCATCTCGGGCGCAGGCGCGGGTGCCGGCGGGGCCGGCGGCAGGCTCGGGAACCCCAGTGCGGCCAGGGCCAGCTGGGTACGCTCGAGCCATTCGTCCAGGTCGGCCTGGGGGTCGATGGCGCGCCATTGCAGGTACAGTTCCAGGCTGCACAGGGCATCGGCCAGGTGATCCAGCGCGGCGTTGTCCGGCAGCCGCTCGGCGTACAGCAGGTGGGTCTCGACGTAATCATGGCAGCGCCGCACCAGCGCCGCCGCCCGGGGCAGCATGAGCATCGCCAGCGCCCCGCGGATCTGCGTGAACAGCCCCGGCAGCGGTTGCAGGCGCAGGCGATCCCAGCCGGCCTCCAGGCAATCGGCGATCAGGTCCTTGGCCTGCAGCAGCACGCCGTGGGCCTCGTCCAGCACCAGTCGGCGAATGTCGTCCAGGTCGGTGCCGGGTACGCTGGCCTGGCTGACCGACTCGATCGAGCCCACCATGCCGCCCAGGGTCGCCTCGACATACAGCAGCGCCCCGGCAACATCCATCAGCAGCGCGTCCTCGGGCACCCGCTGGCCCTGGGCCAGGGCCTGAAGCACCGCCACCTGGTCGATGATCACCCGGCGCGGCTGGCCGAAGCCGAGCACCGCCAGGGTATCGGCGATCTGGCGCAATGGCGCCAGCAGCGGGGCCAGCGCCTCGACCTGCTGGCGGTCGCTGCGCACAAACAGGTCCAGTTGCTCCTTGATGCGCACCAGGTCTTCGCGCACTGCCAGCACCACCGAACGCATCGCATCGCGCCCCGGCACCGCCTCAAGCGGGTCCCGCAGCGCGCCGAGGCTCAGGCCTAGCCCGGCAGCGGGCTCGGCGACGGCCTGCTCGCCCGGCAGGCTGGCCTGGGCCAGCGCCAGCGCGCCACGCGCGGCACGCAACGGGTTGAGCAGTGGCAGCACCAGCAACGGCAGCTCGTGCCGGGCGCCGCGCAGGCGTTGCAGGTACTGCGGCAACTGCTCCAGCGCCCTGAACAACGCGCCCAGCGCGTCACCGCGAGAGGCCACGCGGCCTTCGCCCAGGGCCTGGGCCAGCTGCTGCATTTCACGGGTCAGCAAGGCCGCACCTTCCAGCTCGAGCATCTGCAGGCAGCCGCGCACCTGGCGCAGCGGCGCGTCGAAACGCTCCAGCACCTGGCTGTCGCCAGCGTCGCCGGCAAACTGCTCCAACGCCTGGCGGGCCTGGGCCAGGCAGTCGTCGATGGGGCCCTTGACCCAGGCCAGGGCCACCTTGTCGTGGCGCTCGGCGATACGCACTTTAGTAGCCATAAAGTCCCACGCGCCGGTCAGCGCGGCTCCGTGGTTGGCGGCAAGGTGAAGCCCGACACCGAACGGCGCATCTCGCTGGCCATGCGCGCCAGGTTGCCGATGCTCTCGGCGGTGGCGGTCGAGCCGGACGAGGTCTGCGAGGTGATCTGCTGGATCACCGCCATGGTGTGGGAGATCTGCCCGGCCGACGAGGTCTGCAACTGCGCGGCATCGGAAATGCTGTGGATCAGTTCGGCCAGGGTCTGCGATACACCCTCGATTTCGGCCAGCGCCACCCCGGCATCCTGCGCCAGACGCGCCCCGCGCACCACTTCGGCGGTGGTCTGCTCCATGGAGATGACCGCCTCGTTGGTGTCGGCCTGGATCGCGCGCACCAGCGCCTCGATCTGGCGCGTGGCCGAGGATGAGCGCTCGGCCAGGCGCTGCACCTCATCGGCCACCACCGCAAAGCCGCGCCCGGCCTCGCCGGCCATCGACGCCTGGATCGCCGCGTTGAGGGCGAGGATGTTGGTCTGGTCGGCAATGTCGTCGATCAGGCTGACGATGTCGCCGATTTCCTGGGACGACTCGCCCAGGCGCTTGATGCGCTTGGCAGTGTCCTGGATCTGCTCGCGGATGTTGTCCATGCCGTTGATGGTGTTGTGCACCACCTCGTTGCCCTTGTTGGCAATGGCCACCGAGCGCTCGGCCACCTTGGCCGACTCGTAGGCGTGCCCCGACACCCTGTCGATCGACTCGGCCATGTCGCCCACCGCAATCGACGCATCGGTGATCTGCTGGGCCTGGTGCTCGGAGGCCTTGGCCAGCAGGTGTGCGGTGGTCTGGGTCTCCTGCACCGCGCTGGCGACTTCCTCGGCGCTGAGATTGATGGTCGCCACCAGGTCGCGCAACTGGTCGATGGAATAGTTGATGGAGTCGGCGATGGCCCCGGTGAAGTCCTCGGTGACCGAGGCGGTGACGGTCAGGTTGCCGTCGGCCAGTTCCTGGATCTCGTTGAGCAGGCGCATGATCGCCTGCTGGTTGCGTTCGTTGGTTTCGGCGGTTTCGCTGAGCTGGCGATTGGTTTCGCGCACCATCACCAGCCCGATCAGGATGATCGAGGCCAGCGCCAGCAGGCCCAGCACGTAGCCGCCGACGGTATCCAGGGTGCGCCCGGAGGCCAGGTTCTCGAAGCCGTTGGCCAGATGCGAGGCTTCGTCGAGCAATGTCTGCGACAGGCTGAAGATGCTGCCGGCCGCCTCGCGCACGCGAAACAGCTCGGGCGAGGTTTCAAGAATCTCGTCGACGGAGCCTGCGACAAACTGGAACAGCTCGGCGATCTCGGCCAGACGCGCACGGGCATCCGGGTCCTGGACGCGGGTGACCTGGATCGACGGCGCGCCGCCGAGCATGCCGTCGAGCACCTGGCCGAAGCGGCTGGCATCGCGGCCGAAGGCATCGGCGGCCTGCACCGCGGTGTCGTCGCCGGCCAGCACGGTGTTGACCGAGCCCAGGATGCGCTCGGCCAGCAGCGACTGGCGCTGGGCCACCGCCACCTGGCTGGCGGGGGCGCCACTTTGCAGCAGGATCTCCACCACCTTTTCGTACTCGACCTGCAACTGCGGCACGGTCTCGGCCAGGGTCGCGGCCACCTGGTGCAGCGACAGCACGGTCTGCTCGCTGGCCAGGATCGCGTCGGTGCTCTTGCGCAGGCTCTCCCAGTCGCGTTGCACCGCATCCATCTCGCCGCGTACCGCCACCGGGGCCGACGGCAGGCCGGTGGCCGGGTCGCCTTTTTTCAGGTAACCCCAGCGCTGTTCGAAATCGTTGCGCGCATCGTTGAGCAGCTTGAACGCCACGGCCTTGCCGGCAGCGGCCTCGGTGGCGTTCTTGGCGATGCGCTGGGACAGCACGCGCAGCTCGCCGGCATGGCCGATGTACTGCTTGTCGTAGTTGGCCTGGGTATTGAGGTAGGCGAAGTTGGCGAACAGCAGAATGATCGACAGGATCAGCACGATGAACAGTGCGGCGATCTGCGCGCTGCTGCGCGAGCCTTGTACCGAGGGGCGGGTCTTGAACTTGGTCACAGGTCTGGCATCCCTTTACAACGCCACATCGAGAAAGCCTGGCGCCTGGGCCAGGGCGAAGGGGCTGAAAATGCCCCAGCAGTGCTCGCGCTGAAAGTGCCCCTGCACGAAGGGGGCCGCAGCCGGCAGCAGCGGCGCCGGCGGCGACAGCTCCAGGCCGTGCAGGGCAAAGTGCTGCAGGCCCACCACTTCGTCCACCAGCAGCCCGGCGAACAGCTCCTCGTGGTCCAGCACCAGCACCCGCCGCTGCTTGCGCACCACCGACAGGCCCAGGCCGAGAAAACCGCACAGGTCCATCACCGGCAACAGCCGCCCGCGCAGGTTGGCCACCCCCGCCACCCATGGCTTGACCCCGGGAATGCGGCTGAGCCGGGGTTCCTGCAGCACCTCGGCGACCTCGCCCATGGGCGCCACGAACCAGTGTTCGGCCATGCGAAAGCCGATGCCGCTCCAGGTCTGCAGGCGGGTTTCCTGCAATGGCAGGTCGGCCGCCAGCAGGCGACAGCGCCGATCGATTTCGAGCAACAGCTCGAAGGCGGTAAGCGATTCGCCCATGCGCCGCGTGGTCAAGCCTTGAGAACTTTGTTCAGGACCTGGATCAGGGTGTCTTCGTCCACCGGCTTGGTCAGGTAGTCGCTGGCGCCCTGGCGCTGGCCCCAGACCTTGTCGGTTTCCTGGTCCTTGGTGGTGACGATGATCACCGGGATGCCCTTGGTGACGTCGTCCTTGCTCAACTGACGGGTCGCCTGGAAGCCGTTCATGCCGGGCATCACGATGTCCATCAGCACCGCGTCGGGCTTTTCCTGGCGGGCCAGGGCCACGCCATCGGCGCCGTTCTCGGCCTTGAGCACCTGGTGCCCGTGCTTTTCGAGCATTCCGGTCAGTTTGTACATTTCGGTCGGCGAATCGTCGACGATCAGAACTCGGGCCATGCTGTTCCCCAATAAAGGCATGACGCCGCGGCCAGGAGGGCGGCGGCGTCAGGGTGCGGGTTGTTCTTCTGCGGCGAAACCCGGCACATGGGCGCGGATCGCATCCAGCAGTTCTTCCTTGCTGAAAGGTTTGGTCAGAAATTGATCAGAGCCCACCTGGCGGCTGAGCGCCTTGTCGAACAGGCCGTCGCGCGACGACAACATGATCACCGGGATGTCCTTGAACGCGCTGTTCTGCTTGATCAGCAGGCAGGTCTGGTAGCCATCGAGGCGCGGCATCAGCACATCGACGAAGATGATCCCCGGGGTGTGGTCGACGATCTTGCCCAGGGCGTCGAAACCGTCGACCGCGGTGACGACTTCGCAACCGGCTTCGCCCAGCAGCTTTTCGGCAGTGCTGCGAATCGTCTTGGAGTCATCGATCACCATCACCTTCAACGCCGTGTCGGGCTGTACCATAATTGCTCTACCATCGCCTGGAAGGGCCTTGCAGGCCACGTGCCAGGCCTTTTTAGCACACTCTGGGGGTGCATTCCATCGAGCCTCGCCGCGCCCTGCGCCGATGCCTGCCGGCTGACGTTTCCCCTTGACCGCCAGCCCGCCGGGCGCCACCCTGACGCACTTCAATTCGAGCCACTGCGGCAGCACGCCGCCGAGAGGAAATACCCCATGAGCGTTCGCCTCGGGATTGTCATGGACCCCATCGCGCAGATCTCCTACAAGAAGGACAGCTCGCTGGCCATGTTGCTGGCCGCCCAGGCCCGTGGCTGGTCGCTGTTCTACATGGAGCAGCACGACCTGTACCAGAGCGAAGGCGTGGCCCGTGCCCGCATGCGCCCGCTCAAGGTGTTCGCCGACCCCGAGCACTGGTTCGAGCTGGAGGCCGAGACCGACGCCGCGCTGAGCGAGCTGGACGTGATCCTGATGCGCAAGGACCCGCCCTTCGACATGGAGTTCGTCTACAGCACCTACCTGCTGGAGCAGGCCGAGGCCGCCGGGGTGCTGGTGGTCAACCGTCCGCAGAGCCTGCGCGACTGCAACGAGAAGCTGTTCGCCACGCTGTTCCCGCAGTGCACGCCGCCAACCCTGGTGAGCCGGCGCCCGGACATCATCCGCGAATTCGCCGCCAAGCACGGCGACGTGATCCTCAAGCCGCTGGACGGCATGGGCGGCACCTCGATCTTCCGCCACCGCGTGGGCGACCCCAACCTGTCGGTGATCCTCGAGACCCTGACCGCCCTGGGCACCCAGCAGATCATGGCCCAGGCCTACCTGCCGGCGATCAAGGACGGCGACAAGCGCATCCTGATGATCGACGGCGAGCCGGTGCCGTACTGCCTGGCGCGCATCCCGGCCAGCGGCGAAACCCGCGGCAACCTGGCCGCCGGCGGTCGTGGCGAGGCCCGCGAGCTGACCGAGCGCGACCGCTGGATCGCCGCCCAGGTGGGCCCGACCCTGCGCGAGAAGGGCCTGCTGTTCGTCGGCCTGGACGTGATCGGCGAGCACCTGACCGAAATCAACGTGACCAGCCCCACCTGCATCCGCGAAATCGACAACGCCTACGGCACGCAGATCGGCGCGCAGTTGATGGACGCCATTGATCGCAAGCTCAAGGCACGCTGACCGCCGACAAGTGGCGGGCCCGCGTTGTGGGGTATCATGCCGGTCCATTCTCGACTGGCACCCCGCTGCGCCGGCCCTGCCCCGGCTGCTGGATAATCGATGACGCTTCCTGCCGACCTTCCTGCCGATTTTGCCCCGCCCCGTGTCCGCGCGGCGGACCGGCTGGGCTTTACCCTGTTCCTGGCGGCGCTGCTGCACCTGGCGCTGATCCTGGGCCTGGGGTTTACCTTCGCCAAGCCTGAAGAAATCCGCCGCACCATGGAAATCACCCTGGCCACCTTCAAGAGCGAGGCACCACCGAAGAAGGCCGATTACCTGGCGCAGGACAACCAGCAGGGCAGCGGCACGCTGGACAAGAAGGCAGTGCCCAAGACCACCGAGATCGCCCCGTTCCAGGACAGCAAGATCAACAAGGTGACGCCGCCCCCGGCTTCGAAGCCCGAAGTGGCGCCCCAGCCGGCCCCGCCCAAGGCAGTGGTGTCCACCACAAGGCCCAAGCCGCAGAAGGTCGAGACCCGCCCCAAGGAACAGCAGCCCAAGGTGCAACCCAAGGCGGCCACGCCGACGTTCGACAGCGCCGACCTGTCCAGCCAGATCGCCAGCCTCGAGGCGGAGCTGGCCAACGAACAGCAGCTGTACGCCAAGCGCCCGCGCATCCACCGCCTGAGCGCGGCCTCGACCATGCGCGACAAGGGCGCCTGGTACAAGGATGAATGGCGCAAGAAGGTCGAGCGCATCGGCAACCTCAACTACCCGGACGAGGCCCGCCGCCAGCAGATCTACGGCAGTTTGCGCCTGTTGGTGTCGATCAACCATGACGGTTCGCTGTACGAGGTGCTGGTGCTCGAATCTTCCGGGCAGCCGCTGCTGGACCAGGCGGCGCAGCGCATCGTGCGGCTGGCGGCGCCGTTTGCGCCGTTCACCGGGGACCTGTCGGATATCGATCGGCTGGAAATTGTTCGAACGTGGCGCTTCGCCCGTGGGGATCGGTTGTCGAGCAACTGATCGCCGAAGGTGTACTCGCCTGACGTCGTCAAGCGGCTCAAATAACACCTGTAAGTACGAGTGTTCGTAATCAAAACTACCGAAGCTGGCCAACAAAAAATGTTGTCGCGAAATTGAAGCAGGACCAGCACTTACAATAACTGCGAGGCATGCCTCAACTGCTAGACAGTGAGAAGAGTTTCAACTCGCCATGTCAGATCATTAACCTTCGAGTGGGTTGTTGACGGCAGTAGACCAGTTCAGGTTGTTGCCTACTGTGCCATCGTCTTCAAGATGCCTAACCGTAAATTGGTAGCCATGGTGAGGGTTTGGGCCAGGTGGCTTGAAGGTAATTGTGAAACACCCATTGTCGTACGTCTTACCCTTGCCGCAGTATTCTCCGGTCCCACTGACACAGACCAGATAAGCGCGATCGGGGTCACCGCGTCCTGTAAGCGTTACCTCACTAGTAAAGAAATTTCCGATTGCTTCGTTGATAGACATCCGAGTGATCATTGCACTTCTCCTTTAGATAAGCCAAATGCTCGGTTTGCGGTGAGACTATGAGTTGATCCAAACCACCTGTCACCTGACACAGTTACCAGTTGTAGGTCGCCGCGAAAAAAATGTACCCGCTTCAAAAAGCGGCGCAGTGCCGCGACATCAGCAACCGCAGGGTCACCTAACTAGCGCCTCACACAGCAGCCCGTGCCGATTAGCACCGCCAAGAAACAGGCATAATCGGCCCGCAGGCTCGACACGCACCTTGTCAGCGTGGCCGCTCGCCGCCACACTAACCCCCATGAAAAACCTCAGCCCGAGTTACCTCAAGCATCAGTTCCTGATTGCCATGCCGCACATGGCCGACCCGAACTTTGCCCACACCCTGACCTACATCGTCGAGCACAATGCCAACGGTGCCATGGGGCTGGTGGTCAATCGCCCGCAGGAGCTGAACCTGGCCGATATCCTCGAGCAGCTGCGCCCGGACACCGAGCCGCCGGCACGCTGCATCCACGTGCCTATCCATATCGGCGGCCCGGTACAGACCGACCGCGGTTTTGTGCTGCACACCAACGACAAGACCTTCCAGGCCACCGTCCAGCTCGACGGGCTGGCCCTGTCGACCTCGCAGGACGTGCTGTTCGCCATCGCCGACGGCGTGGGCCCGGCGCAGAGCCTGATCACCCTGGGCTACGCCGGCTGGGAAGCCGGGCAGCTGGAAGCGGAACTGGCCGACAACGCCTGGCTCAACTGCCCGTTCGACCCCGAGATCATCTTCGGCATGGCCTGCGAGCAACGCCTCGAAGCCGCCGCAGCCAGCCTGGGCATCAACCTCAGCCTGCTCACCAGCCAGGCGGGGCACGCCTGATGGCGGCGCTCAAACTGCTGCTGGGCTTCGACTACGGCACCAAGCAGATCGGCGTCGCCGTCGGCCAGGTGATCACCGGCCAGGCCCGCGAGCTGTGCACCCTGAAGGCGCAGAACGGCGCACCCGACTGGGCCCAGGTGGAAAAACTGTTCAAGGAATGGCAACCCGACGCGGTAGTCGTCGGCCTGCCGCTGAACATGGACGGCACGCCCAGCGAAATGAGCGCGCGCGCCGAGAAATTCGCCCGACGCCTGAACGGCCGCTTCAACGTGCCGGCCTACACCCACGACGAGCGCCTGACCACCTTCGAGGCCAAGGGCGAACGCATGGCCCGTGGCGGCCAACGCGGCAGCTACCGCGACAACCCGGTGGACGCGATTGCCGCCGCCCTGCTGCTGCAAGGCTGGCTCGACGCCCACGCCGAACAGGCCTGAACCCGACCATCGGTTACACGCCGGGCCAGCTCTCTGCCCCGGCCTCTTGAGGAGCAAGCATGAGCCTACCCAACCCCGCCGAACTGATCCGGCAGATGGCCGTTGACCTTCGCGCCCACCTGCAACGCCGCGCCATCGCCGAACCGCGCTTCATCGGCATCCGCACCGGCGGCGTATGGGTGGCCCAGGCGCTGCTGGCCGAGCTGGGCAGCGATTCGCCGCTGGGCACCCTCGACGTGTCGTTCTACCGCGACGACTTCAGCCAGAACGGCCTGCACCCGCAGGTGCGCCCGTCCGAGCTGCCGTTCGAGATCGAAGGCCAGCACCTGGTACTGGTGGACGACGTGCTGATGAGCGGGCGCACCATCCGCGCCGCCCTCAACGAACTGTTCGACTATGGCCGCCCGGCCAGCGTGACCCTGGTGTGTCTGCTGGACCTGGATGCCGGCGAACTGCCGATCCGGCCAAACGTGGTGGGCGCCACCCTGTCGCTGCAAGCCCATGAACGGGTAAAATTGTCCGGCCCCGCGCCGCTCGAACTCGAGCGCCAGGACCTCGCTTCCGCTTCCGCCCTTTAAGAGTCCCCCGCGATGACGCCAATCGACGCCAAGCGCCCGCTGCAGCTCAATGACCAGGGCCAGCTGCGCCACTTCCTCTCGCTCGACGGTTTGCCCCGCGAACTGCTGACCGAAATTCTCGACACGGCCGACTCGTTTCTCGAAGTCGGCGCGCGTGCGGTCAAGAAAGTCCCGCTGCTGCGCGGCAAGACCGTGTGCAACGTGTTCTTCGAGAACTCCACGCGTACCCGCACCACCTTCGAACTGGCCGCCCAGCGGCTGTCGGCCGACGTGATCACGCTGAACGTGTCGACCTCCTCCACCAGCAAGGGCGAGACCCTGTTCGACACCCTGCGCAACCTTGAAGCCATGGCCGCCGACATGTTCGTGGTGCGCCACGCCGACTCGGGCGCCGCGCACTTCATCGCCGAGCACGTGTGCCCGGAGGTGGCGATCATCAACGGTGGCGACGGGCGCCACGCGCACCCCACCCAGGGCATGCTCGACATGCTGACCATTCGTCGCCACAAGGGCGGCTTCGAGAACCTCTCGGTGGCCATCGTCGGCGACATCCTGCACTCGCGGGTGGCGCGCTCGAACATGCTCGCGCTGAAAACCCTGGGTTGCCCGGACATCCGCGTGATCGGCCCCAAGACCCTGCTGCCGATCGGCATCGAACAGTACGGCGTGAAGGTCTACACCGACCTGGAGCAAGGCCTGAAGGACGTCGACGTGGTGATCATGCTGCGCCTGCAGCGTGAGCGCATGACCGGCGGCCTGCTGCCCAGCGAGGGCGAGTTCTACCGTCTGTTCGGCCTGACCACCGCACGCCTGGCCGGGGCCAAGCCCGATGCCATCGTGATGCACCCCGGGCCGATCAACCGTGGCGTGGAAATCGAGTCGGCCGTGGCCGACGGCGCCCACTCGGTGATCCTCAACCAGGTCACCTACGGCATCGCCGTGCGCATGGCGGTGTTGTCCATGGCCATGAGCGGGCAGACCGCGCAACGTCAATTCGAGCAGGAGAACGCCCAGTGAGCCTGAGTATCCTCGGCGCCCGTGTCATCGACCCAACCAGCGGCCTGGACCAGGTCGGCGACCTGCACATCGACGCCGGCAAGATCGTCGCCATCGGCGCTGCCCCGGCCGGCTTCAAGCCCGCCCGTACCCTGGACGCCACCGGCCTGGTGGCCGCGCCCGGCCTGGTCGACCTGAGCGTTGCCCTGCGCGAGCCCGGCTACAGCCGCAAGGGCAGCATCGCCAGCGAAACCCGCGCCGCCGCCGCCGGTGGCGTGACCAGCCTGTGCTGCCCGCCGCAGACCCGGCCGGTGCTCGACACCTCGGCAGTCACCGAGCTGATCCTGGACCGCGCCCGTGAAGCCGGGCACAGCAAGGTGTACCCGATCGGCGCCTTGAGCAAGGGCCTGGAAGGCGAGCAACTGGCCGAGCTGATCGCCCTGCGCGATGCCGGCTGCGTGGCCTTCGGCAACGGCCTGAACAGCTTCACCAACACCCGCACCCTGGCCCGCGCGCTGGACTACGCGGCCACCTTCGACCTGACGGTGATCTTCCATTCCCAGGACCGCGACCTGGCCCAGGGCGGCCTCGCCCACGAGGGCGCGATGGCCAGTTTCCTCGGCCTGCCGGGCATTCCGGAAACCGCCGAGACCGTGGCCCTGGCCCGCGACCTGCTGCTGGTGGAACAGACCGGCGTGCGTGCGCACTTCAGCCAGCTGACCAGCGCCCGTGGCGCCAAGCTGATCGAACAGGCCCAGGCCCGCGGCCTGCCGGTGACGGCGGATGTGGCGCTGTACCAGTTGATCCTCACCGACGAGGCGCTGCGCGACTTCTCCAGCCTGTACCACGTGCAACCGCCGCTGCGCACCCGCGCCGACCGCGACGGCCTGCGTGATGCGGTCAAGCGGGGCGTGATCCAGGCGATTTCCAGCCATCACCAGCCGCATGAGCGCGACGCCAAGCTGGCGCCGTTCGGTGCCACCGAACCGGGCATCAGCAGCGTCGAGTTGCTGCTGCCGCTGGCGATGACACTGGTCGAGGACGGCCTGCTCGACCTGGCAACCTTGTTGCAGCGTTTGTCTGCAGGCCCTGCGGCGGCCCTGCGCCTGCCGGCCGGGCAGTTGCAGGTGGGTGCGGCGGCAGACCTGGTGCTGTTCGACCCGCAGGCCTCGACCGTGGCTGGCGAACAATGGCGCTCCAAGGGCGAAAACTGCCCGTTCATCGGGCACTGCCTGCCGGGTGCGGTGCGTTACACCCTGGTTGACGGGCACATCAGCCACGAAGCCTGAGTCAAACCCTTCGCCGGCAAGGCCGGCTCCTACCGGTAGGAGCCGGCTTGCGGGCGAAGGGGCCGCAAAGGTTGAAATCTTTCCCCCCACCCCCATATGAGTCTGCATCAGGCATTTTCGCCTCGCTGCGTGGAGACTCTCCCTTGACCACCATCGTTTCAGTTCGTCGCCACGGCAAAGTCGTCATGGGCGGCGACGGCCAGGTTTCCCTCGGCAATACCGTGATGAAAGGCAACGCCAAGAAGGTTCGTCGCCTGTACCACGGCCAGGTCATCGCCGGCTTCGCCGGTGCCACCGCCGACGCCTTCACCCTGTTCGAGCGCTTCGAAGGCCAGCTCGAAAAACACCAGGGCCACCTCATTCGCGCCGCCGTCGAGCTGGCCAAGGAATGGCGTACCGACCGCTCGCTGAGCCGTCTGGAAGCCATGCTGGCCGTGGCCAACAAGGACGCCTCCTTGATCATCACCGGCAACGGTGACGTCGTCGAACCCGAAGACGGCCTGATCGCCATGGGTTCCGGCGGCGCCTACGCCCAGGCCGCCGCACGCGCCCTGCTGCAGAAAACCGACCTGTCGGCTCGCGAAATCGCCGAGACCGCACTGAACATCGCCGGCGACATCTGCGTGTTCACCAACCACAACCTGACCATCGAGGAGCAGGACCTGGCCGAGTAATTCAGCTGTTCTGGCGCCCGACCCCGACGGTCGGGCTTTTCCACGCTGAACACTTGCCCACAGGACCATCGACCATTATGTCCATGACCCCCCGCGAAATCGTCCACGAACTCAACCGCCACATCATCGGCCAGGACGATGCCAAGCGCGCCGTCGCCATCGCCCTGCGCAACCGCTGGCGCCGCATGCAGCTGCCCGAAGAGCTGCGCGTGGAAGTCACCCCCAAGAACATCCTGATGATCGGCCCCACCGGCGTGGGCAAGACCGAAATCGCCCGTCGCCTGGCCAAGCTGGCCAACGCGCCGTTCATCAAGGTCGAAGCCACCAAGTTCACCGAAGTGGGCTATGTGGGCCGTGACGTCGAGTCGATCATCCGCGACCTGGCCGACGCCGCGATCAAGCTGCTGCGCGAGCAGGAGATCGTGCGCGTGCGCCACCGTGCCGAAGACGCCGCCGAAGAGCGCATCCTCGATGCGCTGCTGCCACCGGCCCGCACCGGCTTCAACGAAGACCCGGTCAACAGCAGCGATTCCAACACCCGCCAGCTGTTCCGCAAGCGCCTGCGTGAAGGCCAGCTGGACGACAAGGAAATCGAGATCGAGGTGGCCGAAGCGGTCGGCGTCGACATTTCCGCGCCGCCGGGCATGGAAGAGATGACCAACCAGCTGCAGAACCTGTTCGCCAACATGGGCAAGGGCAAGAAGAAGAGCCGCAAGCTCAAGGTCAAGGAAGCGCTCAAGCTGGTGCGCGACGAGGAAGCCGGGCGCCTGGTCAACGAGGAAGAACTCAAGGCCAAGGCCCTCGAGGCGGTCGAGCAGCACGGTATCGTGTTCATCGACGAGATCGACAAGGTAGCCAAGCGCGGCAACGTCGGTGGCGCCGATGTGTCCCGTGAAGGCGTGCAGCGCGACCTGCTGCCGCTGATCGAAGGTTGCACGGTCAATACCAAGCTGGGCATGGTCAAGACCGACCACATCCTGTTCATCGCCTCCGGTGCGTTCCACCTGAGCAAGCCGAGCGACCTGGTGCCCGAGCTGCAGGGTCGTCTGCCGATCCGTGTCGAACTCAAGGCCCTGAGCCCGGAAGACTTCGAGCGCATCCTCAGCGAACCGCATGCCTCGCTCACCGAGCAGTACCGCGAGCTGCTCAAGACCGAGGGGCTGAACATCGAGTTCGCTGCCGACGGCATCAAGCGCCTGGCCGAGATCGCCTGGCAGGTCAACGAGAAGACCGAGAACATCGGTGCCCGTCGCCTGCACACCCTGCTCGAGCGCCTGCTCGAAGAGGTGTCGTTCAGCGCCGGCGACCTGGCCAGCGCCCACAGCGAAGCGCCGATCCGCATCGACGCCGAGTACGTCAACAGCCACCTGGGCGAATTGGCACAGAACGAAGATCTGTCGCGCTACATTCTGTAGCTCAGCGGCAAGCGGCGAGCTGCAGGCCGGAGGTGCTGGACGCCTTCTCCTGCAGCTTGTAGCTTGCAGCTTGAAGCCCAAGAGCCTTATAGCCATGCCCCGTCTGCCTACCGCCATCAATCTGCACAAAGCCTCCAAGACCCTGAGCCTGACCTACGGGCCCGACGAGGTGTATCACCTGCCCGCCGAATTTCTGCGCGTGCACTCCCCTTCCGCCGAGGTCCAGGGCCACGGCAATCCGATCTTACAATTTGGCAAGCTCGGCGTCGGCCTGAGCCAGCTCGAGCCCGCCGGGCAGTACGCGCTCAAGCTCACCTTCGACGACGGCCACGACAGCGGCCTGTTCACCTGGGAATACCTCGAACAGCTGTGCCTGCGCCAGGACCAGCTGTGGGCCGAGTACCTCGACGAACTGGCCAAGGCCGGCAAATCCCGCGACCCTTCCGAGTCGATCGTCAAGCTGATGCTCTAGCCCGGCACTCCGGCGTTTTAGAGCGCATTTTCTAATTCTATTTGCTTGAATGCCCGTGCGCCGGCCAGCGATTGGCCGGCTTGCGCATTCCATGAAAGTCGGGTAACCAATGGATATGGCAAGTACCCTGCATGGGCGGGTTGATGCAGGGTCTGGCCGGTATGCCGAGGTCGCGAGCGAAAGCAGGTTGTCTTCACACGCATAAACCCGCAGGGCTCATCACCGTCGCGCATCCGGTCGCAGGACCGCAGTTCGTTATCACTGGTCACCCGAGCAGTAGTACCAGGCATTCGTCTGTGCAACGCCCACAGCCCAGCCGGTACTCGTCTCAGGACAACGGAGCGTCGTAGATGAGTAACAAGAACAACGATGACCTGCAGCGCCAAGCCTCTGAAAACACCCTGGGCCTGAGCCCCATCATTGGCCTGCGCCGAAAGGATTTGCTGTCTTCGGCCCGGATGGTGCTGCGTCAGGCCATCAAGCAACCGCTGCACAGTGCCAAGCACGTCGCGCATTTCGGCCTGCAGCTCAAGGACGTGATCTTCGGCAAGTCCGGCCTGCAGCCGGAGGGCGACGACCGCCGCTTCAGCGACCCGGCCTGGAGCCAGAACCCGCTGTACCGCCGCTACCTGCAGACCTACCTGGCCTGGCGCAAGGAACTGCACGACTGGATCGGCAACAGCAACCTGTCGGAGCAGGACATCAGCCGCGCGCACTTCGTCATCAACCTGATGACCGAGGCCATGGCCCCCACCAACAGCGCGGCCAACCCGGCAGCGGTCAAGCGGTTCTTCGAAACCGGTGGCAAGAGCCTGCTCGACGGCCTGTCGCACCTGGCCAAGGACATGGTGCACAACGGCGGCATGCCCAGCCAGGTCAACATGGACGCCTTCGAGGTGGGCAAGAACCTGG
Organism: Pseudomonas sp. FBF18; assembly: GCF_024261405.1. Taxonomy (NCBI): domain Bacteria; kingdom Pseudomonadati; phylum Pseudomonadota; class Gammaproteobacteria; order Pseudomonadales; family Pseudomonadaceae; genus Pseudomonas; species Pseudomonas sp. FBF18. The sequence goes on along the minus strand of NZ_QKRS01000003.1, from coordinate 257,228 downwards.
CCACCACCGAGGGCGCCGTGGTATTTCGCAACGACGTGCTGGAGCTGATCCAGTACCGCCCGATCACCGAGCAGGTGCACGAAAAGCCGCTGCTGGTGGTACCGCCGCAGATCAACAAGTTCTACGTCTTCGACCTCAGCCCGGAAAAGAGCCTGGCGCGCTTCTGCCTGCGCTCCACGGTGCAGACCTTCATCGTGAGCTGGCGCAACCCCAACAAGTCCCAGCGCGAGTGGGGCCTGTCGACCTACATCGATGCGCTCAAGGAGGCCGTCGACGTGGTGCTGGCAATCACCGGCAGCAAGGACCTGAACATGCTCGGTGCCTGCTCCGGCGGCATCACCTGCACCGCGCTGGTGGGCCACTACGCGGCACTGGGCGAGAAGAAGGTCAATGCCCTGACCCTGCTGGTGAGCGTGCTCGACACCACCCTCGATACCCAGGTGGCGCTGTTCGTCGACGAGCAGACCCTGGAATCGGCCAAGCGCCATTCCTACCAGGCCGGTGTGCTCGAAGGCCGCGACATGGCCAAGGTGTTCGCCTGGATGCGCCCCAACGACCTGATCTGGAACTACTGGGTCAACAACTACCTGCTCGGCAACGAGCCGCCGGTGTTCGACATCCTGTTCTGGAACAACGACACCACGCGCCTGCCCGCCGCCTTCCACGGCGACCTGATCGAAATGTTCAAGAACAACCCGCTGGTGCGCCCCGGTGCACTGGAAGTGTGCGGCACGCCGATCGACCTGAGCCAGGTCACCACCGACATCTTCAGCGTGGCCGGCACCAACGATCACATCACACCATGGAAGTCCTGCTACAAGTCGGCGCAGCTGTTCGGCGGCAAGGTCGAGTTCCTGCTGTCCAACAGCGGGCATATCCAGAGCATCCTCAACCCGCCGGGCAACCCCAAGTCGCGCTACATGACCAGCAGCGAGATGCCGGCCCAGGCCGACGACTGGCAGGAGAACTCCACCAAGCACACCGATTCCTGGTGGCTGTACTGGCAGGCGTGGCTGGCCGAGCGCTCCGGCGCACTCAAGCCGGCACCCGCCAAGCTGGGCAACAAGGCCTACCCGAGCGCCGAAGCGTCGCCCGGCACCTACGTCCACGAACGCTGAAAACACCCGGCGCCGCCGCAGGCAAGGCGGCGCTGCTACTCACGACAGGGCTCGCGCATGCCGCAACCGTACCTCTTCAGAACCGTCGAGCTCGATGGCCAGTCCATCCGCACGGCCGTTCGCCCCGGCAAGCCGCACCTCACGCCGCTGCTGATCTTCAACGGTATCGGCGCCAACCTGGAGCTGGTGTTCCCGTTCATCGATGCGCTGGACCCGGACCTTGAAGTGATCGCCTTCGACGTGCCCGGCGTGGGCGGTTCGTCGACACCACGCCGGCCCTACCGCTTCCCCGGGCTGGCCAAGCTGACGGCGCGCATGCTCGACTACCTCGACTACGGGCAGGTCAATGCCATCGGCGTGTCGTGGGGCGGAGCGCTCGCCCAGCAGTTCGCCCACGATTACCCCGAGCGCTGCAAGAAGCTGGTGCTGGCGGCCACCGCCGCCGGTGCGGTGATGGTGCCGGGCAAGCCGCGGGTGCTGTGGCTGATGGCCAGCCCCAGGCGCTACATACAGCCGTCCCACGTGATCCGCATCGCCCCGGAAATCTACGGCGGGGCCTTTCGCCGCGACCCGAACCTGGCCGCGTCGCATGCGGCCAAGGTGCGTTCCTCGGGCAAGCTGGGCTATTACTGGCAGCTGTTCGCCGGCATGGGCTGGACCAGCATTCACTGGCTGCACAAGATCCAGCAGCCGACCCTGGTGCTGGCCGGCGACGACGACCCGCTGATCCCGCTGATCAATATGCGCCTGCTGGCCTGGCGAATTCCCAATGCCCAGCTACACATAATCGACGACGGTCACTTGTTCCTGATCACCCGGGCCGAAGCCGTTGCCCCGATCATCATGAAATTCCTGCAGCAGGAGCGCCAACGCGCCGTCATGCATCCACGGCCCGCCCCGAGCGCTTGAGCACCTCTATCGCTTGCACCCCCGGCAGGAGCGCCGGGGCATGTCAGCGCCAGTTCGGGTTGGTGTCGCTCTTGCATTGAAACATTGGTTGATGGCCTGACGACGGAGTGTTGCCTGGATGAAAGACAAGCCCGCGAAGCCCGGGGTACCGACCCCCGCTGCCTATCTCAACGTGCGCAGCGCCATCAGTGGCCTGCGCGGTCGCGACCTGCTGTCGACGGTGCACCAGCTGGGGCGCCACGGCCTGCGTCACCCGCTGCACACGGCGCGCCACCTGCTGGCGCTGGGTGGCCAGCTGGGGCGCGTGATGCTGGGCGATACCCCCTACCAGCCCTCGCCACGCGACACCCGCTTCAACGACCCGGCCTGGCAGCTCAACCCGCTGTACCGACGCGGCCTGCAGGCCTACCTGGCCTGGCAGCAGCAGACCTGCCAGTGGATCGACGAGAGCCAGCTGGACGACGATGACCGCGCCCGCGCGCACTTCGTGTTCTCGCTGCTCAACGATGCAATGTCGCCCAGCAACACCCTGCTCAACCCGGCGGCGGTCAAGGAGCTGCTGAACTCCGGCGGGCTGAGCCTGGTGCGCGGCTTGAACCACCTGCTCGACGACCTGCGCCACAACGACGGCCTGCCACGCCAGGTCAACCCGGACGCCTTCGAGGTGGGCAGGAACCTGGCCAGCACCGCCGGCGCGGTGGTGTTTCGCAACGAGCTGCTGGAGCTGATCCAGTACCGCCCGATGAGCGAAAAACAGTACGCCCGGCCCCTGCTGGTGGTGCCGCCGCAGATCAACAAGTTCTACATCTTCGACCTCAGCCCGACCAACAGCTTTGTGCAGTACGCCCTCAAGAACGGCCTGCAGACCTTCATGATCAGCTGGCGCAACCCCGACGCCCGGCATCGCGAATGGGGCCTGTCGAGCTACGTGGCGGCGGTCGAGGAAGCCATGAACGTGTGCCGCTCGATCACCGGCAGCCGCGACGTCAACCTGCTCGGCGCCTGTGCCGGCGGGTTGACCATCGCGGCCCTGCAGGGCCACCTGCAGGCCAAGCGCCAGATGCGCCGGGTGCACAGCGCCACTTACCTGGTCAGCCTGCTCGACAGCCAGTTCGACAGCCCCGCCAGCCTGTTCGCCGACGAGCAGACCCTGGAGGCGGCCAAGCGCCGCTCCTACCAGCAGGGCGTGCTGGAGGGCCGCGAGATGGCACGGGTGTTCGCCTGGATGCGCCCCAACGACCTGATCTGGAACTACTTCGTCAACAACTACCTGCTGGGCAAGGCGCCCCCGGCATTCGACATCCTGTACTGGAACAACGACAACAGCCGCCTGCCGGCCGCGCTGCACGGCGATCTGCTGGACTTCTTCAAATTCAACCCGCTGACGCACGCCGACGGCCTCGAGGTGTGCGGCACGCCGATCGACCTGCACAAGGTCACGGTGGACAGCTTCCACGTGGCCGGCAGCAACGACCACATCACCCCGTGGGACGCGGTGTACCGCTCGGCCCTGCTGCTGGGCGGCGAACGGCGCTTCGTGCTGGCCAACAGCGGGCATGTGCAGAGCATCCTCAACCCGCCGGGCCACCCCAAGGCGCATTTTGTCGAGAACCCCAGGCTGAGCAGCGACCCGCGGGCCTGGTACCACGATGCGCAGAAGGTCGAGGGCAGCTGGTGGCCGCAGTGGCTCGACTGGATACAGGCGCGCTCCGGTGCGCAGCGCGAAACCCACCTGTCGCTGGGAAGCGCCAATTACCCTCCCATGGACCCCGCACCCGGCACCTACGTGCTGGTGCGCTGAGCAAGAAGAACGGATGAAGACCCGCGACCGTATCCTGGAGTGCGCCCTGCACCTGTTCAATCGTCAGGGCGAGCCGAATGTCTCGACGCTGGAAATCGCCAACGAGATGGGCATCAGCCCGGGCAACCTGTACTACCACTTCCACGGCAAGGAGCCACTGGTGCTGGGCCTGTTCGAGCGTTTCGAGGAGGAGCTGACGCCCCTGCTCGACCCGCCCCTGGAGGTGCGCCTGGATGCCGAGGACTACTGGCTGTTCCTGCACCTGATCGTGGAGCGCATGGCGCAGTACCGCTTTCTGTTCCAGGACCTGTCCAACCTTACCGGGCGCCTGCCCAAGCTGGCGCGGGGCATGCGCACCCTGCTCAATGCGCTCAAGCGCACGCTGGCGGCATTGCTGGCGAGCCTCAAGGCGCATGGGCAGGTGACCAGCGATACCCGCGCACTGGGGCAACTGGTGGAGCAGATCAGCATGACCTTGCTGTTCTCGCTGGACTACCAGCGGATTCTGGCGCGCGAGGGCGAGGTCGGGATCGTGGTGTACCAGGTGATGATGCTGGTGGCGCCGCACCTGGAGGTGGAGTCACGCCTGGCGGCGGAGCAGTTGGCCTTGAGGTACCTGGAAGGCTGAAGAGCTTCGCCGGCAAGGCCGGCTCCTAAAGACGGCGCGCTACCAGTAGGAGCTGGCCTTGCCGGCGATGAGGCCAGCACAGGCACCCCACATAAAAACGCCCGGCACACAGGCCGGGCGTTTTCTGTACAGCTACCTCGAGTCAGGCCTGGCTGGCCGGGCTCGAAGGTGCTGGTGCTGCCGACGCGGCTGGCGCCGCAGTGGCCGCCGGGCTTGGCGCCGGTGCCGCACTGGCACTTGGCGCTGCCGGTTTGGCCGCTGCGGGCTTGGCTGCAGCAGGCTTGGCCGGAGCTTTCTTCACCGCTGGCTTTTTCGCTGCTGCCGGCTTGGCGGCAGGTTTTGCGGCAGGTTTGGCCGCCGCTTTCGCTGCAGGCTTGGCGGCTGCGGTTTTCGCCGCGGCCGGCTTGGCTGCTGGCTTGGCCGCTGCCGGTTTGGCCGCCGCAGTTTTGGCCGCAGGCTTGGCCGCCGCTTTCGGTGCTGCCTTGGCCAGTGGCTTGGCCGGCGCCTTGGCCGAGACCGACTTGACCGAGGCACCGGTCAGTTTCTCGATCTGCTTGGTCAGGGTGTCGACCTGCTGGTGCAGTGCCTTGACCTCATTGCGGCTGGGCACGCCCAGGCGCGAGATGGCACTGTTCAGGCGCTTGTCGAAAGCCTCTTCGAGTTCGCTCCACTTGCCCAGTGCGCGGTCTTTCACGTCGCCTACGCGCGAGGTCGCAGACTTGGCACTGGCCTTGGCCGAGTTGACGCTGCCCTTGGCCTGCTTTTCAGCTTTCTCACCGTCCTTGACCAGGGTTTCGAAAAGCTTGCTGCCGTCCTGATCGATCTTGGAGTAGATACCCAAACCAGCCAGCCAGATCTTGCGGGAATACTTTTCGATCCCCCCGACCCAGGAGCTGCTCTCTTTCTCAGTTGTCTTTTTGCCAGCCATCCCGCTCTCCTTATTGTTTGCGTGCGACACGATCGAGCAACAGCGTCAGCTCTTCGAGCTTGGCAGAAAGTGCCTCCACGTCATGTTTAGACGGAATGCCGATGCGATTCAAGGCGCTGGCGACCCGTGTGTCGAAAGCCTTTTCGATTTTATCCAGCTGAACTTCGACCTTGCCCTTCACGCTGCCCAGTTCCTGCCTGGCGGACTGGATCTCGCTGTTGGCGGCATCGAGTTCGTGGTCGAGGCGTTTCTTGCCTTTTTTCTCCACGGTTTCGCCGGCCTTGACCAGCTCCTTCAGGTACTCGGCACCCTCCTGCCCGACCCGGGTGTAGGCCCCCAGGCCTGCCAGCCAGATCTTGCGCGCGTAGCCGCGCACCTCGCCCAGGGCCTTGCCCGGGGCGTCGTCGATTTTCTTCAGGGTCACTTTGGCCATGCTCTGCACCTCACGCTTGAACGGAAATGGAGTTACGCCCGTGAAAGTTGGGCTTGGGCACAAAGGTAGGGGGAAAAATTAGAATCCTCACCCTAAGGGCAGGATTTGCTGTGCAGCGAAGGCCCCTGTCGCGGATCAAGCCCGCGCCCACAGGGCCTGCAGTGAACCTGCGGAAGCCGCTTGACCCGCTACAGCGGTTTCAGGCCAGGGCCTTGTCCAGGGCCCGCTCGATCTCGGCCTTGATCGTGCCGCCCATCATCGACAGCATCATCCCCAGCTTCAACTCCACCCGGATGCTGTCGTCGCCGATATCGATGCTGCCATTGGCACCGCTGCGCCTGACCTCTACCCGGTCACCGTTCCACTGCGCCTTGAGGTCGTACTCGCGGGTCAGCTTGTCCACCAGGGCTTCGGCCTTTTCCCGGGCCGCTGCGCGCCCCAGGCTGTGTTTGCGTTCGACGCTGATCTGGGTCATTCAATCAATCCTGGCTAGAAGGGCATACTCCCATTATGCCCCTGCCTCCGCCTGCGACACACCCCGCCAAGACAAATGCAGCCGCACGCCCTAGAATGGCCAGTAATTTTTTCCGGTGAAGCGATATGAACGACCAGCGCAAAGGCGAACACGCCGAACCCACCACCCACTTCGGCTACAAGGATGTCCCCGAAAGCCAGAAGGCCGAGAAAGTCGCCGAAGTCTTTCACTCGGTGGCCGCCAAGTACGACCTGATGAACGATGTGCTCTCCGGCGGCATGCACCGCCTGTGGAAGCGCTTCACCATCGAGCTGTCGGGCGTGCGCCCTGGCAACCGCGTGCTCGACATCGCCGGCGGCACCGGCGACCTGGCGCGCAAGTTCTCGCAGCTGGTCGGCCCCACCGGCCAGGTGGTACTGGCCGACATCAACGCCTCGATGCTCAAGGTCGGTCGTGACCGCCTGCTCGACAAGGGCGCGGCCGGGAACATCGAGTTCGTCCAGGCCGACGCCGAGAAGCTGCCCTTCCCCGACAACCATTTCGATTGCGTGACCATCGCCTTCGGCCTGCGCAACGTGACCCACAAGGACGACGCGATCCGCTCGATGCTGCGCGTGCTCAAGCCGGGCGGCCGCCTGCTGGTGCTGGAGTTCTCCAAGCCGACCAACAAGCTGATGTCCAAGGTCTACGATGCCTACTCGTTCGCCTTCATGCCGCTGGCCGGCAAGCTGATCACCAACGACGCGGACAGCTACCGCTACCTCGCCGAATCGATCCGCATGCACCCCGACCAGGAAACCCTCAAGGCCATGATGGTCGACGCCGGTTTCGACCGTGTCACCTACCACAACATGACCAGCGGTATCGTGGCCCTGCACCGCGGTATCAAGCCCTGATGTTGCTGGCCGGGCTGCTCGCCAGCGTCGAACACGGTCTCAACCGTGTGTTGCGCATGGACAGCACTGCGCTGCCGCGCCTGGCTGCGCTCGAGGGCAAGATCATTGCCATCGACTGCCGCCAGCCGGCGCTGCAGCTGTACATCCTGCCCGGCGATGAAGGCCTGATGCTCGCCAGCCACTGGGAAACCGAGGCCGACTGCACCCTGCGTGCGCCGGCCAGCAGCCTGCTGCAACTGGCCCTGAGCCAGGACAAGCCGGCGGTGCTGCACAGCCCGCAGGTGGAACTCGAAGGCGACAGCGCGGTGCTGCTCGACCTGGTCGGCGTGCTGCAGGACCTGGAGCTGGACTGGGAGTACGAACTCTCGCGCTGGCTCGGCCCGGTCGCCACCCAGCTGATCGGCGGCCACCTGCGCAGCCGCGCGCGCTGGACCCGCCAGGGCCTGGCCAGCCTCAACCAGAACCTTGGCGAATACCTAGCCGAAGAGGCCCGCACCCTGGTCGGCCAGCGCGAGGCCGAAGCGCGCTTCGCCGAGCTCGATGCCCTGAAAATCGATGTAGAACGCCTCGAGGCACGCATTGCGCGCCTTGCCCGATCCCTTGAATCCAGCGATAACGCATGAAGCTGCTTGCCGTCCGCCGTCTGTTGCGCATCCAGCGCGTCGTGATCCGCTACCGTCTCGATGACCTGCTGTTCGACCTGCCCCTGCCCTGGTGGCTGATGACCCTGCGCTTCGCCATGCCCTGGCGCTGGCTACCGCGCAAGCCGTCGCCCCTGAGCCGTGGCGCGCGCCTGCGCCTGGCGCTGCAGGACCTGGGCCCGATCTTCATCAAGTTCGGCCAGTTGCTCTCCACCCGCCGTGACCTGCTGCCCGCCGACATCGCCGACGAGCTGATGCTGTTGCAGGACCGCGTGCCGCCCTTCGACCCGCAAAAGGCCGTGGCGCTGATCGAATCGCAGCTCGGCGCCAAGGTGGGCGAGATCTTCAGCCGCTTCGACGTCGAACCGCTGGCCTCGGCCTCGGTGGCCCAGGTGCACGCGGCGCGCCTCAAGAGCGGCGAGGAGGTGGTGGTCAAGGTGGTGCGCCCAGGCCTCAAGCCGATCATCGCGCAGGACCTGGCCTGGCTGTTCCTGATCGCCCGCGGCGCCGAGCGGGTGTCGGCCGATGCCCGCCTGCTGCACCCGGTCGAGGTGGTCAACGATTACGAGAAGACCATCTACGACGAGCTCGACCTGCTGCGCGAGGCGGCCAACGCCAGCCAGCTGCGACGCAACTTCGAAGGCTCGGAGATGATGTACGTGCCCCAGGTGTACTGGGACCTGTGCCGGCCCAAGGTGCTGGTGATGGAGCGCATCTATGGCGTGCAGGTCACTGACCTTGCCACCCTGGCCGACCAGCGCACCGACATGAAGCTGCTGGCCGAGCGCGGCGTCGAGATCTTCTTCACCCAGGTGTTTCGCGACAGCTTCTTCCACGCCGACATGCACCCGGGCAACATCTTCGTCAGCACCGTCAAGCCGTGGAGCCCGCAGTACATCGCGATCGACTGCGGCATCGTGGGCAGCCTCACCCCCGAGGACCAGGACTACCTGGCACGCAACCTGTTCGCCTTCTTCAAGCGTGACTACCGTCGCGTGGCCCAGTTGCACATCGACTCGGGCTGGGTACCGGCGCAGACCAAGCTCAACGAATTCGAGGCGGCGATCCGCACCGTGTGCGAGCCGATCTTCGAAAAACCGTTAAAGGATATTTCCTTCGGCCAGGTGCTGATGCGCCTGTTCCAGACCGCGCGGCGCTTCAACATGGAAGTGCAGCCGCAACTGGTGCTGCTGCAGAAGACCCTGCTCAACATCGAGGGCCTGGGCCGTCAGCTGTACCCTGACCTGGACCTGTGGAGCACCGCCCAGCCGTTTCTGGAGCGCTGGATGCGCGAGCGGGTCAGCCCGAAAAACGTGCTGCAGAACCTGCACAGCCAGGTCGAGCAACTGCCGCACCTGGCCGGCATGACCCGCGACCTGCTCGAACGCATGTCGCAACCGCACCTGAACGACCCGCCGCCACCCTGGCAGCAGCGCGATCGCTGGGCCCTGCGCCTGCTCGGTGCCGGCCTGCTGGCGGGCGGCGCAACCCTCGCCGCAGGTGCCGTGAGCCTCAGCGCCCCGGCAGCCTGGCCGGCCTGGCTGATGCTGGCCGGGGGCCTTTACCTGATCGTGCGCCGATAGCCAGCCTGCTGCGTGGCTGGCACACTAGCAGGTGGCATCGGTGCGGGACCGTGGCCTATTTTGGAGTCGAACATGAAAGACTGGCTGGACGAGATCAACTGGAACAGCGATGGCCTGGTACCGGCGATCGCCCAGGACCACAAGACCGGGCGCGTGCTGATGATGGCCTGGATGAACCGCGAGGCCCTGAGCCTGACTGCCGCCGAGCAGCGCGCCATCTACTGGTCGCGTTCGCGTGGCAAACTGTGGCGCAAGGGCGAAGAGTCCGGCCACGTGCAGAAGCTGCATGAAATGCGCCTGGACTGCGACGCCGACGTGATCATCCTGATGGTCGAGCAACTGGGCCACATCGCCTGCCATACCGGCCGTGAAAGCTGCTTCTACCGCGTGTACGAGAACGGCGCGTGGAAGACCGTCGACCCGGTACTCAAAGACCCGCATGCCATCTACAGCGCAGGACACTGACATGAGCGACACCCTGATCCGCCTGGCCGAAGTGCTCGAATCGCGCAAGGGCGCGGCCCCCGACACCTCGTACGTGGCCAGCCTGTACCACAAGGGCCTGAACAAGATCCTGGAAAAGGTCGGCGAGGAATCGGTCGAGACCATCATCGCCGCCAAGGACGCCGCCGTCAGTGGCGAATGCAGCGATGTCATCTACGAGACCGCCGACCTGTGGTTCCATAGCATGGTCATGCTCGCCGCCCTGGGCCAGCACCCGCAGGCCGTGCTGGACGAACTGGACCGCCGCTTCGGCCTGTCCGGGCACGACGAGAAGGCCGCCCGCCAGCCGTCGGCCTAACGAATTCAATCGAGGATTGCACCATGGGTATTTTTGACTGGAAACACTGGATCGTCCTGCTGGTGGTGGTTGTACTGGTGTTCGGTACCAAGAAACTGAAAAACCTGGGCAGCGACCTGGGCGAATCGATCAAGGGCTTCAAGAAGGCCATGAACGAAGAGGAAGACAAGCCGGAGCAGCCCACCGTACAGCCTGCCCAGCCGACCCCGCCGCCCGCCGCTGCACCGCTGAACCAGCCGCAGACCTTCGATGGCCAGGCGCACAAGGTCGAAGAGCCGACCAGGAAAGAGTGAACACATGTTCGGGATCAGCTTCAGTGAGTTGTTGCTTGTCGGCCTGGTGGCCCTGCTGGTGCTCGGCCCCGAGCGCCTGCCGGGCGCTGCACGTACCGCCGGGCTGTGGATCGGCCGACTGAAACGCAGCTTCAACGCGATCAAGAACGAGGTGGAGCGCGAGATCGGTGCCGACGATATCCGGCGCCAGCTACACAACGAGCACATCCTCTCCATGGAGCAGGAAGCCCGGCGCATCCTCAACCCGCAATCGGTACAGCCCGATCCGGCGCACACCCCCGGCGCGGAGCCAGCCGCCACCGCCACCGAGGCTGCGCCGGCGCCTGCACCAGAACCTGTGACTGCACCGACACCTGCACCTGCACCTGCCGTCGAAGCAGCACCGCCCACCGAACCGACACAGCCGCCGCGAGCCCCATGAGCGAAATCCCGGAAAACGACCAGCCGATGCCGCTGGTCTCGCACCTTACCGAGCTGCGCACGCGCCTGTTGCGCTGCGTCGCGGTCATCTTCGTGATCTTCGCCGGCCTGTTCGCCTTCGCCCAGCAGATCTACACCCTGGTCTCGGCACCGTTGCGCGCCCACCTGCCGGCCAACGCCACGATGATCGCCACCGACGTGGCCTCGCCGTTCCTCACGCCATTCAAGCTGACCATGATCGTCTCGCTGTTCCTGGCGATCCCGGTGATCCTGCACCAGATCTGGGGGTTCATCGCCCCCGGCCTGTACCGCCATGAAAAACGCATCGCAGTGCCGTTGCTGGTGTCGAGCATCTTCCTGTTCTATGCCGGCATGGCCTTCGCGTACTTCCTGGTGTTCCCGCTGATCTTCGGTTTCTTCGCCAGCGCCACGCCCGAAGGCGTGTCGATGATGACCGACATCGCCAGCTACCTCGACTTCGTCATGACCCTGTTCTTCGCCTTTGGCGTGGCCTTCGAGATCCCGGTGGCGGTGATCCTGCTGGTGTGGATCGGCGTGGTCGACGTGAAGTACCTGAAGAAGATCCGCCCCTACGTCATCATCGGCTGCTTCGTGGTCGGCATGGTGCTGACCCCGCCGGACATCTTCTCGCAGACCCTGCTGGCCGTGCCGATGTGGTTGCTGTTCGAAGTCGGCGTGCTGTTCGGCGGGCTCATCCGCAAGCGCAGTGCCCCGGTGCAGGCCGACGAGCCTGACGACCAGCCGCCAGCCACCCAGCCGTGAACCTGCTGCTGCTCGAGGAGGCCGACTTCGTCGCGGCCGACCGTGTGGTGCTGGGCGACCGGCGCTTTACCCACATGCAGGAGATCCACCGCGTGGCGGTGGGCGACACCCTGCGCGTGGGACGCCTGGGGGGGCTGATGGGGCAGGCCGTGGTGCTGCGCCTGGAGGGCCATGAAGCCGAACTGTCGGTCGAGTTCACCCAGCCGCCGCCGGCCAAGCTGCCGCTGACCCTGGTGCTGGCCCTGCCGCGCCCGAAGATGCTGCGCCGGGTGTTCCAGACCGTGGCCACCATGGGCGTGGGCAAGCTCATCCTGGTCAATAGTTACCGGGTCGAGAAGAGCTTCTGGCAAACCCCCTTCCTGGAGCCTGCGGCGATACGCGAGCAACTGGTGCTGGGCCTGGAGCAGGCGCGCGACACCGTGCTGCCCGAGGTGGTGATCGAGAAGCGCTTCAAGCCCTTCGTCGAAGATCGCCTGCCAGCGATTGCCGAGGGTACCCTGGGCCTGGTCGGCCACCCTGGCAACCACCCGCCCTGCCCGCGCGCATTGACCGAGCCGGTGACCCTGGCGATCGGCCCGGAAGGTGGCTGGATCCCGTATGAGGTCGAGCTGCTGGGCAAGGCCGGGCTGAACCCGGTACAGCTGGGCGAGCGCATCCTGCGCGTGGAGACGGCGGTCACCGCCCTGCTGGCGCGGTTGTTCTAGCACCGCGTCCGCTGCTGTGCGTAGGAGCCGGCCTTGCCGGCGACGCCTTTCATACACACCTTCAGTTTTGTGACCCCAGGCCGATGCACTGGCCACAGACCACGCATCCGCCCCGCCTGATCGCAATGGAGTCACCCCATGTACCGTTGGTTCGCCCACCATCTGGGCAATTTTAGCGTCACGCTCAAACTCGGCATCGGCTTCGGCACCGTGTTGCTGCTGACCCTGCTGATCGCACTCACCGGCTGGCAGGGGCTCAACGGTGTCACCCAGCGCGGCGACACCCTGGGCGAGATTTCCAGGATTCACCAGATCACCCAGGACCTGCGCATCGCCCGCCAGACCTATGAGCACAAACGCGATGCCGCCAGCGCCGACGCGGTAGAGAACGCCCTGGTAGAGCTGGATCGCCAGCTCAAGAACGTGGAACAGCACATACCGCCCAGCGAAAACGGCGACCGCCTGCAACGCCAGAACGAGGCGGTTGCCCAGTACCAGCGCGCCTTCGCCGACCTCAAGCAGGCGGCCCAGGCCCGCGAGGCCAGCCGTGCGACCATGAGCAGCAGCGCGGAAAAGACCGCCGCATCGCTGGATCAGGTAGAGCGCGGGCTGCTGCAAGGCGGCGATATCCAGACCTTCAACAGCGCCGTGCAGGCCAAGGCGCTGATGCTGCAGGCCCGCTTCCACGTGCGTGGCTACATCTTCAGCGGGCAGGCCGAACTGCAGCAGACCGCCCTGCAGGCCATCGACCAGGCCCTGAGCGTCATCCGCAGCCTGCCGGCCAAGGTGCCGGCCGAGCATGCCGATGCCCTGGCCGCCGCCACCCAGGCGCTGGCCACCTACCGCAACGCGGTGGAGCAGTTCAGCCAGTCCCAGGCCGCCAATGACGCGGCCCTGCAGCACATGGCCGAACAGGGCACGCTGCTGATCGACCTGAGCCAGCAGATGAGCCGCAGCCTCACCCAGCTGCGCGACGACGAATCGCAGCACGCCCAATCGATGCTGGCCCTGGCCACGGCGCTGGCGCTGTTCTTCGGCATCCTCGCCTCGTGGGCCATCACCCGCCAGATCGTCGTGCCCCTGCGCCACACCCTCGGCGCCGTGGACCGCATCGCCAGCGGCGACCTGCGCCACGACCTGCGCGTGGAGCGCAGCGACGAACTCGGCCAGTTGCAGCACAGCATGCAGCGCATGACCGTGAACCTGCGCCAGCTGATCGGCGGTATCGGCGATGGTGTCACCCAGATCGCCAGCGCCGCCGAGCAGCTCTCGGCCGTCACCGAGCAGACCAGCGCCGGGGTCAACAATCAAAAGGTCGAGACCGACCAGGTGGCCACGGCCATGAACGAGATGGCCGCCACCGTGCAGGAAGTGGCGCGCAACGCCGAAGAGGCCTCGGAGGCGGCGCAGATGGCCGACCAGCAGGCCCGCGAAGGCGACCGCGTGGTGGGCGAGGCCATCGACCAGATCGAGCGCCTGGCCGCCGAGGTGGAACACTCCAGCGAAGCCATGGGTCAGCTCAAGGCCGAAAGCGCCAAGATCGGCAGCGTGCTCGACGTGATCAAGTCGGTGGCCCAGCAGACCAACCTGCTGGCCCTCAACGCCGCCATCGAGGCCGCTCGTGCCGGTGAGGCCGGGCGCGGTTTCGCGGTGGTTGCCGATGAAGTGCGCAGCCTGGCCCAGCGCACACAGCAATCGACCGAAGAGATCGAGGAGCTGATCGCCGGCCTGCAGAACGGCACCCAGCAGGTCGCCACGGTGATGGACAACAGCCGTAGCCTGACCGGTAGCAGCGTCGAGCTGACCCGCCGCGCCGGCACCTCGCTGGAAACCATTACCCGCACCGTGTCCTCGATCCAGGCCATGAACCAGCAGATCGCCGCCGCTGCCGAGCAGCAGAGCGCAGTGGCCGAAGAGATCAACCGCAGCGTGATGACGGTGCGCGATGTGTCCGACCAGACCAGCGCCGCCAGCGAAGAGACCGCCGCCTCCAGCGTCGAGCTGGCGCGCCTGGGCACCCACCTGCAGACCCTGGTCGCCCGCTTCAGCCTGTAACCCCCCGCCCTGCCGGCAGCGGCGTTGATCGCTGCCGGTGTCCGGCCCCCTGTGGCCGCCGAACAAATAGCGAAAAGTCCTACAGCGTTTGCAGGTCCAGACCTTGGCGCTCCAGCCGATGCGTTCGCATTGGCGCACCCACGGGTGCGTCTGAACCTCGTACCTGGAGAGCCACCATGCTTGTGACGATGAATCGGATGCTGGGCAACCTGAGCATTCAACTGAAACTTGCCCTGGGCTTTGCCCTGGTTCTGTTGCTGACGCTGGGCATCGCCCTGATCGGCTGGACCACCCTGGAAGACCTTGCCGACCGCAGCGACAAGCTCACCGACATCGGGGCGGTGAACAAGGAGATCCAGGATGTGCGCAACCAGCGGCTGGTCTACGAGCGCAACCTTGAGCCTGCCGTCGGCCAGCAGATGGACAAGGAGCTGGACGACGTGGCCGAGCGCCTGGCCTACCTGCAGCGGCGCCTCAACGTGCCGGCCAACCTTGCCCGGGTACAACGCCAGGAAAACACCCTCGACCAGTACCGGCGCACCTTCGCCGAGCTGCAGACCACGGTGCAGGCGCGCCAGCAGGCACGCGACGCCCTGGGCAGCAGCGCCGAACGCGCGGTGGCGCTGCTGGCGCCAGTCGGGCAGGCCCTGCGCGAGCGTGCCGACTTCAGCGCCTACGCCAGCCTGGTGACGGTGGACCAGCAGATCCAGCAGGCCCGCTTTCACCTGCGCGGCTACACCTACAGCGGCCGCGCCGAATTCGAGGCACCGGCACTGGCCGCCATCGACCAGGCGGCCAGCCAGCTTGACGCACTGCCCGACAGGCTACCGAGCACCTATCGCGACACCTTGCGTGCCGCCGCGGGGGCACTGGCCGACTACCGCGCCGCCGTGCTCGACTTCAGCGCGGCGCGCAGCGCCAGCGACTCGGCCCTGCAGCACCTGGCACAGCTGGGCGACAGCCTGCTGGCGGTGAGCGACGAGCTGACCCAGTCGCAGACCGAGCTGGTCGACCAGCAGGCCCTGCAGGCACGCTACAACCTGGGCCTGGCGATCGCCGTTGCGCTGCTGCTGGGCATCGCGGCCGCGTGGGTGATCACCCGCCAGATCACCACGCCCCTGCAGCAGACCCTGCGCCTGGTCGAACGGGTGGCCGGCGGCGACCTGAGCCAGACCGTGGTGGCCGAGCGACGCGACGAGCTGGGCGAGCTGCAGCGTGCGATGCAGCGCATGACCGTGAGCCTGCGCGAGCTGGTCGGTGGCATCGGCGAGGGCGTGACCCAGATCGCCAGCGCCGCCGAGCAGCTCTCGGCCGTGACCGAGCAGACCAGCAGCGGGGTCAGCACGCAGAAGGTCGAAACCGACCAGGTGGCCACTGCCATGCATGAAATGGCCGCTACCGTGCAGGATGTGGCGCGCAATGCCGAGCAGGCCAGCGAGGCCGCCACCCTGGCCGACCAGCAGGCCGGCGAAGGCGATCGGGTGGTCAGCGAGGCCATCGACGAGATCGAGCGCCTGGCGGCGGCGGTCGACCACTCCGGCGAAGCCATGGCCCAGCTCAAGGCCGAAAGCGACAAGATCGGCAGCGTGCTCGACGTGATCAAGTCGGTAGCCCAGCAGACCAACCTGCTGGCGCTCAACGCGGCCATCGAGGCCGCCCGCGCCGGCGAGGCCGGGCGCGGCTTCGCCGTGGTCGCCGACGAGGTACGCGGCCTGGCCCGACGCACCCAGCAATCCACCGAAGAGATCGAAGGCCTGATCGCCGGCCTGCACCGCGGCACCTCCGAGGTCGCCGGGATTCTGGACAACAGCCGCGAGCTGACCCTGAGCAGCGTCGAGCTGACCCGGCGCGCCGGCACCTCGCTGGCCACCATCAGCACCACGGTGTCGTCGATCCAGGCGATGAACCAGCAGATTGCGGCCGCGGCCGAACAGCAAAGTGCAGTGGCCGAGGAAATCAACCGCAGCGTGATCAACGTGCGCGACGTGTCCGACCAGACCAGCGCCGCCAGCGAAGAGACCGCGGCCTCCAGCATCGAGCTGGCACGCCTGGGGGTTCAATTGCAGGCGCTGGTCGGGCGCTTCCAGCTCTAGGTGGAATTTTCCGCCTGCAAGATGGGAATTTTCCTACAGCATTTGCAGGTCCAGCTTGGCCTCCAGTGGCCGATGAGCACAGGTAGCTGCGCCCGACCCTATCCAGGCGCTACATCCCTCATTTCACTGGAGAACCGTCATGTTCGCACCTTTGTACCGGATGCTTGGCAACCTGAGCGTCAGGCTCAAGCTGGCCCTGGGATTTGCCAGCGTCCTGCTGCTGACGCTGGCGACCACCCTGGGCGGCTGGCATGCACTGAACGAATCCATTGACAGCTCGCAGCGCCTCACCCAGATTGCCGCGATCAACGACCTGAGCAAGGACCTGCGTGCCGAGCGCATCACCTACCGGGTGCTGGCGGACGACGAGAGCAGGCGCAGGATCAGCGCGACCCTGACCGAACTGGAGCGCCTGCTGCAGAGCATGCTGGGGCAGTTCGACGATGCGGCCGACCGCCAGGTGATCACGGCCAATCAGCAGGTGGTCGGCCAGTTCGTGCGCGACTTCGACACCTTGCAGCAGGCCGTCGGCACGCGCCATACGCACGAAACCGCCCTGCGTGAACAGGAGCAGCGCCTGCTCGACGGCATCGACACGCTGGAGCAGAAGACCCTGCTGGGCGAGCGCCAGGGCAGCGAACGGCAGGCCTCGGAGCAGCGCCTGTTCGCAACGCTTGCACGACACATCGAGACCGCCGGCCAGCAAAGCCGCGCCCCGGCCTATACCTTCAGCCCGCTGAGTGCCTTCGAGCAGGTGGGTGCCAGCGCGCTCGGCGCCGCCCAGGCCAGCCTGGCCGATCTGAGGCGCAACCTGCCGCCCAGCGACCTGCAGGCCACTACCGCCGCGCTCGCCAGCTATGTGCAGTTGCTGGACCGCTACCGCCAGGCCGCCATTGCGGTAGAGCAGCTTCAGGGCGGGCTGGAGACCATGGGCAACCAGCTGCGCGATGCCAGCCGCGTACTGACCCGACACCAGATCCAGCTGCGCGACGAAGAAGCCCTCGAGGCGCGCAGCATGCTCAGCGTCATCGCCTTGCTGGCGCTAGTACTCGGCAGCCTGGCCGCGTGGCTGATCACGCGCCAGATCACCGAACCGCTCAGACGCACACTGCAAGCGGCGCAATGCATCGCCAAGGGCGACCTGCGCAGCGACCTGCGGGTATCACGCCAGGACGAGCTGGGGCAGTTGCAGAACAGCATGCAGCAGATGGCCCTGAGCCTGCGCGAGCTGATCGGTGGCATCGGCCAGGGCACCGGCCAGTTGACCGCTGCGGTGGGCGAGCTATCGAGTGTCGCCGAGCGCACCCAGGTGATGACCGGCAACCAGAAGGACGAGACCGACCAGGTGGCCACCGCGATGAACGAGATGGCCGCCACGGTACTGGAGGTGGCGCGCAACGCCGAGTTCGCCTCGGCGGCAGCCACTGCCGCAGACAGCCAGGCGCGCGAAGGCAACCAGGTGGTCAACGACGCCATCGGGCAGATCGAGCAATTGGCCAGGCAGGTGGAGGAGTCGATCCTGGCCATGCAGCAGCTGGCCCAGGAGAGCGAGCGTATCGGCAGCATCCTGGATGTGATCAAGTCGGTTTCTTCGCAGACCAACCTGCTGGCGCTCAATGCCGCCATCGAGGCTGCGCGGGCGGGCGAGGCCGGGCGTGGTTTTGCGGTGGTGGCCGATGAAGTGCGCGGCCTGGCCCAGCGTACCCAGCAGTCCACCGAGGAGATCGAGGAGCTGATCGGCAACCTGCACAGTGGTACGGCGCAGGTGGTGCACCTGCTCGACAGCAGCCGCGACCTGAGCCGCGACAGCGTCGAACTGAGCCGGCGGGCGGGCGCGGCGCTGGGGCAGATCACCGAGACAGTGTCGAGCATCCAGGGCATGAACCAGCAGATCGCCACGGCCAGTGAAGAGCAGAGCTCGGTGGCCGAGGAGATCAACCGCAATGTGATGACGGTGAGGGATATTGCCGATCAGACGACCACGGCGAGCCAACAGACTGCGGCGTCGAGCGTGGAGCTGGCGCGGCTGGGGGGGCAGTTGCAGACGTTGGTCGGGCGGTTCAGCCTGTAACGGCCCCTTCGCCAGCACGGCTGGCTCCTGCAGGTGCGGCGAAACCCTGCAGGAGCCAGCCTTGCTGGCGAAGGCCACGCTGCGGTTACAGCACCTGGCGCAGGAACGCCTGGGCTCGTGGGTCCTTCGGCGCAGTGAAGAACGCCTCCGGTGGCGAATCTTCCAGCAACTTGCCATGGTCGAAGAACAGCACGCGGTCCGCCACTTCCCGGGCAAAGCCCATTTCGTGGGTCACACAGACCATGGTCATGCCTTCCAGGGCCAGGGTCTTCATCACGTCCAGCACCTCGCCAACCATCTCCGGGTCCAGCGCCGAGGTCGGCTCGTCGAACAGCATCACCTTCGGCTCCATCGCCAGCGCACGGGCAATCGCCACGCGCTGCTGCTGGCCACCAGACAGGCGCGAGGGAAACTCGTTGGCCTTCTGCGCAATGCCCACCTTCTCCAGCAACGCACGCGCCTTGGCCTCACGCTCGGCCTTGCCACGCTTGCGCACCACCTTCTGCGCCAGGCACAGGTTCTCCAGCACGGTCATGTGTGGGAACAGGTTGAAGTGCTGGAACACCATGCCGACTTCACGCCGGTAGGCATTCACGTCGGTCTTCGGGTCGGCCAGTTGCAGGCCGTCGATGGCCACGGTGCCCTCGTCGAACGTTTCCAAGCCGTTGAGGCAGCGCAGGAAGGTCGACTTGCCCGAGCCCGACGGGCCCAGCACCACCAGCACTTCGCCCTTGGCCACGTCGGTACTGACGTGATCCACCGCACGCACCACCTGCCCACGGGTGTCGAAGACTTTTACCAGGTCACGGACTTCAATCACTTTGCGCAAGCCTCCGCTCGAGCCGGCTGGCGAAATGCGACAGCGGCAGGTTGATCAGCAGGTACAGCCCGGCGACGCAGAACCAGATCTCGAACGTGGAGAACGAGGTGGTGATCGCCTCGCGGCCACTCTTGGTCAGTTCGGTGATGGCGATCACCGACACCAGCGAGGTGTCCTTGACCAGGCTGATGAACTGCCCGGCCAGCGGCGGCAGCACGCGCTTGAACGCCTGCGGCAATACCACGTGGCGCATCGACTGGCCGGCGCTCAGGCCCAGCGAACGGGCCGCCTCGCCCTGGCCCCGGGCAATCGACTGCACCCCGGCGCGCACGATCTCGGCGACATAGGCGCCGGTGAACAGCGCCAGTGCCGCCACCCCGGCAAACTCGCGGGACAGGTTGAGCACGGTGCCGATGAAGAAGTAGAAGATGAAGATCTGCACCAGCAGCGGCGTGCCGCGCACCAGCTCGACATACACCGTCGACAGGTCGCGCAGGGTCGGATTGCTGGACAGCCGGCACAGGCCGGCGAACAGGCCGATCACCAACCCCAGCACCCCCGCCGCCACCGAGATCCACAAGGTGGTGAACAGGCCCCAGGCCAGCGGCCCGGCGGCCCACTGGTGGGTCACGCCGATCAGGTCGCCCTCGGCCACGTCGTCGCCACGGTCCATCTGCAGGCTGGCCTGCTCGACGTTCAGCACCTGTTCGGCGCCGCTCTCGTCACGCAAGGTGACACGGGCCATGTCGCCCTTGCGCTCGATCGCCTCGATCACGCCGTTTTCGGCGGCGCGCTGGGCAACTTCGGCCTGATAGGCAAAGTACTGCGGCACGCGGTTCCAGCGCCACTCGTAGGAGATCACCGAGGTTGCGTAATACAGGCTCAGCGCCAGACCGATCAGGACCAGCGCCGTCAGCCCATGCCAGGGCCACTGGGCTTTCTTGTGTTTGATCACGGGGGTACTTCCGTAAAAGCGAACGCGCAGGGCCAGCCTGCGCGTCGGGTTTCGAACCGGGCGTGGGGCCGCGGCCTTATTCCATGTCCTTCAGCCAGGCGGTGTCCTTGAACCACTTGTCGTGGATTCGATCGTAGGTGCCGTCGTGCTTGATCTGGTGCAGGAAGTTGTTGATGAAGTTCAGGCTGTCGTAGTCGCCCTTCTTCAGGCCGAAGGCCAGCGGTTCGAAGGTGAACGGCTCGTCGAGGAACAGCAGCTTGCCGGCGCCGGCCTTGTTCACTGCCACCACGTTGTACGGGGCGTCGTAGACGAAGGCGTCGGCCTTGCCGTTGACCACGTCCATCACCGCTTCCTGCTCGTTGTCGTAGCCGTGGTACTTGGCCTTGCCGATCAGCTTCTTGGCGACCATTTCACCGGTGGTGCCGAGCTTGGAGGTCAGGCGGTACTTCTCGTTGTTCAGGTCCTTGTAGGTCTTGATCTCGCCGGCCAGCTCCTTGCGGATCAGCAGGGTCTGACCGACCACGATGAAGGGTTCGCTGAAGTTGAGCTTGAGGTTGCGCTCCTGGGTCAGGGTCATGCCGCTGCCGATCATGTCGAACTTGTCGGTCATCAGGGCCGGGATGATGCCGTCGTAGGCGGTGGAGACGGTTTCCAGCTTGACGCCCATGGACTTGGCCATGGCCTTGAGGATATCGACTTCGAAGCCGATGATCTCGCCACGCTTGTTGGTCATCTGGAACGGCATGTAGGTAGGGTCCATGCCTACGCGCAAGGTGCCGCGCTTGACCGCGTCATCGATGGCGCCGGCTGCCTGTGCAGCGTTCACCGTCATCAGTGCCGCGACGCCGATCATCAGCATCGACAGATACTTTTTCATCATCACCAGATCCCCCAGCAGGAAAACTTCGAGTTTTATTATCGGGGGGGATGCTAACGCATGGGGGGCGTTGTTGGTATCAGAAAAAGGAGTGAAACATCGCCGGCAAAGCCGGCTCCTACAACGGCACGGATGACCTGTAGGAGCCAGCGTTGCTGGCGAAGGGGCCCGCAGATCAGGTCCCGGCGAGTGCGGCCTGCCCCTCGTGCTGCGGGTGCAGCGGCAACAGCGGCGAGTGCGGGTCGTTGGCAATCGACTCACGCCACACATCCAGCCAGGCGCGGTTGTCTTCGGCCCACACGCGGCTGTGCAGCCGTGCCAGGGCGACCGGGTCGCTGAGCAGCGCCAGGCGCGTGGCGCCATCCAGCGCGGCCGGGCCGACTTCCAGGGCCTTGGCGATGCGCTCGGCGCGGTTGCGCTCGACCACCTCCGCCACGCCATGGCGCGCGGTCGCCAGGGCGCAAGCCAGGGCGTTCTGTTGCGGGTCGACCACGGCCCGCACAAACCCGTCCTTCAGCGCATGCCAGCGGTTTTCGTGGGTGTACTGGTCGGTGGCCAGCAGCTCCTGCGGCGTGGCGTATTCCTCAGGGATCAGGAACAGCTTCTCGTCCTTGGCGCGCAGGCCCAGGTTGGTGCGGCTGGAAATCACCGACACCGGGATCGACAGCATCAGCGAGCCCACGATCGGCACCAGCCACCACAGGAAGCTCGGGTTCAGCCACGCCACCAGCAGCGCCCAGGCCACGCCCAGCAGGGTCTGCGGGCCATGCCGGCGCACCGCTTCGCTCCACGGGGTGGAGTCGTCGTCACGCTGTGGCGAGTTCCAGGTCGCGGCCCAGCCCAGGAACGCGGCCAGCACGAAGCGGGTGTGGAAGATCATGCGTACCGGCGCCAGCAGCATGGAGAACAGCATCTCCAGCAGCATCGACAGGGTGACCTTGATGCGCCCGCCGAACTCCTTGGCGCCCTTGGCCCAGATCAGGATGATGCTCAGCAGCTTGGGCAGGAACAGCAGCACGATGGTGGTGGAGAACAGCGCGATGGCTTTTTCCGGGTGCCACTGCGGCCACAGCGGGTAGAGCTGACGCGGCTCGAGGAAGTACTGCGGCTCCATCAGGGTGTTGGTCGCCAGCAGCGCGGTCGACAGCACCAGGAAGAAGAACCACAGCGGCGCCGACAGGTACGACATCACCCCGGTGAGGAACACCGCACGGTGCACCGGGTGCATGCCCTTGACCAGGAACAGGCGGAAGTTCATCAGGTTGCCGTGGCACCAGCGCCGATCGCGCTTGAGCTCGTCGAGCAGGTTGGGCGGCAACTCTTCATAGCTGCCCGGCAGGTCATAGGCGATCCACACGCCCCAGCCGGCACGGCGCATCAGTGCGGCTTCGACGAAGTCGTGGGACAGGATCGCACCGGCGAAGGCGCCCTTGCCCGGCAACGGCGCCAGGGCGCAGTGCTCGATGAAGGGTTTCATGCGGATGATCGCGTTGTGGCCCCAGTAGTGCGACTCGCCCAGCTGCCAGAAGTGCAGGCCGGCGGTGAACAGCGGGCCGTACACCCGGGTGGCGAACTGCTGCATGCGCGCATACAGGGTATCCATGCCCGACGCCTTGGGCGCGGTCTGGATGATCCCGGCGTCGGGGTTGGCTTCCATCAGCCGCACCAGGCTGGTGAGGCATTCGCCGCTCATCACGCTGTCGGCGTCGAGTACCACCATGTAGCGGTAGTCCGCGCCCCAGCGACGGCAGAAGTCGTCGAGGTTGCCGCTCTTGCGTTTGACCCGGCGACGACGGCGACGGTAGAAGATGCGCCCGAAGCCCTTGGCCTCGCGGCATACGTCCAGCCAGGCCTGCTGTTCGGCCACGGCGATGTCGGTGTCGTTGGTGTCGCTGAGCACGAAGAAGTCGAAGCGGTCCAGGTTGCCCGTGGCCGCCACCGACTCGAAGGTCGCACGCAGGCCGGCGAACACCCGGGCCACGTCTTCGTTGCAGATCGGCATCACCAGTGCGGTGCGCGCCCCGGCCTCGATCGGTTCGTTGCCGGCGCTGCTGCCCGAAATCCGGTACTTGTCACGCCCGGTGAGCAGTTCCAGAAAGCCCATCAGCGCGGTCCAGAAACCGGCCGACACCCAGCAGAACAGAATGCCGAACAGGATCAGGATGCTGGTCTGCAGCGCATATGGCCACACCTGGGTGACGGTCTGCATGAACGACTGGTGCATGATTTCGTCGAGGTCGACGAACGACCAGCCCTGGTACGGCAGGATGCCCTTCATGTACCAGCCGGCGACCACGGTCTGGCCGAGCATCAACGCCAGCAGGATGTAGCGGCGCATCGAACCCACCCAGCGCCAGCGCGCCTTGGGCAGCTCGCGCTGTTCAGGCGCCGGCGCGTTGGTACGTCCGGTGACCCGGCGCCAGGCGCGCACCAGGATGTTGGTGCGCCATGGCTCGGGGATCACCCGGGTGCGGTGGATCGGCGGGGTGGCCTTCAGGCACACCCGGCCACTGGCGTCGAGGGCGAGCATCTCGGCCTCTTCCAGTTCCGCGGCGCTGTCCAGGGTCAGGCGGCTGCCCACCGAACCCTGTACCGAACCGTTTTCACCCACCGGCGGCTGCGCCGACAGGCGTCGGTGCAGCTCGCTGAACGAATTGCAGCTGGCCAGTTCGGCGCGCTGCTCGTCGCTCAGGGGCAGATGGGCCAGGTACTCGCCAAGCGATTCCGGCCTTTGTGAAGAGTTACTCATCGGCAGGCAACTGATAGCTCCAGGTCTCGGTCAACACCTGTTCGGTGGTGGCCGGTGTCCCGGTGGTGGTCGCCGCATCGGCGGCTGGCGGCTGGGCAGGTTTTTCCTGCTTGGCGTGCTTGGCAGCGGCCTTGTCCTGCTTGGCAGGCTTGGCCGGCTTGGGCTGTTCGACCGGCACGTCGCGCAGCAGCGCGGCGCGCATTTCGGTGGCCTTGCTCGGGTCTTTGACCTTCAGGCGCAGGGTCAGGCGCCAGCCCTTGATCTCGGGGTTGTAGCGCAGGTTGTTCTCGACCACTTCGGCGTTGTCGTCGGTGGTCACCTGGCTGCGCACGTTCGCATCTTCCGGCAGGGCGGCCAGCACCGGGCCCTCGAAGTCGACCAGGAAGGCGATGCTGCCATCGGGCTGGCGGATCAGGTTGGACTGCTTGACGTCACCGGTGGAGCGCAGGGTCTGCTTGACCCAGCCCAGGTTCGGCGAGTGGAACTCGGACTCGTCGATGGTCCAGTGCAGGCGGTAGTTGAACTCGGATGCCACACCGGGCTCAGGCAGTTTTTCCGGGCTCCAGAAGGCCACGATGTTGTCGTTGGTCTCGTCGGCGGTCGGGATCTCGACCAGGTCGACGGTGCCCTTGCCCCAGTCGCCGCTCGGCTCGATCCAGGCGCTCGGGCGCTTCTGGTAGTTGTCGTCGAGGTCTTCGAACTGGCTGAACTCGCGCTGGCGCTGCAGCAGGCCGAACCCACGCGGGTTCTCGACGCTGAAGTTGCTCACGGCCAGGTGCTTGGGGTTGTTGAGCGGGCGCCACAGCCATTCGCCGTTGGCCGCATGGATCGACAGGCCTTCGGAGTCGTGCAGCGCAGGGCGGTAGTTGGGCACCTTGGACGGCTGGTTGCCGCCGAACAGGAACATGCTGGTCAGCGGGGCGATGCCCAGGCGGCTGACGTGGTCACGCAGGTACACCCTGGACTTGACGTCGACGATGGTGTCGGTGCCCGGGCGCAGGGTCAGCTTGTAGGCGCCGGTGGAGCGCGGCGAATCGAGCAGCGCGTAGATCACCAGGTGCTTGTCGGTCGGCTTGGGCTTCTCGACCCAGAACTCGGTGAAGCGCGGGAACTCCTCGCCCGACGGCAGCGCGGTGTCGATGGCCAGGCCACGGGCCGACAGGCCATACACATGGCCCTTGCCGACCACGCGGAAATAGCTGGCGCCAAGCAGGGTCATGATTTCATCCTGCTTGTCGGCCTTGTTGATCGGGTACAGCACGCGAAAGCCGGCGTAGCCGAGCTTGTCGGTGGCCTTGGGGTCGAACTGCACGTCGCCGAAGTCGAAGCGGCTCGGGTCGTACTTGATCTCCTGCACCTTGTTGGCGGTGACTTCGTTGATGCGCACCGGCGTGTCGAAGTGCATGCCCTGGTGGTAGAACGACAGCTTGAACGGGGTCTTGTCCTGGGCCCACTCGGCCTTGTCCTGCAGGAAGCGGATCTTCTGGTAGTCGCCATACTTCATGTCACGGAACACGGCCGGCAGGTTGCTCTTGGGTGCTTCGTACTTCTGCCCGGCCAGGTCTTTGGCCTTGGCTGCCACGTCGTCGAGGTTGAACGCCCAGAGCTGGCCCGCGCTGAGCAGGCAGACCAGTGCAGAGGCTGCCACGAAGGCCTTGCGCAGCCGATTGGCGGAAGTTCTTGGTGCATTACAGGGACTTACAATCACGAGCAACCCTCGCCGAAAACAGATCAAAGAACCAACGGCCAGCGACGTATGCCGGGTTGGCGAGCACTGTTCGGACTCCGAAAGGGCACAATGATTCCCCAAACGGTTCCGGACGATGCTCAAGTCAGAGTAAAACGGGCCTGCGAACGCAGGCCCACATTTCGCGCGATTATCCAGCAGGCCGCGTTACAACGCATCAGGGCCAAGCAACTATTTATGCTGAAAAGCCGCTGTTTTCATGCAAGCAGCGGCCTTTTCACCTTCATACTTGTAGCATAAATGTCACAGGGCCATCATTGACCAGGTGAACCTGCATGTCCGCACCGAAACGCCCGCTCGCCACCGTGGGGTACTTGAGCCTCGCCTGGGCCAGCAGGTAATCGAACAGTTCGGCACCGAGTGCCGGTGGCGCGGCGGTGGAAAAGCTCGGGCGCAGGCCGCTCTGGGTGTCGGCAGCCAGGGTGAACTGCGATACCAGCAGCAGGCCGCCGTCGATGTCCTTGAGCGACAGGTTCATCTTGCCCTGGGGGTCGCTGAACACCCGGTAGTTGAGCAGCTTGTGCAGCAGCTTGTCGGCGTGGGCCGGGGTGTCGCCGGGCTCGACGGCGACCAGCACCAGCAGGCCCTGGTCGATGGACCCGACGATCTCGCCGTCGACCTCTACCCGCGCGCCACGCGCGCGTTGCAGCAGGCCCTTCACGCTTCTTCCAGCGGCAGGTCGAGCAGGCGCCGGGCCATCTGGTCGGCGGCGCGCACTAGCGCATCGGTGATGCCGGGCTCGGAGGCGGCGTGACCGGCGTCGCGAATCACTTTCAGCTCGCTGTTGGGCCAGGCCTGGTGCAGCGCCCAGGCGTTGTCCAGCGGGCAGATCACGTCATAGCGACCGTGCACGATCACCGCCGGCAGGTGGGCGATACGCGGCATGTCGCGGATCAGCTGGTCGGGCTCCAGGAACGCGTTGTTCATGAAGTAGTGGCATTCGATGCGGGCAATCGACAGGGCGCGTTGCGGCTCGGAGAAGCGGTCGACCACCAGCGGGTTGGGACGCAGCGTCGCGGTGCGGCCCTCCCAGGTGGACCAGGCCTTGGCCGCATGCATCTGGGCGATCTGGTCGTTGCCGGTAAGGCGCTTGTGGAAGGCCTTGACCAGGTCGTCGCGCTCGTCGGCGGGGATCGGCGCGATGTAATCCTGCCAGTAGTCGGGGAACAGTCGGCTGGCACCCGCCTGGTAGAACCATTCGATTTCCTGCGGGCGGCACAGGAAGATGCCGCGCAGGATCAGCCCCTGCACGCGCTCGGGGTGAGTCTGGGCGTAGGCCAGGGCCAGGGTCGAGCCCCAGGAACCGCCGAACAGCACCCATTTTTCGATGTTCAGGTGCTCGCGGATACGCTCGATGTCTTCGATCAGGGCCTGGGTGGTGTTGTTCTCCAGGCTCGCGTGCGGGGTGGAGCGACCGCAGCCGCGCTGGTCGAAGGTGACGATGCGGTACAGGTTGGGGTCGAAATAGCAGCGGCTTTGCGCATCGCAGCCGGCGCCCGGGCCGCCATGAATGAACAGCACGGGCAGACCTTCCGGGGAACCGCTTTCATCGACGTACAGTACATGCGGTGCTTCCACGGCCAGATCGTGCCGGGCGTAGGGTTTGATCTGCGGGTACAAGGTCTGCATTACGCACTCCGTGTGGGGAAATAGGCTGCCGTTGGGCATCATAAACCCGAAATGCGCTTTGAGCATGTACCTGTGTTCGGCTTTCGGGCCCCTTCGCCGGCAAGGCCGGCTCCTACCGGTTCGCAACCGTCTGCAGGAGCCGGCCTTGCCGGCGAAGGCAGCGCCGCGGTCCTATGCCGGGTAACGCTCGCGCCCCCACCCCAGCATCGCCACCAGCATCTGCTCCAGCACCCGCTGGGTCGGCTGCGCCAGATCGTCGCGGTAGGTGAACGGCGCCACCTCCTCCATGTAGTTGCACTGCGCCAGTTCCATCTGCACCGCATGCACGTTGTTGGCCGGGGCGCCATAGTGACGGGTGATGTGCCCGCCCTTGAAGCGCCCGTTGAGCACATGGCTGTAGCCCTGCGCGCCGGCCGCCACCGCCCTGACCCGCTCGGCAAGCGCCGCGTCGCAGCTCGCGCCATTGAAGGTGCCGATGTTGAAGTCCGGCAACGTGCCGTCGAACAGGTGAGGGATCACCGAGCGGATCGAGTGTGCATCCCACAGCAACGCGTAGCCGAACTGCTCGCGCAGGCGCGCCAGCTCGCCGGTGAGGGTGTCGTGATACGGCCGCCAGATGGCCTCCAGGTAGCCCGCCCGTTCGGCCGCACTCGGCTCCAGCCCCGCCTTGAACAGCGGCTGCCCTTCGAACAGCGTGGCCGGAAACAGCCCGGTGGTGGCGCCGGCATACAGCGGCTGGTCATCCTCGGGCCGGTTCAGGTCGATGACGAAGCGCGAATACTCGCCCACCACCACGCTGGCGCCCAGCTCACGGGCAAAGGCGTACAGGCGGGGAATGTGCCAGTCGGTGTCCGGCAGGCCCCTGGCCTCGTCCACCAGCCCGGCCTCGACCGCCGGGGTCAGCCTGAGCCCGGCATGGGGAATGCTGACCAGCAGCGGCAGCGTACCCTGGTGAAAACTCACGACCTTGTCCATGCAGCCTCCCCTTTATCGGTCAGTTCAACGCCGTGGCGCACCACCCGCTTGTGCAGGTCGCCGCCCAGCCAGTAGGCCAGGTCTGCCGGCCGTTCGATGTCCCAGGCCACGAAGTCGGCCACCTTGCCGACCTCCAGCGAGCCATGGCTGTCGCCCAGCCCCAACGCCGTGGCGGCATGCACGGTGACACCGGCCAGGGCTTCTTCGGGGGTCATGCGAAACAGGGTGCAGGCCATGTTCAGCATCAGGCGCAGCGACAAGGCCGGCGAGGTGCCGGGGTTGAGGTCGCTGGCAATCGCGATCTTCACGCCGTGCCTGCGCAGCGCGTCCATCGGCGGCAGCTGGGTTTCGCGCAAGAAGTAGAAAGCCCCCGGCAGCAGCACCGCCACCGTACCGGCCTGGGCCATGGCGATGGCATCGGCCTCGTCCATGAACTCCAGGTGATCGGCCGACAGTGCCTGGTAGCGCGCCGCCAGGCTCGAACCGTGCAGCGACGACAGCTGCTCGGCATGCAGCTTGACCGGCAGGCCCAGCTCGCGGGCCTTGAGAAACACCCGCTCGACCTGCGCCGGCGAAAACGCCAGGTATTCGCAGAACGCATCCACCGCGTCCACCAGCCCTTCGCCAGCCAGCGCCGGAAGCATCTGCTCGCAGATGTGAGTGATGTAGTCGTCGGCGCGCTCGGCGTACTCGGGCGGCAAGGCATGCGCCGCCAGGCAGGTGCTGCGCACGGTCAGCGGCAGCGTTTCGCCGAGCCGGCGCGCCACCTTGAGCATCTTGCGCTCGTTGTCCAGGTCCAGGCCGTAGCCGGACTTGATCTCCAGGGTGGTCACACCATCACGCATCAGGGCCTGCACCCGGCGCAGGGCGCTGGCATACAGCTCGTCTTCGCTGGCGGCGCGGGTGGCGCGCACGGTGCTGGCGATGCCACCCCCCTGGGCGGCGATCTCGGCGTAGCTCACGCCCTGCAGGCGCTGTTCGAACTCGCCGCTGCGGTTGCCGCCGAACACCGCGTGGGTGTGGCAGTCGATCAGCCCGGGGGTGACCCAGGCGCCGCCCAGGTCGACCGTGCTGTCAGGCACAGGGTCTGCCAGCGCCTGGCGCGGGCCGATCCATTCGATGCGCCCGGCGCAGGTGACAATGGCCGCGTCCTCGATGATCGAGTAGGCGCCGTGCGCCATGCTTGCCACATGGCAGTGCTGCCAGAGGGTTTTCATGCACAGTCTCCGTAACTATTGAGGCGTCGACACCGGCTGCGTTACCGTGCCACGCGGCTTGCACCACAGCCAGTAGGCGGCCACCAGGAACACCACCCACACCACGCCGACGATCAACGCCGCCTGGGTGTCGGGGAAGTAGCCCAGCACGCCGAACACGAACAGCATGAAGGCAATGGCTGCGGCCGGCCCATACGGCCAGAACGGTACCGGGAACTTCAGTTGCGCGATCTCTTCGCGGCTCATGCTGCGGCGCATGGCCACCTGGGTCACCAGGATCATCAGCCACACCCATACCGTAGCAAAGGTGGCAATGGAGGCGATCAGCAGGAACACGTTTTCCGGAATCAGGTAGTTGAGCACCACGCCACCGAGCAGCGCAGCGCCCATCACCAGCACGGTCATCCACGGCACGCCGTGGCGCGAGATCTTCGAGAAGCCCTTGGGCGCGTGGCCCTGCTCGGCCAGGCCGTACATCATGCGCCCGGCACCGAAGATATCGCTGTTGATGGCCGACACCGCCGCCGAGATCACCACGATGTTGAGCACCGTGGCCGCCGAACCGATCCCCAGGTTGCTGAAGATCTGCACGAACGGGCTGCCCTGGCTGCCGATCTGCGGCCAGGGGTACAGGCACATCAGCACGAACAGGGTGAGCACATAGAACAGCAGGATGCGCAGCGGCACGGCGTTGATCGCCTTGGGGATCACGCGCTGCGGGTCCTTGGCTTCACCGGCGGTGATACCGATGATCTCGATGCCGCCGAAGGCGAACATCACCACCGCGAACGAGGCGATCAGGCCGCCGACACCGTTGGGCATGAAACCGCCGTGATCGAACAGGTTGCCGATGCCCACCGTGTTGCCCGCCTCGGCATTGGCCAGGCCGAAGGCCATGATGCCGAAACCGGCCAGGATCATCGCCACGATCGCGCCGACCTTGAGCAGCGACAGCCAGAACTCCATCTCGCCGAACACCTTGACGTTGCACAGGTTGAGCCCGCCGATCAGGAACACGATGCCCAGCACCCACACCCAGCGCGCCACCTCGGGAAACCAGAAGCCCATGTAGATGCCGAAGGCCGTGACGTCGGCCAGGCACACGATGATCATTTCAAAGGCGTAGGTCCAGCCCAGCACGAAGCCGGCCATGGGCCCCAGGTAGGTGCTGGCGTATTTGCCGAACGAGCCGGACACCGGGTTGTGCACGGCCATTTCACCCAGTGCACGCATCACCATGAACACCGCCGCGCCGCCGATCAGGTAGGCCAGCAACACCGCCGGGCCGGCCATCTGGATGGCCGCGGCCGAACCGTAGAACAGCCCGGTGCCGATGGCCGAGCCCAGTGCCATGAATCGAATGTGCCGGGCCGTAAGCCCGCGCTTGAGACCTTGTGCTTGAGATTGCATTTCGCGTTCCTGTTTTTTTTGTAGGCGAAAAGCAGCGCGAACCCGCCAGGGTTCGCGCGGCAGACGGCTGGCCTGCACGGCCAGCCGGTGGCGTCAGAGGCTGGGCAGCACCTTGGCCGGCAGCAGGCCGGTCAGCGTGCCCGCGGCCAGCAGGGCGATGGCCGCCTCGATGTCGGGGGCGAAGAAACGGTCCTTGTCGTAGTGCGCGACCTGGCCGCGCAGGGCCTGGCGCGCCTGCTCCAGCTTGGGCGAGGTCTTGAGGCCGGTGCGCAGGTCCAGGCCCTGGCAGGCGGCCAGCCATTCCACGGCCAGCACGCCGCGGGTGTTCTCGGCCATTTCCCACAGGCGCTTGCCGGCGGCCGGGGCCATCGACACGTGGTCTTCCTGGTTGGCCGAGGTGGGAATGCTGTCGACGCTGTGCGGGTGCGCCAGCGCCTTGTTCTCGCTGGCCAGCGCGGCGGCGGTGACCTGGGCGATCATGAAGCCGGAGTTGACCCCGCCATTGGCCACCAGGAACGGCGGCAACTGCGACATGTGCTTGTCCATCATCAGCGAGATGCGCCGCTCGCTCAGCGAACCGATTTCGGCGATGGCCAGGGCCATGTTGTCGGCGGCCATGGCCACCGGCTCGGCGTGGAAGTTGCCACCGGAGATCACGTCACCCTCCTTGGCGAATACCAGCGGGTTGTCGGACACCGCGTTGGCCTCCACCACCAGTACCTCGGCGGCCTGGCGCAACTGGGTCAGACAGGCGCCCATCACCTGTGGCTGGCAACGCAGGGAGTACGGGTCCTGCACCTTGCCGCAGTTCTGGTG
Source organism: Pseudomonas sp. FBF18 (assembly GCF_024261405.1). Taxonomy (NCBI): domain Bacteria; kingdom Pseudomonadati; phylum Pseudomonadota; class Gammaproteobacteria; order Pseudomonadales; family Pseudomonadaceae; genus Pseudomonas; species Pseudomonas sp. FBF18. The sequence goes on along the minus strand of NZ_QKRS01000003.1, from coordinate 225,400 downwards.
CGAGGCCGACACTTCGCTGCCGTCGCCCAGCAGGTCGCGGTAGCAGGCGGCCGAGTCGATCTGGCCACGCTGGCCGCGGGCCTGATGAATGCGGTCATCGAAGGGCGAGCGCGAGCCCAGCACCGCTTCGACGGTGAGGCTGCCGCAGGCGACGGCGGCAGCGAACAGGTCTTCGCCTTCGAACAGCCCGCGCAGCGCATAGGCAGTGGACGCCTGGGTGCCGTTGAGCAGGGCCAGGCCCTCCTTGGCGGCCAGGGTCAGCGGCTCGAGGCCGGCCACCGCCAGCGCTTCTGTGGCCGGCAGCCATTGGCCCTTGTGGCGGGCCTTGCCTTCGCCCAGCAGCACCAGCGACATGTGCGCCAGCGGTGCGAGGTCGCCGGAGGCGCCCACCGAGCCCTTGAGTGGAATGTGCGGGTAGACCTCGGCGTTGATCAGGGCGATCAGCGCGTCGATCACCTTGCGCCGGATGCCGGAAAAACCACGGCTCAGGCTGTTGACCTTGAGCACCATGATCAGGCGCACCAGGGCGTCGTCCAGCGGCGCGCCGACGCCGGCGGCGTGGGACAGCACCAGCGAGCGCTGCAGGTTCTCCAGGTCGTGGCTGGCGATGCGGGTCGAGGCCAGCAGGCCGAAACCGGTGTTGATGCCGTAGGCGGTGCGGTCCTCGGCAAGGATCTGCTCGACGCAGGCCACGCTGTCTACGATCTGCTGGTCGGCGCTGGCGTCCAGTTGCAGGGTCAGCGGTTGCTGGTAGATCGCACGCAGCTGAGCCAAGGTCAGGGTGCCAGGCTTCAGGGTCAGTTGGGTCACGTTATTGCTCCGTCTCGAAAGGCGTTCACGCCCGTCATGAATTCAGTATCGACCAGGGCGCCGCTCAGCGCGTGATCATCGGCAGGTTCAGGCCCTGCTCTTTCGCACAGTCGATGGCGATCTGATAACCGGCATCGGCATGGCGCATCACGCCGGTGGCCGGGTCGTTGTGCAGGACGCGGGCAATACGCTCGGCGGCTTCGTCGGTGCCGTCGCACACGATGACCATGCCCGAGTGCTGCGAGAAGCCCATGCCCACCCCGCCGCCGTGGTGCAGCGAGACCCAGGTCGCGCCGCTGGCGGTGTTGAGCAGGGCATTGAGCAGAGGCCAGTCGGACACGGCGTCGGAGCCGTCCTGCATGGCTTCGGTTTCACGGTTGGGGCTGGAGACGGAGCCGGAGTCCAGGTGGTCGCGGCCGATCACGATCGGTGCCGACAGCTCGCCGCTGCGCACCATTTCGTTGAACGCCAGGCCCAGCTTGGCGCGCAGGCCCAGGCCGACCCAGCAGATACGTGCCGGCAGGCCCTGGAAGCTGATGCGCTCGCGGGCCATGTCCAGCCAGTTGTGCAGGTGCGCGTCGTCGGGGATCAGCTCCTTGACCTTGGCGTCGGTCTTGTAGATGTCCTGGGCGTCGCCCGACAGCGCGGCCCAGCGGAACGGGCCCACGCCGCGGCAGAACAGCGGGCGGATATAGGCAGGTACGAAGCCGGGGAAGTCGAAGGCGTTGGTCACGCCCTCTTCCTTGGCCATCTGACGAATGTTGTTGCCGTAGTCGAAGGTCGGGATGCCCTGCTTCTGGAAGTCGAGCATGGCCTGCACGTGCACGGCCATCGACTGCCTGGCAGCCTTGACCACCGCCGCCGGTTCGGTCTGCGCGCGGTCGCGGTACTGCTCCCAGGTCCAGCCGGCCGGCAGGTAGCCATTGAGCGGGTCGTGGGCGCTGGTCTGGTCGGTGACCATGTCGGGGCGCACGCCGCGCTTGACCAGCTCGGGCAGGATTTCGGCGGCATTGCCCAGCAGGGCGATGGAGATGGCCTTGCCTTCGCCCGTGTATCTGGCGATGCGCGCCAGGGCGTCGTCCAGGTCGGTGGCCTGTTCATCCACGTAGCGGCTGCTCAGGCGGAAGTCGATGCGGCTCTGCTGGCATTCGATGTTCAGCGAGCAGGCGCCGGCCAGGGTCGCGGCCAGTGGCTGCGCGCCGCCCATGCCGCCCAGGCCCGCGGTGAGCACCCACTTGCCCTTGAGGCTGCCGTTGTAGTGCTGGCGGCCGGCTTCGACGAAGGTTTCGTAGGTGCCCTGCACGATGCCCTGGCTGCCGATGTAGATCCAGCTGCCGGCGGTCATCTGGCCGTACATGGCCAGGCCCTTGGCATCGAGTTCGTTGAAATGTTCCCAGTTGGCCCAGTGCGGCACCAGGTTGGAGTTGGCGATCAGTACGCGCGGGGCGTTGCTGTGGGTCTTGAACACGCCGACCGGCTTGCCGGATTGCACCAGCAGGGTCTCGTCGTCATTCAGGTGGGTGAGGCTCTCGACGATCTTGTCGTAGCACTCCCAGTTGCGCGCGGCGCGGCCGATGCCGCCGTACACCACCAGCTCCTTGGGGTTCTCGGCAACTTGCGGGTCGAGGTTGTTCATCAGCATGCGCAGCGGCGCTTCGGTCAGCCAGCTCTTGGCGGTGAGCTGGGTGCCGCGCGGGGCGCGAATTTCGACGTCACGGAATTTATTGTGCTTGTTCGTCACGTAAGGGCTCCTCGAGCGAAAGGCGAATTCGGGATGGCACTGCCATGGATGCAATACAAACATATATTTACTTGTATGTACAAGTACAGGCAACCAAAAAACAGTGTCGTCCGCTTCGCCGGCAAGGCCGGCTCCCACACGCAAAAAAAGAATGGAACCTGCAGGAGCCAGCCTTGCTGGCGAAGCCCTTAACGTTCGGTCAGCTCGATCAGGCAGATCTGCCCACTGACCTCGAATTCCAGCAACCCGTGATTGCCGTCCAGCCGCAGGCAGTCATAGCGACCCAGCGACTGCTCGGCATGCCCTGCGACCTTGACCCGCACCCGCTCGTGCGCCGCGAACACCAGCAGCGTCTGGGCCGAGCTGTACACCCGGCTGTCACCCAACAGCCACTGCAACCGCGCGGCAAACCGCTGCGGCGCATAGATCAGGTTGAAGTCGCGAATCGGCCCGCCCAGCAGGTTGCAGCTCACTGCACTTTCGCCGCTGAAGGCGAAGGCATCGAATGCCAGCAGCTCGCGGCTGGCCTGGCCATCCACCATCAGGCGCATGCCATCGCCCTGCAGCACGCTGATCACGCGCTGATACCCGGCAAAGCTGGAGAACCCGCCCGACTCGGCGATGTCGGCAATCGACAGGCGCCAGCCAAAGCCCTCCAGGCCGGCCCCGCCATCGCGGGTGATCTCTTCGGTACTGCCGCCGCCGTTCTTCCACGGCATGCGCGGGTAGTCGGCGGCACGTAACAGGGTCAACGAACTCATTTGCTGAAGCGTCCTTCCAGGCGGTGACGGGAACCGGGGTGAATCAGGCGCGCCGCCGTGACCGGCTGGCGACCCGACCAGGTGCGCCGGCGGATCAGCAGGCACGGCTCGCCCGGCTCGATCTGCAGCAGGCGGCATTCCTCGGGTTCGGCCAGGATCGCCTCGACCACGTGCTCGCCTTCGGTCAGCGGCGCCACCTGGGACAGGTAGGCGTAGGGGGTCTGGCGGGTGAAGTCCTGCTTGAGGTAGTCCGGGGCGACCTGGGCGTTGACGAAGCGGTCCTCGATCTGCACCGGGATGCCGTTTTCGTAGTGCACGATCAGCGAATGGAACACCCGCTGCCCTTCGCGCATGTCCAGCGCCAGCGCCCGCTCAGAGCCTGCCGCCTCTTCGGTCAGGGTGATCACCTTGCAGCTGTGCTGGTGGCCGCGCGCGGCGATCTCGTCGGCGATGTTGTTGACCTCGAACAGCGCCGAGCGGCTCTTGGGCTCGGCGACGAAGGTGCCGACGCCCTGCATGCGCACCAGCAGGCCTTCGGCGGTCAGCTCGCGCAAGGCGCGGTTGATGGTCATGCGGCTGAAGCCCAGCTCGGTGACCAGTTCGCTCTCGGACGGTACGCGGTGATGCGGCGGCCAGCTGCCGTTCTGGATCTGCTGGGCGATCATCTGCTTGACCCGCGCATACAGCGGCGCCGGGCCCTCGCCCATGTGGGCAACCAACGCGGAGACAGGAGGTGTCGACACGGCAAAAATCCTTGGTGATGAGTATGACCGGTAGAGTGCCGCAGTTTACCGGGCAGGCAAACGTCTGTATATGTATATACAAATAACCAGAAAAGGGTGGCGTACCGATGTCCGTGTTCTTTGCCGAACGTGCTTTGTTGCCTACAGGCTGGGCAGAAAACGTGCGAATCGAGGCAGGCCCCGACGGCCTGTTGAATAGCGTACAGCCAGGCGCCTCGGCCGATGGCGCCGAGCGCCTGGCCGGGCCGTTGCTGCCGGGCATGCCGAACCTGCACTCGCACGCCTTCCAGCGCGCCATGGCCGGCCTGGCGGAAGTGGCCGGCAACCCCAACGACAGCTTCTGGACCTGGCGCGAGCTGATGTACCGGCTGGTGGGCCGGATCAGCCCCGAGCACCTGGGCATCATCGCGCGCCAGCTGTACATCGAGATGCTCAAGGCCGGCTACACCTCGGTGGCCGAATTCCATTACGTGCACCATGACGCCCAGGGCAAGGCCTATGCCGACCCGGCCGAACTGTCGCTGCGCATCAGCCAGGCCGCCGCCGACACCGGCATCGGCCTGACCTTGCTGCCGGTGCTGTACAGCCACTCGGGTTTCGGCGGGCAGGCGCCCAATGACGGGCAACGTCGCTTCATCAACGGCACCGAGCAGTACCTGCACCTGCACACGCAACTGGCGCCGCTGCTCGCCCAGCAACCAGCGCAGCGCCTGGGGCTGTGCTTTCACTCCCTGCGCGCGGTCACCCCGCAGCAGATCGCCCAGGTCATGGCTGCCGGTGACAAGGCCTGCCCGGTGCATATCCACATTGCCGAACAGCAGAAGGAAGTCGACGACTGCCTGGCCTGGAGTGGCCGCCGGCCGTTGCAGTGGCTGTATGAAAACGTCGATGTCGACCAGCGCTGGTGCCTGGTGCACGCCACCCACGCCGAGCCCGGCGAAGTCAGCGCCATGGCGCGCAGCAAGGCGGTGGCCGGCCTGTGCCTGACCACCGAGGCCAACCTGGGCGACGGCATCTTCCCTGCCGTCGACTACCTGGCCCAGGGCGGGCGCATGGGCATCGGCTCGGACAGCCATGTGTCGCTGAGCGTGGTGGAGGAATTGCGCTGGCTCGAATATGGCCAACGCCTGCGCGACCAGCGGCGCAACCGGTTGCATGGGGCCGATCAGCCGATGGTGGGGCGCACCCTGTTCGATGCGGCCCTGGCCGGTGGTGCGCAGGCGCTGGGGCAGCCGGTTGGCGAACTGGCGGTGGGCAGGCGGGCCGACTGGATCGTGCTGGATGGGGCCGATCCGTACATCGCTACGGCGAGCGGGGACGGTGTTCTCAATCGCTGGCTGTTTGCCGGCGGCGACCGGCAGGTGCGCGATGTGATGGTCAATGGCAATTGGGTGGTCAAGCAGGGTCGGCATGCAGGTGAAGAACAGAGTGCGCGGGCGTTTGCCGGGGTGCTGCGCAACTTGCTGGGCTGAGCCAGAACCACGCCGTGATTATCGCGGGTCAAGCCCGCTCCCACAGGGTTTATGCTGATCCTGTGGGAGCGGGCTTGGCCCGCGAAGAGGCCCTCACTGACTGTGCGCGATGTCCCTGTCCGAAACCCGCCAGATCAGCCGCGTGGTGTCATACCCCTGCTGACGCGCCCGCGCCAGCAGGCTCTCGCGCTCCAGCGCCGGAATCGTCGGCGTGCGCGACAGTATCCACAGGTACTTGCGGTCCGGGTTGCCCACCAGTGCCGTCTGGTAGTCCTTGTCCACGTACAGCACCCAGTAATCGCCCTTCGTCACCCCCGGCAGCAACCGCGAGAACCAGTTGTCGAACTCCACCCACAGCTTGTCGGTCTTGCCCTGCACCTGTGGCGTCGCCGTACCACTGGCCTCCTCCCACTCGCCCTCGAGCGTGATGCAGCGGTTGAGCACGCCCACCGTGCCGTCCGGCTTGAGGTTGTAATGCGCTTCGCTCTGCGCGCAATTGCGCTGGAAGAACATCGGCAGCCGCGCCAGTTCGAACCACTTGCCCTGGTAACGCTTGAGGTCGACGCTGTCGACGGTCTTGGGCGGCAACGGCCCGTCGTCGCGCGAATGCGCACAACCGGTCAGCAGCAGGCCGGCGCACAGGCTCAACAGCAGGGGCAGGCGTTTCATTTGAGACCCTGCCCCGAGTACATCAGCACCTTGTCGGCGGCGTACTGCACGCTGATGAAGGCTTTCTGGTCGCCCCAGGTACAACTGGTCATGCCCAGCGCGCCGGAACACTCGGTGGGGCTGCCCAGCAGTCGCTCGACCTCGGCCTTGGGCATGCCGGCCTGGAGCTTGGAATAGTTTTCCTGGTTGATCTTGCTGCATGCGGCCAGCAACACGCACAACGACAACAGGGCGAGGGAACGCAACGACATGGGGTCACTCCTGAACATGAGGGTGCAAGCACGGGGCCTGACTCGAGCTTAGAAGCAAAAACCCCTATCCGGTTCCCGGCAACCCCATTTACCTGCACGGTTATCGTTGCCATTTGTCGACTAGTCGCACATCCGCCTCATTTTTTGCCCGGCGCGGACGACACAGGAGGGCGCTGCGACGTTTCGCCGCGCCCTCCCCGTTGACCGCCTTGTGCAGACAGACCTCGCAATGACCAAAAACCTGAAGTTCAGCCACAAGATCCTGCTGGCCGCCGCCCTTGTGGTCGCGGTGGCGTTTACCTGTTTCATCCTGTTCAACGATTACCGCCAGCGCCAGTCGCTGCGCAGCAACACCGAGGCCACGATGCAGGAGCTCGGCAGCCTTACCACCAGCAACATCCAGACCTGGCTGCAGAGCCGCATCCAGCTGCAGCATTCGTTTGCCCAGCAGGTGGCCGTGGATGGCCCCGGCAAGCCGAGCCTGGACCGGCTGATGGCGTTGCCGGTGTATGCCAGCAACTTCACCCTGACCTACTTCGGCGGCCAGGACGGCAGCATGCAATCGGTGCCCACGGGCAACCGCGCCGCCGACTACGACCCGCGGGTACGCGGCTGGTACAAGGGCGCCAGCGAGGCCGGGCGCAGCATCGTTACCGAACCCTACGTCTCGGCCTCCTCGGGCAAGCTGGTGATCACCATTGCCACCCCGGTGCAGCAGGCTGGCCGCCTGATCGGTGTCAGCGGTGCCGACACCGACCTGGACACCATCAGCAGCATCATCAACTCGCTGAACTTCGACGGCCACGGCCTGGCGTTCATCGTCAATGCCGAGGGCAAGATCCTGATCCACCCGGACAGCTCGCTGACCCTCAAGCGCCTGGCCGATGCCTACCCGCAGGGCACGCCGCAGCCGGGTAGCGGCCTCAAGGAAGTCGAGCAGGACGGGCGCCGGCAGTTCATCAGCTTCACCCGCGTCAACGGCGTGCCTTCGGCCGACTGGTACGTGGCGATGGTGGTCGACCAGGACTACGCCTTTGCCATGCTCGGCGAGTTTCGGACCTCGGCCATCGTGGCCACGGCCATCGCCGTGCTGATCATCATCGCCTTGCTCGGCGTGCTGATCCGCGTCCTGATGGAGCCGCTGCATGTGATGGGCCGCGCCATGCACGATATCGCCGAAGGCGAAGGCGACCTGACCCGGCGCCTGCGCATTCATGCCCATGACGAGTTCGGCGCGCTGGGCTCCTCGTTCAACCGCTTCGTGGAACGTATCCACAACTCGATCAGCGAAGTGTCCTCGGCCACCGGTCGGGTCAATGAAGTGGCCCTGCGCGTGGTCAGCGCCTCGAACGCGTCGATCCACAATGCCGACCAGCAGTCGGGCCGCACCAGCAGCGTGGCGGCGGCGATCAACCAGCTGGGCGCCGCCGCCCATGAGATCGCCCACAACGCCGCCCTTGCCTCACAGCACTCCAGCGAAGCACGCAACCTGGCCGAGGACGGCCAGCAGGTGGTCGACCAGACCATTGCGGTGATGAACCAGCTGTCGAGCAAGATCAGCGACGCCAGCACCCATATCGAGACGCTCAACGCCAATACGGTGAACATCGGCCAGATTCTCGAGGTGATCAGCGGCATTTCCCAGCAGACCAACCTGCTGGCACTGAACGCGGCCATCGAGGCGGCACGTGCCGGCGAGGCCGGTCGCGGGTTTGCGGTGGTGGCCGACGAGGTGCGCAACCTGGCCCACCGTACCCAGGACTCGGCGCAACAGGTGCAGAAGATCATCGAGCAGTTGCAGGCCGGCGCACAGGTGGCAGTGGGCACCATGACCGAGAGTCAGCGCCAGAGCGAGCACAGCGTGGGCATTGCCAACCAGGCCGGCGAGCGCCTGGGCAGCGTGACCGTGCGCATTGGCGAAATCGACGGGATGAACCAGTCGGTGGCCACCGCCACCGAAGAGCAGACGGCCGTGGTGGAATCGATCAATGTCGACATCACCGAGATCAATACGCTGAATCAGGAAGGGGTGGAGAATTTGCAGGCGACGCTGCGGGCCTGCAATGACCTGCAGAGCCAGGTGGACAGGTTGAAGCAGCTGGTGGGCAGCTTCAGGATCTAGGGTGAAACAATCGCGGGTCAAGCCCGCTCCCACAAGGACAGCGATAGTCCTAGTGGGAGCGGGCTTGACCCGCGATTGGGTTCAGCTCAGAACCGCGAGCCCGGCTCCAGCAGAAAGTCCATCTCTTCATCGGTGCTCGGGCGCCCCAGCACCAGGTTGCGGTGCGGGAAGCGGCCGAACCGCGCAATCACCCGCTGGTGCTGCTCGGCATAGTCCAGGAAACCTTCGAACAGGCGCCGGTCACTGTCCGGCTGCGCATCCAGCAGCAACTGATAGCGCTCGATGCTGATGTTCTGCCAATCCAGCACCTCGGCATGCTCCAGCACCAGCAGGATGAACACCCGCTGGATCGGCAGCAGCTGGTAGTCCCAGGCCTTGTCCAGGCCCTGCATCACCAGCACCTGCGCACGCCGGTCGCCATCGAAGGCGTGCTGCGTGTCGCGGTGGATCATGCGGGGCAGCTGGTCCAGCAGCAGCACCAGGCCCAGCCAGCCCTGGGGGCTTGCCAGCCATTCGTCCAGCTCGCCGGCCAGCGCCTGCGCGGCCAGCTCGCCGAAGCGCTCGCGCGCCTCGTCGTCGTGGTGCTTGCCGAACCACAGCGTACTCTTCTCGTCAGCCACGGCCTGGGGGCTGGTGCCCCAGCCGAACCACCACTCCAGCAACGGCTGCCAAGGTGCGAGCATGATTTACTCCTGGTGATAACCGGTGACGCGCTCGACTTCCTGCTTCGAACCCAGGAACACCGCCACACGCTGGTGCAGGCTCTCGGGCTGGATGTCGAGGATGCGCTGGCGACCGTCGGTGGAAGCACCGCCGGCCTGTTCGATGATGAACGACATCGGGTTGGCTTCGTACATCAGGCGCAGCTTGCCCGGCTTGGATGGCTCGCGCGCATCGCGCGGGTACATGAACAGGCCGCCACGGGTCAGGATGCGGTGCACGTCGGCAACCATCGAGGCGATCCAGCGCATGTTGTAGTTCTTTTTCAGCGGGCCGGTCTCGCCAGCCAGCAGTTCGCCCACATAGCGGGTCACCGGGGCTTCCCAGTGGCGCTGGTTGGACATGTTGATGGCGAACTCGGCGGTGGTTTCCGGCACCTGGATGTTCTCGTGGGTCAGCACGAAACTGCCCAGCTCGCGGTCCAGGGTGAAGCCCTTGACGCCGTTGCCCAGGGTCAGGATCAGCATGGTCTGCGGGCCGTAGATCGCGTAACCGGCGGCCACCTGCTTGGTGCCCGGCTGCAGGAAGGCCTGTTCGTTGAGGCTTTCGTTCTGGCTCAGGTACTCGTTGGGGCAGCGCAGTACCGAGAAGATGGTGCCGACCGAGACGTTGACGTCGATGTTCGACGAACCGTCCAGCGGGTCGAATACCAGCAGGTAGGCACCCTTCGGGTACTTGCCCGGGATCTGGTAGGCATTGTCCATCTCTTCGGACGCCATGCCGGCCAGGTGGCCGCCCCACTCGTTGGCTTCGAGCAGGATGTCGTTGGAAATCACGTCCAGTTTCTTCTGGACTTCGCCCTGCACGTTTTCAGTGCCCATGCTGCCCAGCACGCCGCCCAGGGCGCCCTTGGACACGTTGTGGCTGATTTCCTTGCACGCACGCGCCACCACTTCGATAAGGAAGCGCAGATCGGCAGGGGTGCTGTTGCTGCGGGTCTGCTCAATCAGATAGCGACTCAGGGTAACGCGGGACATGTAAGGCTCCGGAGGATGGGGTAGAAAAAACCCACGCAGTTTACAGGGAGAGTGAAGCGCTAGCGAGCAATAGGACATGCTCGCCCGATCAGACGACACATCGGGCCGAAGGTTCACGCCCCCGGGCCCGATGCCAGGCGCCTACTCCAGCGCGTTCCAGATCTCCCCGGCGTATTCGCGAATGGTGCGGTCCGACGAGAACCAGCCCATGCGCGCGGTATTGAGCACGGCCGAGCGCCACCACTGCTGGGGGTCGTGCCACAGCTCCTCGACGCGGCGCTGGGCCTCCCAGTAGGCATCGAAGTCGGCGCACACCAGGAAGCGGTCATACGGCACCAGTGAATCGATCAGCCCCACGTAGCGCGCCGGGTCGTCCGGCGAGAACACCCCGCCGCGGATCGCCTGGAGCACGTCGTTGAGCCGGTACGAGGCGCCGATGGCGGAGCTGGCACCGAAATCGCCGCTGCGCTTGCGCGCCTCCACCTGCTGGGAGGTCAGGCCGAAGATGAACATGTGCTCGGCCCCCACCTGCTCGCACATCTCGACGTTGGCGCCGTCCAGGGTGCCGATGGTCAGCGCGCCATTGAGGCCGAACTTCATGTTGCTGGTGCCCGAGGCCTCGTAGCCGGCGGTGGAGATCTGCTCGGACAGGTCCGCCGCCGGGATGATGCTCTCGGCCAGGCTCACGTTGTAGTTGGGCAGGAACACCACCTTGAGCAGCCCGCGCACGGTCGGGTCGTTGTTGACCACCCTGGCGATGTCGTTGGCCAGCTTGATGATCAGCTTGGCCTGGTGATAGCTGGCGGCGGCCTTGCCGGCGAAGATCTTCACCCGCGGCGCCCAGTGCGTGCCCGGCTCGGCGCGGATCGCCTGGTACAGCGCCACGGTATGCAGCAGGTTGAGCAACTGGCGCTTGTATTCGTGGATGCGCTTGACCTGCACATCGAACATCGCCTCGGGGTCGACCGTGATGCCCAGGCGCTCCTGGATCAGGTTGGCCAGGGCCTTCTTGCTGTGCAGGCGCTGCTGGGCGAAGGCCTTGCGAAACGCCGGCTTGTCGGCGAACGGTTCGAGGCGCCGCAGGTGCTTCTCGGGTTCGTCCAGCACCTGGGGCCCCAGCGCCTCCACCAGCATGCGGGTGAGCGGCGGGTTGGCCTGGTACAGCCAGCGGCGGAAGGTGATGCCGTTGGTCTTGTTGTTGATCCGCTCGGGGTAGAGCTTGTGCAGTTCGGCGAACACGGTGCTGCGCATCAGCTTGGTGTGCAGCCCCGACACGCCGTTGACGCTGTGCGACCCGAGGAACGCCAGGTTGCCCATGCGCACCCGCCGGCCGTTGTCCTCCTCGATCAGCGACACCGCGCGCAGCACGTCGAAGTCATGGATGCCCTTGGCCCGCAGCGCGTCGATATGAAAGGCGTTGATCAGGTAGATGATCTGCATGTGGCGCGGCAGCATGCGCTCCATCAGCCCCACCGACCAGGTCTCCAGCGCCTCGGGCAGCAGGGTGTGGTTGGTGTAGGCCAGGGTGTCGACGGTGAGCTGCCAGGCGGTGTCCCACGGCAGTTCGTGCTGGTCCACCAGCAGGCGCATCAGCTCGGCCACGGCAATCGAGGGGTGGGTGTCGTTGAGCTGGATGGCGGCCTTTTCGTGCAGGTTGAGCAGCGTGGGGTTCATGTTCAGGTGGCGGCGCAGCAGGTCCTGCAGCGAGGCCGAGACGAAGAAGTACTCCTGGCGCAGGCGCAGCTCCTGGCCGGCCTCGGTGCTGTCGGCCGGGTACAGTACCCGCGAGATGCTCTCGGCACGGGCCACTTCGGCTACCGCGCCCAGGTGGTCGCCGGCATTGAAACGCTCCAGGTGCAGCTCTTCCAGGGCCCGTGCGCGCCACAGGCGCAGGGTATTGACGCTGGCACCACGCCAGCCCACCACGGGCGTGTCGTAGGCCACCGCGCGCACCGTTTCGGCCGGCCACCACACCTGGCGCGGCTGGCCGGATTCGTCGTGCCGGGTCTCGACGCTGCCGCCGAAACTGATCGGGTAGATCACCTCGGCACGCTCGAACTCCCAGGGGTTGCCGAAATCCAGCCAGTTTTCGGTCTGCTCCTGCTGCCAGCCGTCGACCACGGCCTGGCGAAACAGCCCGTGCTCATAGCGGATACCGTAGCCGTGGGCGGCGATGCCCAGGGTCGACATGCTCTCCATGAAGCACGCCGCCAGGCGCCCGAGGCCGCCGTTGCCCAGTGCCGCATCGGGTTCGAGCAGGCGGATGCGCTCCAGGTCCACGTCCAGCCCGGTCATTGCTTCACGGGCGATGTCCAGCAGGCCGAGGTTGCTCAGGCTGTCGTACAGCAGGCGGCCGATGAGAAATTCGAGGGAGAGGTAATAGACGCGCTTCTGGCTCTTGCGGTAGATCTGCCGCGTGTGGTCCATCCAGTGGTCGACCATGTGGTCGCGGGCGGCCAGGGCAATGGCCTCGAACCAGTCGTGGTCGAAGGCGTGCTCGGGGTCCTTGCCGACGGCATAGGTCAGTTTTTCCAGTACAGCGGTGCGAAAGGCAGCCACCTGTGCGTCACGTGCGAGTGGTTCCTGAGACATACGACGTCCTCGGGCAAGTTGACGAATGCGGATGGGGATTTCTCAGCCTAGACGGTTCGACCGGGCGCGGTAGCGCGGGTTCGTTTGTTTCTGTGCAAAAGCGGTACCGGGTTGGCACGAACCCGGCAAATGGTTGTTCACATTTTGACCAACTCCGGTATGATCGCGCGCCCACCCGACCATCTGAAAAACCGAACCTGATGAAACCGACCCTGATTGCCGCCGCCGAACTCGACCGCCTGGATACCTGGCAGAGGTATTCCAGCCACATGTGCGGGGGCTGCATGTCCAGTTGCTGCACCTTGCCGGTGGAGGTCAAGCTCACGGATCTGATCCGCATTGGCGTGGTGGACGAATTCGAACGGGGCGAGCCGCCCAAGAACATCGCCAAGCGCCTGCAGAAGGATGGGATCGTCGAGCGCTTCAACCAGAAGTCCGGGATCTTCACCTTGCAGCGCATGAGCAACGACGATTGCCTGTACCTGGACCGCAAGACGCGGTTCTGCACCATTTACGACAAGCGCCCCGACACCTGCCGCAACCACCCAAGGATCGGCCCGCGGCCGGGGTACTGCGCGTACAAGCCAAAGCCCGTGGCCCGCTGAAAAGCATCGCGGGTCAAGCCCGCTCCCACAAGGTTGTGCATTTACCTGTGGGAGCGGGCTTGACCCGCGATTCGGCCAGCGCAAGTTTCAGGCCTTGCACAAACAAAAACGCCCCCGGCCTTTCGACCGGGGGCGTTTTCATTCAGCCTGAGCTAACTCAGTTCTTGGCTTTCTTGGCAGCGCGGGTACGCTCGCCTTCGTCCAGGATCTTCTTGCGCAGACGGATCGACTTGGGCGTGACTTCGCACAGCTCGTCGTCCTGGATGAATTCCAGGGCCTGTTCCAGGGTGAAGCGAACAGGTGGCACCAGAGCGATGGTTTCGTCTTTGCCCGAAGCACGCATGTTGTCGAGCTTCTTGCCCTTGGTAGGGTTGACGCCCAGGTCGTTGTCACGGCTGTTCAGACCGACGATCTGACCGTTGTAGATCTCCTGGCCGTGCTCGACGAACAGCTTGCCGCGCGCCTGCAGGGTTTCCAGCGAGTAGGTCAGCGCCTTGCCGGTCTCTACCGATACCAGTACGCCGTTCTGACGGCCGGACATGTGGCCGGACTTCATTGGCGCGTAGCGATCGAAGATCGAGGTCAGGATGCCTGCACCGTTGGTCAGGGTCAGGAACTGGTTGCGGAAACCGATCAGACCACGGGCTGGAATGTTGTATTCCAGACGTACACGGCCCTTGCCATCCGGCACCATGTTGGTCAGGTCGCCTTTACGCAGGCCCATTTCTTCCATGACCTTGCCCTGCGAATCTTCAGGGATGTCGATGGTGACGTTCTCGAACGGCTCGTGCTTGGCACCGTCGATTTCGCGGATGATCACTTCCGGACGACCAACACCCATTTCGAAGCCTTCGCGACGCATGGTTTCGATCAGTACCGACAGGTGCAGCTCACCACGGCCCGATACCTTGAACTTGTCGGCCGAGTCGCCTTCTTCAACGCGCAGTGCAACGTTGTACAGCAGCTCCTTGTCCAGACGCTCCTTGATGTTGCGGCTGGTGACGAACTTGCCTTCCTTACCGCAGAACGGCGAGTCGTTGACCTGGAAGGTCATCGAAACGGTCGGCTCGTCGACGGTCAGCGGCTTCATCGCCTCGACTGCGTCCGGGGAGCACAGGGTGTCGGAGATGAACAGCTCGTCGAAACCGCTGATGCAGACGATGTCGCCAGCCTGGGCTTCTTCGACGTCGACGCGGTGCAGGCCGTGGTGACCCATCAGCTTGAGGATACGACCGTTGCGGCGCTTGCCGTCAACGTCGATGGCCACAACCGGGGTGTTCGGCTTGACGCGACCACGGGCGATGCGGCCAACACCGATCACGCCCAGGAAGCTGTTGTAGTCCAGTGCCGAGATCTGCATCTGGAACGGACCGTCGCGGTCGACGCTTGGCGCTGGCACGTTGTCGACGATCGACTGGTACAGCGGGGTCATGTCTTCGGCCATTTCGGTGTGGTCCAGACCGGCAATGCCGTTCAGGGCCGAGGCGTAGACGACCTTGAAGTCCAGCTGTTCGTCGGTGGCACCCAGGTTGTCGAACAGGTCGAAGATCTGGTCCAGAACCCAGTCAGGACGCGCGCCCGGACGGTCGACCTTGTTGATCACCACGATCGGACGCAGGCCGGCTTCGAAAGCCTTCTTGGTCACGAAACGGGTTTGCGGCATAGGGCCGTCCTGGGCGTCTACCAGCAGCAGCACGGAGTCGACCATCGACATCACGCGCTCTACTTCACCACCGAAGTCGGCGTGGCCCGGGGTATCCACGATGTTGATGTGGTAGCCGTTCCAGTTGATGGCGGTGTTTTTCGCCAGAATGGTAATGCCGCGCTCTTTTTCCTGGTCGTTGGAGTCCATCACGCGCTCGTCGTTGAGCTCGTTGCGCTCCAGGGTGCCGGACTGACGCAGCAGTTTGTCTACCAGGGTGGTCTTGCCATGGTCAACGTGGGCGATGATGGCGATGTTGCGTAGATTTTCGATCACTTGTGTATCTCGATCAGAGGATTCGGGTTGCCGCCCAGTCTAGGCGGCGAATGTGAATGAACGGCGCTCAACGGGCTCGTCGGTCGGGAGGGCGATGGCGGATACTGCCGCCATACAACCCCGGCATCTTATGTCGGACGATAAACGCGCACATTGGCATGCCCCTCACTCAGTAGATGGTGGGCATGCAGGCGACTCATCACTCCCTTGTCGCAATACAGCAAGTACTGGCGCGTGGGGTCCAGCTCCTTGAAGCGACTGTTGAGGGCGTAGAACGGCAAGGCCTTGACCTCGATGCCGTCCAGTTCCAGAGGCTGGTCTTCCTGGGCGTCGGGGTGACGAATGTCGATCACCACCTGCCCGGCCAGCGCCTGGCTGACTTCTTCGATCTGGATATCCTGGCCCAGTTCATCGATCACGTGGTCGATGGACACCAGGCGGGCGCGTTCCAGGGCGCGCTCGAGCACGGCCATGTCGAACTGCTTCTCTTCATGGTCGACGCGGTGACGCTTGGCACAGGTGGTCGGGTTCACCGAGATCACGCCGCAGTACTCTGGCATGTGCTTGGCGAACTCGGCGGTGCCGATTTCATTGGCCTGGTCGATGATGTCCTGCTTGTGGCTGGCCAGCAGCGGGCGCAGCACCAGCTTCTCGGTGGCCGAGTCGATCACCGCCAGGTTGGGCAATGTCTGGCTGGACACCTGGGAAATCGCCTCGCCGGTGACCAGCGCGTCGATCTGCAGGCGGTCGGCGATGTTGGTGGCGGCGCGCAGCATCATGCGCTTGAGGGTCACGCCCATGTAGCTGTTGTCGACCTTGCCGAGGATCTCGCCCACCACCTCTTCGAACGGCACGCTGACGAACAGCACGCGCTGGCTGCTGCCGTACTTCTTCCACAGGTAGTGCGCGACTTCCATCACGCCCAGCTCGTGGGCACGGCCGCCCAGGTTGAAGAAGCAGAAGTGGGTCATCAGGCCGCGGCGCATCATCTGGTAGGCCGCCACGGTGGAGTCGAAGCCGCCGGACATCAGCACCAGGGTCTGCTCCAGCGCGCCCAGCGGGTAGCCGCCGATGCCCTTGTGCTGGTTGTGGATCACGTACAGGCGCTTGTCGCGGATCTCGATGCGCACTTCCACTTCGGGGTTGCGCAGGTCGATGCCGGCGGCGCCGCACTGCTGGCGCAGCTGGCTGCCGACATAGCGGTCAACGTCCATCGAGCTGAAATCATGGTGGCCGCCGCGCTTGCAGCGCACGGCAAAGTGCTTGCCGGCCAGCAGGTGGCCGAAATGCGTCTTGCACTTGGCGACGATATCGTCGAAGTCGCCCAGCGGGTACTCATCGACCTGGAGGAAATGCGCGATGCCCGGCATGCAGCTCAGGCGCTCGGTCATTTCGCGCAGCACCTTCTCGTCGTCCAGGCGGGTGACCACCTCCAGATTGTCCCAGACACCATCGACCGCGAGCGCAGGATCCAGGTCCTTGAGCACGGTGCGGATGTTGCGGCCCAGTTGACGGATGAAGCGCTTTCGAACCGGGCGGCTCTTGATGGTGATCTCTGGAAAGACTTTGACGATTAGTTTCATGAAAACAGCGCGCGCGTGGCCAGCCGAAAAAGAAGGGGCGCGGATTATAGCGGAATTCGCTCAAGCTTTGAGCAACTTTTGTACAGAAGGTTTCACGCGCACCATTTTGGGTCACTCAAACGAAAAAACGCCTCCTAAGAGTGCAGGAAAAACCCCTGAAGCGCCGTTGGCACCCGTAAACGCGTGAGAATGGGGCGAAAAACCCAACTCGGGGCACTGGCATGCAATTTGCTCCCTTGTGAGGCAGGTTGCCTTGGCCGACTATTCGCGCCCGGCATCACCCAAATTACAAGGGCTGCACAGGCACGCTCTACCCCACCCGGAGGACACCATGTCGAAGTCGGTTCAACTCATCAAAGATCATGACGTTAAATGGATTGATCTGCGCTTCACTGACACCAAGGGCACCCAGCACCACGTCACCATGCCAGCCCGTGACGCGCTGGAAGACGACTTCTTCGAAGCCGGCAAGATGTTCGACGGTTCCTCCATCGCTGGCTGGAAAGGCATCGAAGCCTCCGACATGATCCTGATGCCGGACGACTCCACCGCCGTGCTCGACCCGTTCACCGAAGAGCCGACCCTGATCCTGGTCTGCGACATCATCGAACCGTCGACCATGCAAGGCTACGACCGCGACCCGCGCGCCATCGCCAAGCAGGCCGAAGAGTTCCTGCGCTCCACCGGCATCGGCGACACCGTATTCGCAGGCCCTGAGCCTGAGTTCTTCATCTTCGACGAAGTGAAGTTCAAGTCCGACATTTCGGGCTCGATGTTCAAGATCTACTCCGAGCAGGGCTCGTGGATGTCCGACCAGGACGTGGAAGGTGGCAACAAGGGCCACCGTCCAGGCGTCAAGGGCGGCTACTTCCCGGTTCCGCCGTTCGACCACGACCACGAGATCCGTACTGCCATGTGCAACGCACTGGAAGAAATGGGCCAGGTCGTCGAAGTGCACCACCACGAAGTGGCGACTGCCGGTCAGAACGAAATCGGCGTCAAGTTCAACACCCTGGTGAAAAAAGCTGACGAAGTTCAGACCCTGAAATACGTCGTGCACAACGTTGCCGACGCCTATGGCCGCACCGCTACCTTCATGCCAAAACCGCTGTACGGCGACAACGGCTCGGGCATGCACGTGCACATGTCGATCTGGAAAGACGGCAAGAACACCTTCGCCGGCGAAGGCTATGCCGGCCTGTCCGATACCGCCCTGTACTTCATCGGCGGCATCATCAAGCACGGCAAGGCCCTGAACGGCTTCACCAACCCGTCGACCAACTCCTACAAGCGTCTGGTCCCGGGCTTCGAAGCCCCGGTCATGCTGGCCTACTCGGCACGCAACCGTTCTGCCTCGATCCGCATTCCTTACGTGTCGAGCCCCAAGGCCCGCCGTATCGAAGCGCGCTTCCCGGACCCGGCGGCCAACCCGTACCTGGCCTTCGCTGCGCTGCTGATGGCCGGCCTGGACGGCATCCAGAACAAGATCCACCCAGGCGATGCCGCCGACAAGAACCTGTACGACCTGCCGCCTGAAGAGGCCAAAGAGATCCCGCAGGTCTGTGGCAGCCTGAAGGAAGCCCTGGAAGAGCTGGACAAGGGCCGTGCGTTCCTGACCAAGGGCGGCGTGTTCTCCGACGAGTTCATCGATGCCTACATCGCCCTGAAAAGCGAAGAAGAAATCAAGGTGCGCACCTTCGTACACCCACTGGAATACGAGCTGTACTACAGCTGCTAAGCCAGTGACGCTCGCTCACGCGGCGTAACGAGAGAGGCCTCCCATTCGGGAGGCCTTTTTTTTGCGCTGACTTCATCGCGGGTCAAGCCCGCTGCCACAAACCAGTGGGAGCGGGCTTGACCCGCGATGAAGTCAGCAGTGCTCTACAATGGTGCACAAGGCAGCGCTACCCCTGCACCAACAGCCCATTTTGGTTCAAAAACAGCCTGCAACCTGTTAACCCAGTCATTTTTTGCGCAGCCAAGGCTCGGTTTCAGGGAATTGCGCTTCTTTTCGGAGCCTTGGTTTGGTTCTTGCATTTTCCTGGCATCAGCCGATTACCAGCGCGCGCCACCCTGGCCCCGATCAGGGCGGTACTGTGCCAAAAGAGGTCAACGACGCCCCATGACCATCAGCGATGCACTGCACCGACTGCTACTGGACAACCTGACCACTGCCACCATTCTGCTCAATGCCGAATTGCGCCTGGAGTACATGAACCCGGCAGCGGAAATGCTCCTGGCCATCAGCGGCCAGCGCAGCCACGGGCAGTTCATCAGCGAGCTGTTCACCGAATCGACCGAAGCGCTCAACTCGCTGCGCCAGGCCGTGGAGCACGCGCACCCGTTCACCAAGCGCGAAGCCATGCTCACCGCCCTCACCGGCCAGACCCTGACCGTCGACTACGCCGTCACCCCGATCCTCAACCACGGCCGCACCCTGCTGCTGCTCGAAGTGCACCCGCGCGACCGCCTGCTGCGCATCACCAAGGAAGAGGCGCAGCTGTCCAAGCAGGAAACCACCAAGATGCTGGTGCGCGGCATGGCCCACGAAATCAAGAACCCGCTGGGCGGCATCCGTGGCGCCGCGCAGCTGCTGGCCCGCGAACTGCCCGACAACGGCCTCAAGGACTACACCAACGTCATCATCGAAGAGGCCGACCGCCTGCGTAACCTGGTCGACCGCATGCTCGGCTCCAACAAACTGCCGTCGCTGGCCATGACCAACATCCACGAAGTGCTCGAGCGCGTGTGCAGCCTGGTGGAGGCCGAAAGCCAGGGCGGCATCACCCTGGTGCGCGACTACGACCCGAGCCTGCCCGACGTGCTGGTGGACCGCGAGCAGATGATCCAGGCCGTGCTCAACATCGTGCGCAACGCCATGCAGGCCATCAGCGGGCAGAACGAACTGCGCCTGGGCCGCATCACCCTGCGCAGCCGCGCCATGCGCCAGTTCACCATCGGCCACACCCGCCACCGCCTGGTGGCGCGCATCGAAATCATCGACAACGGCCCGGGTATACCCGCGGAACTGCAGGACACCCTCTTCTATCCCATGGTCAGCGGTCGCCCGGACGGTACCGGGCTGGGCCTGGCCATCACCCAGAACATCATCAGCCAGCACCAGGGCCTGATCGAATGTGACAGCCACCCTGGCCACACCACCTTCTCGATCTTCCTGCCGCTGGAACAAGGAGCCACTTCTTCATGAGCCGAAGCGAAACCGTCTGGATCGTCGACGACGACCGCTCCATCCGTTGGGTCCTGGAAAAAGCCCTGCAACAGGAAGGCATGACCACCCAGAGCTTCGACAGTGCCGATGGGGTCATGAGCCGCCTGGCCCGCCAGCAGCCGGACGTGATCATCTCCGACATTCGCATGCCCGGTGCCAGCGGCCTGGACCTGCTGGCGCAGATCCGCGAGCAGCACCCGCGTCTGCCGGTGATCATCATGACCGCGCACTCGGACCTGGACAGCGCCGTGGCCTCGTACCAGGGCGGCGCGTTCGAGTACCTGCCCAAGCCATTCGACGTGGACGAGGCAGTGTCGCTGGTCAAGCGCGCCAACCAGCACGCCCAGGAACAGCAGGGCATGGCCGAGCCCCAGGCGCTGACCCGCACCCCGGAAATCATCGGCGAAGCGCCGGCCATGCAGGAGGTGTTTCGCGCCATCGGCCGGCTCAGCCATTCCAACATCACCGTGCTGATCAACGGCGAATCGGGCACCGGCAAGGAGTTGGTGGCCCACGCCCTGCACCGTCACAGCCCGCGCGCCGCCTCGTCGTTCATCGCGCTGAACATGGCGGCGATCCCCAAGGACCTGATGGAGTCCGAGCTGTTCGGTCATGAAAAGGGCGCGTTCACCGGCGCGGCCAACCTGCGCCGCGGGCGTTTCGAGCAGGCCGACGGCGGCACGCTGTTTCTCGACGAGATCGGCGACATGCCGGCCGACACCCAGACCCGCCTGCTGCGCGTGCTGGCCGATGGCGAGTTCTACCGGGTGGGCGGGCATGTGCCGGTGAAGGTGGACGTGCGCATCATTGCCGCCACCCACCAGAACCTGGAAACCCTGGTGCAGGCCGGCAAGTTCCGTGAAGACCTGTTCCACCGCCTGAACGTGATCCGCATCCACATCCCGCGCCTGGCCGACCGCCGCGAAGACATCCCGACCCTGGCCCGGCACTTTCTGGGGCGTGCGGCGCAGGAGCTGTCGGTGGAGCCCAAGCTGCTCAAGCCGGAGACCGAGGAGTTCATGCGCAACCTGCCGTGGCCGGGCAACGTGCGCCAGCTGGAGAACACCTGCCGCTGGATCACGGTGATGGCCTCGGGGCGCGAGGTGCATATCGGCGACTTGCCGCCGGAGCTGCTGAACCTGCCGCAGGACGCAGCGCCGGTGACCAACTGGGAGCAGGCGCTGCGCCAGTGGGCCGACCAGGCGCTGAGCCGTGGCCAGTCGAACCTGCTGGACAGCGCAGTGCCGAGTTTCGAGCGGATCATGATCGAGACGGCGCTCAAGCACACCGCCGGGCGGCGGCGCGATGCAGCGGTGCTGCTGGGCTGGGGGCGCAACACCCTGACGCGCAAGATCAAGGAACTGGGCATGAAGGTCGACGGCGGGGACGACGAGGGCGACGACGAGGCCTGACTCAGGGGCCTCTTCGCCGGCAAGGCCGGTTCCTACAAACGCCGCCGTACCTGTAGGAGCCGGCCTTGCCGGCGAACGGCTTGCCCCATTGCTGCACCATGCCTGCCCCCGCTGCACCGCCTGAAGGCAAAAACACCCCTCACAACCGCATCAAACCCAGCAAAACCCCAGGTTCCATTGCCCCAGGCCAACTTGGCACACCCCCTGCATATACCTAAGCACCACCCAGTTTTGGGGACCTTGGTACAGGCAGGCCGGGGAATCCCCTCTTTTATTCGTGCAGTTTCACCTGCACCCTCCAGCGGCCCTGCACCGGCTCGCCGGCCCAGTCGCCGCGCAGCGGCCGGGCCGCCACCAGGCTCAGCAACAGGCCCTGGTCGCTGTTCTGCAGGCGCCAGCTCACGGGCTTGCCCGCCAACTGCAACTGACCCTTCTGGCTCCGCCCACTGGCCTGGAACACCAACGCCAGCGTGCCCTCGACCTCCTCGCCATGCAGTTGCGGCTCTTCGTTGAACCACAGGTTCAGGCCATCGACCACCACCTCCACCCGCTCCAGTACCCGTGGTTCAGGCGCGGTGAGGCGGCCGATCATCAGGCCCACCAGCATGCCGAACAGGGCCATGGAGAACAGCACCCGCGGCCACAGTTTCGAACGCGGGTCCGGTTCGGGGGTAGAATGCTCGTCATCTTTATGCTCGGAGCCGTGCATGTTTCACGTCATCCTTTTTCAACCGGAAATTCCACCGAATACCGGCAACATTATACGGCTGTGCGCCAACAGCGGCTGCCAGCTGCACCTGATCGACCCGATCGGCTTCGAACTGGACGACAAGCGCCTGCGCCGTGCGGGCCTGGATTACCACGAGTACGCCACCCTCAAGCGCCACAGCGACCTGCCCAGCTGCCTCGAGAGCCTGGGCAACCCGCGCCTGTTCGCCTTCACCACCAAGGGCTCGCGGCCGTTTCACGACGTGGCCTTCGCTCCCGGCGACGCCTTTCTGTTCGGCCCCGAAAGCCGTGGCCTGCCGCCCGAGGTGCTCGACCCGCTGGGCAGCGACCAGCGCCTGCGCCTGCCCATGCGTGAAGGCTGCCGCAGCCTGAACCTGTCCAACACCGTGGCCGTGGCGGTGTACGAAGCCTGGCGCCAGCAAGGTTTTGCCTGAGGCATGAAAAAAGCGCCCCGAAGGGCGCTTTCAACGTACCGCAGTCAGCTTACTGCAGCGAAGGCGCTTCGCCTGCTTCCTGCATGCGCTGCATCTCTTGCGCGTACAGGGCATCGAAGTTCACCGGCGACAGCATCAGGGCCGGGAACGAACCACGGGTCACCAGGTTGTCCAGCGCTTCACGCGCATACGGGAATAGGATGTTCGGGCAGAACGCGCCCAGGGTGTGGCTCATCGAAGCCGGGTCGAGGTTCTTGATCAGGAAGATACCCGCCTGCTGAACTTCGGCGATGAAGGCAACCTCCTCACCGTTCTTGACCGTGACCGACAGGGTCAGCACGACCTCGTGGAAGTCGCCTTCCAGGCCTTTCTGCTTGGTGTTCAGGTCCAGCGCGACGCTCGGTTCCCACTGCTGGCGGAAGATCGCCGGGCTTTTCGGCGCTTCGAACGACAGGTCACGCACATAGATGCGCTGCAGGGAGAATTGCGGGGAGCTTTCGTCGGCTGCCGCAGCGCCGTTGTTCTGTTCTTCAGTCATGACAGATCCTTCTTTGCAGGGTCTTGTAGGGAATTCAGGCCTTGAGCAGCGCGTCGAGCTTGCCGGCGCGCTCAAGGGCAAACAGGTCGTCGCAACCGCCGACGTGGGTGCTGCCGATCCAGATCTGCGGCACCGAGGTGCGGCCGGCCTTCTGGCTCATCTCTGCGCGCAGCTGGGGCTTGCCATCGACCTTGATCTCTTCGAAGGCCACACCTTTGCTGGACAGCAGCTGCTTGGCACGCGAGCAGTAAGGGCAGTAGTCGCTGGAGTAGACGATGACGTTGCTCATGTCACTTCACCAGCGGCAGGTTGTCGGCCTTCCAGCTCGACACGCCGCCCGACAGCTTGGCGGCGTTGAAGCCGGCCTTGAGCAGGTCGCGGCATACGGCGCCGGCATGCTGGCCCAGGTTGTCGACCACGATCAGGGTCTTGGTCGCCTTGTGCTTTTCCAGCTCGCCGATACGCGCGGCGAACTTGTCCTGCGGGATGTTCAGCGCGCCGACGATGTGCCCGGCGGAGAACTCCTTGCTGGCACGGATATCGATGACCAGGCCCTTGTCGGCGTTGACCAGCGCGGTCAGTTCGCCGTTGCTCAGGCTGCGGCCGCCCTTGCGCGCTTCGGTGACGATCAGCAGGACCAGCAGAACGACGAAGATACCAACCAGCAGATAGTGAGATGTCGCGAATTCGATCAGGTGAGCAACCATCAGAGGGTTCCGGGCCGTTAAAAATGATGGGCAGTATACACAGCACCCAAGGCCGGCCAAAGCCCACCGGCACTGGTTGTCGACAGTAATTCTCATTGCCGGGCTGCTACCCGTCGGGCGGCAATGGCGGGCGCGCAAGGTTAATTCGTCACTGCTGACCAATTTGCCCTAAAATGCGTGTCTTTATCACCTGACAAAAGCGCGAGTGGGATAGATGACTAGCACGCCAAAACCCTTGGTCCTGATCATCCTGGATGGTTTCGGTCACAGCGAAAGCCACGAATACAACGCCATCTATTCGGCCACCACGCCGGTTTACGACCGCCTGCGCGCCACCCAGCCGCACGGCCTGATCTCGGGCTCGGGCATGGACGTGGGCCTGCCCGACGGGCAGATGGGCAACTCCGAAGTCGGCCACATGAACCTGGGTGCCGGGCGCGTGGTGTACCAGGATTTCACCCGCGTGACCAAGGCCATCAAGGATGGCGAGTTCTTCCAGAACCCGGTGCTGTGCGACGCCGTGGACAAGGCTGCCGGTGCCGGCAAGGCCGTGCACATCCTCGGCCTGCTGTCCGATGGTGGCGTGCACAGCCACCAGGACCACCTGGTGGCCATGGCCGAACTGGCCGCGCAACGTGGCGCCGAGAAGATCTACCTGCACGCCTTCCTCGACGGCCGCGACACCCCGCCCAAGAGCGCACAGTCTTCCATCGAACTGCTCGACGCCACCTTCGCCCGCCTGGGCAAGGGCCGCATCGCCAGCCTCATCGGCCGTTACTTCGCGATGGACCGCGACAACCGCTGGGACCGCGTCAGCGCCGCCTACAACCTGATCGTCGACAGCACCGCCGAATTCAGCGCCAGCACCGCCACCGCCGGCCTTGAAGCCGCCTATGCACGCGGCGAGAGCGACGAGTTCGTCAAGGCCACCCGCGTGGGCGAGGCCGTCAGGGTCGAGGACGGCGACGCGGTGATCTTCATGAACTTTCGCGCCGACCGCGCCCGCGAGCTGTCGCGGGTATTCGTCGAGCCGGACTTCAACGAGTTCCCGCGCGCACGCCTGCCCAAACTGGCCGCCTACATCGGCCTGACCCAGTACTCGGCCAAGATCGCCGCCCCGGCGGCGTTCGCCCCAGGCAGCCTGAACAACGTACTGGGCGAGTACCTGGCCAAGAAGGGCAAGACCCAGCTGCGCATCGCCGAAACCGAAAAGTACGCCCACGTCACCTTCTTCTTCTCCGGCGGGCGCGAAGAACCGTTCGAAGGCGAAGAGCGCATCCTGATCCCGTCGCCGAAGGTCGCCACCTACGACCTGCAGCCGGAAATGAGCGCGCCGGAGGTCACCGACCGCATCGTCGAGGCCATCGAACAGCAGCGCTATGACGTAATCGTGGTCAACTACGCCAACGGCGACATGGTCGGCCACAGCGGCGTGTTCGACGCTGCGGTCAAGGCCGTGGAGGCCCTGGACCTGTGCGTGGGCCGCATCGTCGAGGCCCTCGACAAGGTGGGTGGCGAAGCGCTGATCACCGCCGACCACGGCAACGTCGAGCAGATGGAAGACGCGTGCACCGGCCAGGCCCACACCGCCCACACCACCGAGCCGGTGCCGTTCATCTATGTCGGCAAGCGCAACCTCAAGGTGCGTGAAGGCGGCGTGCTGGCGGACGTGGCGCCGACCATGCTCAAGCTGCTGGGCCTGGAAAAACCGGCCGAAATGACCGGTACTTCGATTCTCGTAGACGTCTGAACGGCACGCCCCACGCTGCACGGTTCAAGCTGCAGGAGCCAGCGCCACGTGCGCTGCGCCTCTTGCGGCGTGCAGCTTGAAACAGGCAGCTGAATCGCATCCCGCTTGAAGGTCGTTTTTTTTGATCGCCATGGCGGGCATACTAGGCCAGTCTCCATCCTGGGTTCCGCCTACTCCATGCTTCGCGCACTTATCCTCATAGCCCTGACCTGCCTGTTCGGCCCGGCATTCGCCGACGAGCGCGCGCAAACCCAGCAGCAACTGGACGCCACGCGCCAGGACATTGCCGAGCTGAAAAAGCTGCTTGGCCAGTTGCAGCAGGAAAAGTCCGGCGTGCAGAAAGACCTGC
Source organism: Pseudomonas sp. FBF18 (assembly GCF_024261405.1). NCBI lineage: Bacteria > Pseudomonadati > Pseudomonadota > Gammaproteobacteria > Pseudomonadales > Pseudomonadaceae > Pseudomonas > Pseudomonas sp. FBF18. Next base: position 199,228 of record NZ_QKRS01000003.1, on the reverse strand, counting down.
GCGGCACCGAAACCGAAATCGGCAAGCTGCAAAAGCAGGTGGAGGCCCTGCAGCAGGAACTAAAAAAGACTGAAGGCGAGCTGGAGCGCCTCGACAAAGAGAAAAAAAAACTCCAGAGCGCCCGCGTTGAACAGCAACGCCTGATCGCCATCCAGGCCCGTTCGGCCTACCAGAACGGTCGTGAGGAATACCTCAAGCTGCTGCTCAACCAGCAGAACCCCGAGAAGTTCGCGCGCACCCTCACCTATTACGACTACCTGAGCCAGGCCCGCCTGGAGCAGCTGCGCAGCTTCAACGAGACCCTGCGCCAGCTGGCCAATGTGGAAAAGGACATCGCCCTGCAGCAGGCCCAGTTGCTGGCCCAGCAAGGCACCCTCGAAACCCAGCGCCAGGACCTGGAAAAGGTCCGCGCCGAGCGCCAGCAGGTGCTGGCCAAGCTCAACAGCGACGTCAAGGCACGCGACCAGAAGCTGGCCGCCCGCGAACAGGACCAGGCCGACCTCGCCCAGGTGCTCAAGACCATCGAGCAGACCCTGGCACGCCAGGCGCGCGAAGCCGAAGAGGCGCGTCAGCGCGCCCTGCTGGCCGCCCAGGAAGCCGAGAAGCAGCGTCAGCGCGAAGCCCTGGCCGCCAACCAGGACGCCACCCCGAAAAAGCCCAGGGCAGTGCCCGGGCCGCTGGTTTCCAGCGACGGCGCCACCTTCGGCGGCGCTTTTTCTGCAGCACGGGGCAAACTTCCATGGCCGGTCAATGGTCGATTGCTGGCACGTTTTGGTGAAACCCGCGGCGACGACTCGCGAGCCAAGTGGGACGGGGTGATGATCAGCGCCTCCGCCGGCAGCCAGGTACATGCGGTGCATGGCGGGCGCGTGGTGTTCGCCGACTGGTTGCGCGGCGCCGGACTTCTGGTCATTCTCGACCATGGCAACGGCTACCTGAGCCTGTACGGGCACAACCAGAGCCTGCTCAAGAATGCCGGCGACGTGGTCAAGTCGGGCGAGGCGATCTCCACCGTCGGCAACAGCGGCGGCCAGGACACCGCCGCCCTGTACTTCGCGATTCGCCAGCAAGGCCGCCCGAGCGACCCGACACAATGGTGCCGTGCCCAGGGATAGGGGCACATCGTTCATTTCACGCTAGCCCCGCCAACCGGTGCCAGCGACGCTCCCCCGGGGGCAAAACCAGGATCAGGAGTTCGTTCGACATGCTGCATACGCCTCGCCTTACCTCGCTGGCCCTGACCATTGCCCTGGTCATCGGCGCGCCACTGGCCCACGCGGCCGAGCCTGCCAAGCCAGCCACGGTGGCACCGACCACGGTCACTGCCCAGGCGCCGCTGCCGCTGGAAGAGCTGCGCACCTTCGCCGAGGTGATGGACCGCATCAAGGCCGCCTATGTCGAGCCGGTGGACGACAAGACCCTGCTCGAAAACGCCATCAAGGGCATGCTCAGCAACCTCGACCCGCATTCCGCCTACCTGGGCCCGGAAGACTTCCAGGAGCTGCAGGAGAGCACCAGCGGCGAGTTCGGCGGCCTGGGCATCGAAGTGGGCATGGAGGACGGCTTCGTCAAGGTGGTATCGCCCATCGACGACACCCCGGCCTCGCGTGCCGGCATCGAGGCGGGCGACCTGATCGTCAAGATCGACGGCCAGCCGACCCGCGGCCAGACCATGACCGAGGCGGTCGACAAGATGCGCGGCAAGATCGGCCAGAAGATCACCCTGACCCTGGTGCGCGACGGCGGCACGCCGTTCGACGTGACCCTGGCCCGCGCGGTCATCCAGGTCAAGAGCGTCAAGTCGCAGCTGCTCGAGGACGGCTACGGCTATATCCGCATCACCCAGTTCCAGGTCAAGACCGGCGAAGAGGTCGGCAAGGCCCTGGCCAAGCTGCGCAAGGACAACGGCAAGAAACTGCGCGGCCTGGTGCTGGACCTGCGCAATAACCCCGGTGGTGTGCTGCAGGCCGCCGTCGAAGTGGCCGACCACTTCCTGACCAAGGGCCTGATCGTGTACACCAAGGGCCGCATCGCCAACTCCGAACTGCGCTTCTCGGCCGACCCGGCCGATGCCAGCGAAGGCGTGCCGCTGGTGGTGCTGATCAACGGCGGCAGCGCCTCGGCCTCCGAGATTGTCGCCGGCGCCCTGCAGGACCAGAAGCGCGGCGTGCTGATGGGCACCGACAGTTTCGGCAAGGGCTCGGTGCAGACCGTGCTGCCGCTGAACAACGACCGCGCCCTGAAGATTACCACCGCGCTGTACTACACCCCCAACGGCCGCTCGATCCAGGCCCAGGGCATCGTGCCGGACATCGAGGTGCGCCGCGCCAAGATCACCAGCGAGCAGGACAACGACAACTTCAAGGAAGCCGACCTGCAAGGTCACCTGGGCAACGGCAACGGCGGCGCCGACCGGCCTTCGGGCAAGGCCGCGAGCAAGAAGGACCGTCCGCAGGACGACGACTTCCAGCTCAGCCAGGCGCTGAACCTGCTCAAGGGCCTGAGCATCACCAGCGGCAAGTGATGCGCTATCTGCTGTTCGCCCTGCTCTGCCTGGCCGGTACCGCACACGCGGCACCGGCCAAGGCCTACCTCACGCTGATCATCGACGACCTGGGGCAGAGCCCTGCGCGAGATGCGCGCACCCTGGCCCTGCCCGGCCCGGTCACCCTCGCGATCATGCCCGATACCCCGCACGCCACCGCGTTCGCCCGCCAGGCGCACAAGGCCGGCAAGACGGTGATCCTGCACATGCCCATGGACCCGGCCACCGGCCCCTACGCCTGGCACCCGGATACCCCGCTGCCGGAGCTGGAACAACGCCTGGGCGCAGCCCTGGCCAAGGTGCCCTATGCCAGCGGCATCAACAACCACATGGGCAGCCGCATGACTGCACAGCCGCTGCCCATGGCCTGGCTGATGGGCGAGTTGCAGCGCCGCCATCTGTTCTTTGTCGACAGCCGCACCAGCGCCGCCACGGTCGCTGCGGCCAAGGCACAGGAACAGGGGCTGGCAAGCCTGTCGCGGGATGTGTTCCTGGATGACGTGCGCACCCCCGAGGCGATTGCCGGGCAACTGCGCATCGCCGTGGAGCTGGCGCGCCGGCAGGGCTCGGCCGTGCTGATCGGCCACCCCTACCCGCAAACCCTGGAGGTGCTCGAACGCGAGCTGCCTCGCCTGAAGGCGCAGGGCATCGAGTGGGTCGAGATCCACCAGATGATTGCCCTGCGCAGTAACCAGGCGATGGCGGCCCACGGTGCCGGCGGGCGCTATCGCGCCAGCGCCGGCGGCCAGTGAGGCGCCTACGCCAGGGGGCGTAGCGGAAACCAGCCCTTGATGAAGGCCGGGGTGAGGTCGGCGCGCCAGATCACGCCCATCTTGCCGGTGGTTTTCGCCTCTTCGAGCAGGTCGGCATAGCCTTTGGTGCGTTGCGCCTCCAGTTTGATGTGGCCCTTGCTGAACGCTGCCGTGGGCGTGTCCAGGGCAGGATAGTGCAGGTGCACGTACCATTTGTCGCCGCCCGCCACACGCACTTCGTACTCGTCGATGAAGTCGCCGGCCGCCAGGGCCTTGCGCGGCGCCTTGAATTCGATGTGCAGTTGCTTGCGCTCCCACAGATACAGCAGGTTGCGCGCGGTGGGCTTCTGCGCCTTGCACATGCTCAGGCGCAGGGCATCGGCTGCGTCCCTGAGCCCCTGGGCCTCCTGGCGCAGCTGGGCAACGGTGGCCTGCTCGGTATCGGGCAGGCCGCTGTGGCGCTCGAAGTCATCCGCCACGCGGATCAGCCGATCGGCCAGGATGGTCAGCGGGAACACGATATCCCCCGGTTGATGCCCGCTGCCGGACAACCCCTGCTGCTTGGCCTTGAGCGGGGCGACCTGATCGAGCACCTGGCGCGCCTCGCTGCGCAGGGCCTTGCGCGGCTTGAGGCCGACCGGCGTGGCGGGCAGTACGGTCTTGATCGGGTTCCAGTCATCGCCGCCGTGCTCGCGGTAGGACGCCACGATGCGGTGGTTGGCATCCTCGATATCCACGATCGGCACCGGCTCGCCGGGCGATGGCGCCCGTACCCGCCCCACCACCACCCGGCGGGTACGCGTGACGATCACCTTGCGCTTGCGCGTCGGCCGGGGCGTCGTGCTGGTGGCCGGCACCGTGACCAGGCTGTCCAGTTCTGCCCTGGCGCTGGCATCGAGCTCGTCGAGGGTCTGCACGAACGCCGCCAGATAGTCCTTGCCGGGCACCGGCGCGAACAGGTCGCCCACATACTGGGCAACCGCCTTGGCCCGCGAGTAGCAGTGCGAGGCCTCGCGCAGCACCTGGATGCGCTCCTGGGGCGTGAACTCCTGGGCATCGATGCCCAGCTGCTCATGCGAAAGCACCCCGGCGACGATGTCCGGGTCCAGCAGCAAGTCCTTGTAGAACGGGCGCTGGGTGGCGTCCGCGATACGCGTGTCCAGGCTCATGTAGCCGAGGATTTCCAGGTAGGCCGTGCGGATGCGCTGGGCGCTGAACACCTTGAGCTCTTCACGCTTGGCCTCGCCATAGCGGATGATCTCGTCGGCCGTGGCCTTGACCGCCGGCTCGCGGCGAACCTCCTCGACCAGGGCGCTGCAGGCCTCGGCCTGCTCCAGGGCCAGCAGGTGGAACGTCTCGTTCTGCGTGTTGGCCTCCAGCAACGCGGAAAACGGCTGTGCGGTATCACCCAGGGTGACCTGGAACGCATTCTCGATCCAGGCATCGTGCAACGAGATCTTGAACTGCTTGCTGTGGTACTGGGCCTGCAACTGCAGGCGCGCCTGGAAGTTCATCCTGAAGTTCAGGTTCAGCGCCTTGCTGTAGTCGGCCGCAGTGATATGGCCGTAGAAATCCGCCAGTTTCAGGGTTTCGCGGGCTTCGAGGGTGGTGCGCAGCAGGTCCTTGGCCACCTCGATGAAGGCGTCCTGCTCGACCTTGAGTGCCTGCTCGGCCACTTGCGCACGCGTGCGTGCCTGCTTCATCGCTACCAGCCGGGTCGCCGTGCGATCGAGCTGGTACTCGCGCTGGGCCTTGAACATCGGGTCGAGCAAGGCGTTGAGCTCGTTGACCTTGGGGGTCATGGCCACAATGCGCCTGAGGCAATCCTGCTGCGCCGACTCCAGCGTGGCGTTGAGCTGCTGAAGCTGCAGCCTGTTCTGCGCCTTCTTCTCCTGCAGGCTCATGCGCTTTTTCGGCCCGCCCCCGCGCAGCCCCAGGCGCAGGTCCAGTTGCCAGCTGCCTTCGCTGCTGCGCCGCAGCCACGGGCCACGGCGGCTGCTGTCGAGGGGGTCGACGATGCAGAAGCGCCCCTCCACCTCCAGCACGCGGTACCAGCGGTCATCGAGTTTTACATGCGCTTGCCCGTCGATCAGCGCCAGGCCGCGGCGCTCCCCCGTCTCGATCAGGCCGGTCGGCTCCTGGCCGGGCATGACCTGCATCGGGCGCAGGAACGCACGCAGCTCGGGCGCCGCTTCGTTGCGCATGCCGCTCCAGGAGAAGTCCATGGCTGTCGGCAACGCACCGGCACTGCGCAGTTGCGGACCCAGGGGTTGCTGCACCGGTACCAGCACGCCGGTCATTGGCAGCTCGCCGCGCACCGGCAACGTTTGCTGCAGCATCGAGGGCTGCACCTTGATCGGCGTCGCGCGCGCCATGCCGACCTCCCCGGCCCCGTGCATGAACACCGTGCTCAGGTTGAACAGCAGGTCGACCACGGCCTGGGCGCGCGTGGTGTCATCCCCCTCGCGCAGCGCCTTGAAGTCGCTGTCCAGGCTGCTGACCAGTTGCACCAGCCATCCGGCGACAGCTGTCGGCCCACGCAGGTAAGGCAGCGCGATATTGAACAGCAGCCAGCCCGCCTCCTTGAAGCGCAGCCAGCGATCTTCGGCGTTGGATACCGATTGCCGGTCACCCAGGGTGATCAGCGCATCCACCGTACTGGTGTAGAAATGCGCCAGCAGGTCACCGGTCAGCGCAGCGCCGCCAAGACGCGGCACGTTCGCCCCCGGCACAGCCACCGGTTCATCCACCGTGATACCCAGGTGAGGGTTGGCAAAGCCGCCATTGGCATAGATGCGCCGGGCGTCCCGTCCCATCCAGCTCAGCACGCTGGCTTGCAGCTCGGGCTCCTCGAGGGCCTTGAACAATGCAGCCTCGCTGGCAAATTCGCGCAGCAGGGGCTCGAACAGCGGTCGGTACAGCACCCGCTCGGGCCTGCCGGGCAGGGCGAACACGAACATGTTGTCGACCTCGTCAGGGCTGGCCCCTTCGCCACTGAGGAAGGTCAGCGGGCGCACCTCGACCCGGTCGGTCTGGTCGGTGCTCATGGCGTAGTCCACGCAGCGCAGGCCCTGGCGGGTGAAGCCCTGCTCGCCCCTGATCCGGTATTCCAGCGCCAGCAATGGCAGTTGTGCGCGCAGCGTGTCGGCGAACAGCTGCCGACGCTCGTCGGCCTGGCGTGCATCGGTGCGCATGGCCTGTTCGATCACTGCCAGGTAGTTGGCCCCGACATCCACGGCGGTGATGAGTGTCATCACATACTCGGCGCTCAGCCATGCGGCGATCTCGTCGCCATCGGCATGGGCAATGCTCATCGGGCCCTTGGGCAGGCCGGACAGGTTTTCCAGCGCGGCATCCACCAGCAGCAGCCTGACCGTCTCGACGAAGCCGAAGCCACCCTGGCCATAGGGCACCTGGAAGGTCAGCACCAGCTTGTAGGGGTCGTAGGTCGGCCCGCCCGGTTGATCTGCCGCCATGCGCTCGCCTAGCGCCTTGGCGGCATAGTCGCGCAGGGTCGGGATACCGTGGTCATAGGCCTTGCCGGCATTGTGCTGGTGCGCCAGCGCCATGCTCAGCCATTGCATGCGGTAGTCCAGGTAATCGGCCCCCGAAGCCTGCTTGAGCCATGCCGGCAGCTGGCCAAGCACCTGGGTGTCGGCAGGCGTCGGCACGAATGCCCGGTTGCCGGCCAGGCGCGCAGCCACATCGGACACCGTGGCAAACAACCCCTCGAGCTCAGTCACCGACTGCCCGCCCAGGCGCAGCGCCTGCACGTCGCGCAGTTGCTGATCGAGCAACGCCTCGGCCTGGACCCTGAACGGATTGCCTTCGACCTCCAGCAACTGCCACTGCAGCCCGACCAGCCGATAGGCGCCTTCGAGTTCGTCGGTCAACGCCTCGCCGAACGCCTTCAGCGAGGCGTGGGCGCTGACCTGACCTGCGGGCGTACAACGCAGCACCTGCTCGCCGCGGACCAACACCAGATCGCTGAGCAGCATCTGCGTGCTGGTCAGGCTGGCGTCGAGCTGCAGTTGCACCAGGTACACCCGCACGGCCTGCTCGCCCTGGGCCTGACGCAGCGACCAGCGTGGCCATTGCAGCACCTGGCCCAGCATCCCGGCCCAGGCCTGTTTGCCGCCGGCGTGTGGCACCAGGGCCTGGGCCAGGGTTCTGGCCAGCCAGCTCAGGCGCGGAACGCCTTCACTGCCCCTGGCCTGCCAGTAGTTCATCAGGGCCCGCTGGAACTCGGCCACGATGCCGTCGGCAAACACCTTGATCATTTCGCGCAGGGTGTCCGCATCAAGTGCATGGCCCTGCAGCTTGAGTTTCACCGCGTCGGCCTGGCCCAGAAAACCGGACAAGCCCCCCGCATGCATCTGCAACGGCTCCCAGGTGCACAGGTTGTCCAGTGCAGCGTCCACCAGCGGGCGTACCTGATAGAACTGCGCGCTGCTGTCGGGCACGTACAAACGCAGCGCCTCCACATTGGCGGACAGCCCGGGGAAGTACTCGCGCAGCAAGCGCTCCAGCAGCGTGGCGCTGGTGCTGCGCAGGGTCGGGCGGCTGGCGAACTGCTCGGCCACCATGGCGGCGAGGGCATTGTCGGGTTCGGGGGTGGGCAGGTCTTGCAGGATATGCAGTGGCATCTAACACCTTCCATGAGTGATCGGGCTGTGCAATTCACAGCGACGATCCATCACAGCAGCCCGGTGCATGGCCGCGGCACTACATAGTTAGGCGCTTACAGGTAGCGGGCGAAGGTGGCGTCGACGAAGCCTTCGTCGCGCAACTGGTCCAGGCTGTGCTGGAGCTTTTCCACCACCGCATCGGGTACCTGGCGGTTGAGTGCCAGGTACAGCTGGGCGCCGTTGAAGCGCAGCACGGTCTTGAGCTGGGTGATGCCGATCTGGCGGGCCAGGTAGCGCCCGGCGGGGTCGCCGGTGGCCCACAGGTCGATCTGGCCTTCGAGCAGCTTGCGCGCGTTGTCCTGGTCGCGCAGCACGGTGATCGGCTTGAGCCCCTTGCTGCTCAGGTGCTGGGCGATGGCATCGCCTTTATAGGCACCGATCCGGTAGCCGCGCGCGTCGCCGAGGTGTTCGAGGGTGATGGGGCTGTCGGGGCGGGCCAGCAGAATCCAGTCGTCGGGGCCCAGCGGCCCGACCCACTTGAAGAGCTTTTCGCGGTCGGGTTGGCGGGCCATCACGAACACACCGTGATTGGGGCTGTTCAGGGCCTGCTGGTACACGCGTTCCCACGGGAAGCGCAGGGTCATGCTGTAGGGGATGGCGGCGCGTTTGAACATCTCGCGAACCAGGTCGGCGGCGATGCCCTGGATCTTGTCTTCGCGGGCGAAGTTCTTGCCGTCGCTGGCCATGTTGTAGGGCGGGAAGTTTTCGGTGAGCAGCACCATCGGGTCCGCGGCGCGGACGGTGGCAGCGAGGGAGAAGAGGCTGACGAGCACGACGAGCAAGCGTGTGAACATAGGATGGACCCGATTCCCTGGCGATGTGCCTGCATTACCTTAACAGCAAATGCTTCGCCGGCAAGGCCGGCTCCTACAGGTTCGCTGCAGTGTAGGAGCCGGCCTTGCCGGCGAATGCGGCCGCTCAGCGCACGCAGATGCCGCGCTGCGCCATGTAGGCCTTGGCTTCAGGCACTGTGTACTCGCCGAAGTGGAAGATGCTGGCCGCCAGCACTGCGCTGGCATGCCCTTCCAGGATGCCGTCGGCCAGGTGCTGCAGGTTGCCCACACCACCGGAGGCGATCACCGGAATGCCCAGCGCGTCGCTGATGGCGCGGGTCACGCCCAGGTCGAAGCCGCTCTTCATGCCGTCCTGGTCCATGCTGGTGAGCAGGATCTCGCCCGCGCCCAGGCCTTCCATCTTCTTCGCCCACTCCACCGCATCCAGCCCGGTAGGCTTGCGCCCACCGTGGGTGAAGATCTCCCAGCGCGGGGTTTCGCCCGGGCCGGAGACCTTCTTGGCATCGATGGCAACCACGATGCACTGCGAGCCGAAATGCTGCGCGGCCTCGCCCACGAACTCGGGGTTGAACACCGCTGCGGTGTTGATCGAGACCTTGTCGGCACCGGCGTTGAGCAGGTTGCGGATATCCTGCACAGTGCGCACGCCACCGCCCACGGTCAGCGGAATGAACACCTGGCTGGCCATGCGCTCGACGGTATGCAACGTGGTGTCGCGGCCATCGACGCTGGCAGTGATGTCGAGGAAGGTGATCTCGTCGGCACCCTGCTCATCGTAGCGACGGGCGATTTCCACCGGGTCGCCGGCATCACGGATGTTCTCGAACTTGACGCCCTTGACCACTCGACCGTTGTCGACGTCCAGGCAAGGGATGATGCGTTTGGCCAGCGCCATGCCGTTCTCCTCAGCCTTTGTAGCTGTCGCAGAAGGCTTGCGCCTCGGCCACATCCAGCGTGCCTTCGTAGATCGCACGGCCGGTGATGGCGCCGATGATCCCCGGTGCCCTGGCGTCGAGCAGGGCCTTGATGTCACCCAGGTTGTGGATGCCACCGGAGGCGATCACCGGGATCTTGGTGGCGGCAGCCAAAGCGGCGGTGAACGGCACGTTGCAGCCTTGCATCATGCCGTCCTTGGCGATGTCGGTGTAGACGATCGCCGAGACGCCATCGGCCTCGAAACGCTTGGCCAGGTCGATGACCTGCACCGAGCTGACCTCGGCCCAGCCGTCGGTGGCCACGAAGCCGTCCTTGGCGTCCAGGCCCACGATCACCTTGCCGGGGAACGCACGGCAGGCTTCGGCCACGAACTCGGGTTGCTTGACCGCCTTGGTGCCGATGATCACGTAGCTGACGCCGGCCTTGACGTAGTGCTCGATGGTTTCCAGCGAGCGGATGCCGCCGCCGATCTGGATCGGCAGGTTCGGGTAGCGCTTGGCAATGGCAGTCACCACCTCGCCGTTGACCGGCTGGCCTTCGAAGGCACCGTTCAGGTCGACCAGGTGCAGGCGGCGGCAGCCACCGTCGACCCATTTGGCGGCCATGCTCACCGGGTCATCGGAAAATACCGTGGAATCTTCCATGCGGCCTTGGCGCAAACGTACGCAAGCACCGTCCTTGAGATCGATAGCGGGAATAATCAGCATCTGGGGAACCTGTCTATTCGGTAAACAGTGAGCTCGGGAAGTCAGTTCTTCTCGAGCGACCACAAGTCGCTTTCAATGCTTTCGAACCTCTCTTTGAGGTGCGCCTGCACATCGAAAATCGCCCTGTTGTAGTAATGCGGTGCAATCTCCTGGCTGAACAGCTCCAGCACTTCAGCCACCTCGAACGAACCCAGCTCAAGCTCGAAGCGGTCTTCGAGAAAACGCTTGAGCTTGGCCAGCGCCTCGCGCTCTTCTTCAGGCGCGAGGGTGAGGATCGGCCGCTTGGCGCGGGACTTGCCCATTACCGGCGACCATTCCAGCCGGCGAAGTTCTGCAGCAGCTGCAGGCCATGGGTATGGCTCTTCTCCGGGTGGAACTGCACGGCAAAGCGCGAGCCGTCGGCCAGCGCGGCGGCAAAGTCGACGCCATAGTGACCACTGCCCGCCACCTGCGCCGCGTTGGCGGCGGTGATGTAGTAGCTGTGCACGAAGTAGAAGCGCGCACGGTCGGGGATGTCGTGCCACAGCGGGTGGTCGATGGCCTGGGACACTTCGTTCCAGCCCATGTGCGGCACCTTAAGGTGCTCGCCGTCCTCGTGCAGGCCCTTGCCGAAGAAGCGCACATTGCCCGGGAACAGGCCGATGCAATCGACGCCGTCGTTCTCTTCGCTGTGGTCGAGCAGGGCCTGCATGCCCACGCAGATGCCGAGGAAGGGGCGGTCCTGGCTGACTTCACGCACCAGGCTGTCGAAGCCCAGGCGGCGAATCTCGGCCATGCAGTCGCGGATCGCGCCCACACCCGGGAACACCACGCGGTCGGCCTCGCGGATCACCGCAGCATCGCTGGTGATCAGCACCTTGCCGGCGCCCACGTGCTCCAGGGCCTTGGCCACCGAGTGCAGGTTGCCCATGCCGTAGTCGATAACGGCTACCGTCTGCATTACAGGCAGCCCTTGGTCGACGGCATCTGGCCGGCCATGCGTTCGTCCAGCTCGATGGCCATGCGCAGTGCGCGGCCGAAGGCCTTGAACACGGTCTCGATCTGGTGGTGGGTGTTGTGCCCGCGCAGGTTGTCGATGTGCAGCGAGACGTTGGCGTGGTTGACGAAGCCCTGGAAGAATTCCTGGAACAGGTCGACGTCGAAACCGCCCACGGTGGCGCGGGTGAAGGGCACGTGCATCTCCAGGCCCGGGCGGCCGGAGAAGTCGATGACCACGCGCGACAGCGCCTCGTCCAGCGGCACGTAGGCATGGCCGTAGCGACGGATGCCCTTCTTGTCGCCGATGGCCTGGTTGAATGCCTGGCCCAGGGTGATACCGACGTCTTCGACGGTATGGTGATCGTCGATGTGCAGGTCGCCCTTGCACTCGATGTCCAGATCGATCAGCCCATGTCGGGCGATCTGGTCGAGCATGTGTTCGAGGAAAGGCACACCGATATCGAATCGGGCCTTGCCGCTGCCATCCAGGTTAATCGAGGCCTTGATCTGGGTTTCCAGAGTATTGCGCTCGACGCTAGCCGTACGTTCGACCATCACCAGCTCCGCAAAATCATTGGGCGAAAAAGGTGTCCATTATAGGCCTAGATACGCGTGGCTTGGAACGAAGAAGACAGTTGGCGGGGAATTTGCGTCAGCAGTACCGGCCTCATCGCGGGTCAAGCCCGCTCCCACACGGTCAGCAGAGATCCTTGTAGGAGCGGGCTTGACCCGCGATGCCTTTAATGGAACAGCACCGCAGTCTTCTGCAGGGTCACCCACACCCCCCACGCCAGCGGAATGCCCACCACCAGCCACGCGGCAATCACCAGCGGCCGGCTGCCCGGCGCGGCCTTCCACTCCAGCACGGTGCTGCCATTGGCGCCCTTGTCGTGCCCCAGCGCCTGTTCGGCCGCCAGTTGCGCATCGGTCATGAAGTACTTGTCGGCCACCGGCCGCACCAGCGCGTTGCACAAAAAGCCCAGCGCCAGCAGCCCGGCCAGGATGTACAGGGTCATGTCATACGCCGCCGCCCGCTCCACGCCCATCTCCAGCTGATACTCGCGCAGGTAGGTGATCAGCACCGGGCCCAGCACCCCGGCTGCCGCCCAGGCGGTCAGCAGGCGACCGTGAATGGCGCCCACCATCTGCGTGCCGAACAGATCGGCCAGGTACGCCGGCACCGTGGCGAAGCCGCCACCGTACATCGACAGGATGATGCAGAACGCCGCCACGAACAGCGCGATGTTGCCCAGGTGGCCCATGTTCGGGATCAGCGCATACAGCGCCACGCCCAGGGCGAAGAAGGCAAAATAGGTGTTCTTGCGCCCGATGTAGTCGGAGAACGAGGCCCAGAAGAAACGCCCGCCGATGTTGAACAGGCTCAGCAACCCGGTGAAGCCCGCGGCAATGGCGGCAATCTGCGCCAGTTGCGTGGCATCCAGCTGGCTGAAGCTCAGGTCGTTGCCCAGTAGCTTGCCGGCGAACACTTCCTGCAGCAGCGGCGAGGCCATGCCCAGAATGCCGATGCCGGCCGACACGTTAAGGCACAGCACCAGCCAGATCAGCGCGAACTGCGGCGTCTTCCACGCCACGCTGACGTGCACGTGGCGGTGGGTGATCATCGCGTTGCCGGCCTTTTTCTGCGGCGCGCTCCAGCCTTCGGGCTTCCAGCCGGTGGGCGGCACGCGGTAGGCCAGGGCGCCGCCGAGCATGAACACGAAGTAGATCAGCGCCATCACCACGAAGCTCTGCCACACGCCCACCCCGTCAGGGCCGGCGAAGTGGCTCATCAGCGCCGCCGCCAGTGGCGCACCGACCATGGCGCCACCGCCAAAGCCCATGATCGCCATGCCGGTGGCCATGCCGCGCTTGTCCGGGAACCACTTGATCAGCGTCGATACCGGCGAAATGTAGCCCAGCCCCAGGCCGATACCGCCGATCACACCACTGCCCAGCCACATCAGCCACAGCTGGTGGGTGTACACCCCCAGCGCCGACATCAGCAGGCCACCGCACCAGCACAGGGTCGAGACCACCCCGGCCTTGCGCGGCCCGGCATGCTCCAGCCAGCCGCCCCAGATGGCCGCCGAACAACCGAGGAACACGAAGAACAGCGTGTAGATCCAGCTCAGCATCGAGATCGGCCAGTCGCACTCGGCGGTGAACAGGCGCGCCACGAAGCTCATCTCCGGCGCACACGCCACCGGCGCACTGATACCGATGGCCTGCGACAGCGGCAGCCAGAACACCGAAAAGCCATAGGCCATGCCGATGCATAGGTGAATGGCCAGGGCCGCCGGTGGCACCAGCCAGCGGTTGAAACCGGCCCTGGCGACAATGCGTTCCTTGGACAGGAAGCCGGGCGTACTGGCGATGCCGCCCACCGTAGTGCTGCTCATTGTTGTTCCCCTCGTGATATGGATGCTCCACCGACCAGGCCTGCTGCCTGCGACTTTGGCTGCCAGGGGCAGCACGTCGTTTATCTGGCAACCGGCCCTTTGACGCGACAATCGGCCGCAACGGGACCGTGGAGGCGCGAGAGAGTACCATTCGCCGCACTCGCTGAAATTAGGCTGATACTGTGGTTTTTGCGAAAACTGATACCCCCGTGTCAGGAACTGCCCCGCCGGTTGCTGTCCAAACCCGGGTCGCGCCGCGCCCGCGCGCCCTGCACGGGGCTATACTCTGCGGCTGAATTTTACAATCGGACTACAAGGACTCGCCCATGAAAGCGTTCGGCAAAATCCTGGGGCTGGTGATACTCGGGTTGTTGCTGATCATTGTGGCGCTGGGCTTTGCCCTGACCCACCTCTTCGATCCCAACGACTACAAAGACGAGATCCGCCAGCTGGCACGCGACAAGGCCCACGTCGAGCTGACGCTCAACGGCGACATCGGCTGGAGCCTGTTCCCGTGGCTGGGGCTGGAACTGCACGAGGCGAGCATCGCCACGCTCAACAATCCCAAGGTGCCATTCGCCGACCTGCAGATGCTCGGCCTGTCAGTGCGTGTACTGCCGCTGCTGCGCCGTGAAGTGCAGATGAGCGACGTGCGCGTCGAGGGCCTTAACCTGACCCTGGCCCGCGACGAGCACGGCCACGGCAACTGGGAAGACATCGGCAAGCCGCTGCCGGCCGCCACCCCGGCTGCACCGGCCGAAGGCAGCGCCGGCACACCCGCCCCAGGCGAGGCCCCGGCCAAGCCGGCCGCCGCCGAGCGCCCGGTCAAGCTGGACATCGACAGCCTCACCGTGAACAACGCCAAGGTGCAGTACAGCGATGCGCAAAGCGGCCAGAGTTTCAGCGCCGAGAGCATCCAGCTGAGCACCGGCGCGGTTCACGAAGGGGTCAACATTCCGCTGACCATGACCGCCTTCTTCAGCGCTGGCCAGCCGGCCCTGCGCGCCCGCACCGAGCTCAAGGGCGAGCTGCGCTTCGACCGTGCGCTCAAGCGCTATCAGTTCGAAGACATGAAGCTCAGTGGCGAAGCCTCCGGCGAGCCGCTGCAGGGCAAGACCATGACCTTCGCCGCCCAGGGCCAGTTGCTGGTGGACATGGCCGCGAACGTCGCCGAATGGAACGGCCTGAAGCTGTCGGCCAACCAGCTGCGCGCCCTGGGCGAGCTGAACGTGCGTGACCTGAACAGCACGCCCAAGCTCACCGGCGGCCTGTCCATCGCCCAGCTCGACCTGCGCACGTTCCTCGACAGCGTCGGCGTGGCAGTGCCACCGATGGCCGATGCCGCCACCCTGGGCAAGTTCGAGCTGGTCAGCCGCCTGGAAGGCAGCCCCACCCGCCTGGCCCTGGAAGACCTGGCAGTGAAGCTCGACGACAGCACCTTCACCGGCCGCCTGGCGGTGGATGACTTCGCCAAGCAGGCCCTGCGCGTGCAGCTAAAAGCCGACACGTTCAATGCCGACCGCTACCTGCCGGCCAAGAGCGAGGCCGCCACCGGCGCCAAGGCCGCGCGCCAGGCCGAGGTGCAGCAGAACGAAGCCGGCGCGCTGGCAGGAGCCGGCACCACACCGCTGCCGGACGCACCCACCAAGACCGCCTGGAGCACCGACAAGCTGCTGCCGGTGGACCGCCTGCGCGTACTCGACCTGCAGGCAGACCTGAGCTTCGGCGTGCTCACCCTTGAACAGCTGCCTATCCAGAACGCCGTGCTCAAGGCCCGTGGCCAGGGCGGCCTGATCACCCTGGACACCCTGCAGGGCGGCCTCTACAACGGCGACTTCGCTACCAAGGGCACCCTCGACGTGCGCCCTGCGGTACCGCAGATCGGCCTGAGTACCCAGGTCAACCGCGTACCGGTGGAGCACTTCATCAAGAGCCAGACCGACACCCCGCCGGTCAAGGGCCTGCTGACCCTGAGCAGCAACCTGACCGGCAGCGGCAACAGCCAGAAGGCGCTGATCGACACCCTCAATGGCAACGCCAGCTTCGTCATCAACAACGGTGTGCTGGTCAATGCCAACCTCGAGCAGCAGCTGTGCCAGGGCATCGCCACCCTCAACCGCAAGGCCCTGAGCGGCGAACCACGCGGCAAGGACACCCCGTTCCAGGAACTCAAGGGCAGCCTGGTGCTGCGCAACGGCGTGGCCAGCAACCCGGACCTGAAGGTGCGCATCCCGGGCCTGACCGTCAACGGCCACGGCGACCTCGACCTGCGCGTGCTGGGCATGGACTACCGCGTGGGCGTGATTGTCGAGGGCGACAAGCGCGACATGCCCGACCCGGCCTGCCAGGTCAACGAGCGCTACGTAGGGCTGGAGTTCCCGCTGCGCTGCCGTGGCCCGCTGGAGCTGGGTGCCAAGGCCTGCCGCGTGGACAAGGATGGCCTGGGCAAGCTGGCCGGCAAGGCGCTGGGCAACAAGCTGCAGGAAAAGCTCAACGAAAAGCTGGGTGACAAGGTCAGTCCCGAACTCAAAGACGCACTCAAGGGCCTGTTCAAACGATGAATCCCGAGCAGTTTTCCAGCGCCGTGCTGGAATGGTACGACCGTAACGGCCGCCACGACCTGCCCTGGCAACAGGGCATCACCCCGTACCGGGTGTGGGTGTCGGAGATCATGCTGCAACAGACCCAGGTGAGCACCGTGCTCAACTACTTCGGGCGCTTCATGCAAGCCCTGCCCAGCGTCGAGGCCCTGGCCGCGGCGCCGGAGGACGAGGTGCTGCACCTATGGACCGGGCTGGGCTACTACACCCGCGCGCGCAACCTGCAGAAGACCGCGAAGATCGTGGTGGAGCAGTACGCCGGCCAATTCCCGCGCGATGTCGAGAAGCTCACCGAGCTGCCCGGCATCGGCCTGTCCACTGCCGGGGCAATCGCCAGCATCAGCATGGGCCTGCGTGCGCCGATCCTGGACGGCAACGTCAAGCGCGTGCTGGCCCGCTACACCGCGCAGGAAGGCTACCCGGGCGAGCCCAAGGTGGCCAAGGCGCTGTGGGCCAACGCCGAGCGCTTTACCCCCCACAGCCGGGTCAACCACTACACCCAGGCGATGATGGACCTGGGCGCCACCCTGTGCACGCGCAGCAAGCCCAGTTGCCTGCTGTGCCCGCTGGAGCGCGGCTGCGAGGCGCACATGCTCGGCCAGGAGATCCGCTACCCGATCCCCAAGCCGCGCAAGACCCTGCCCCAGCGCAGCACACTGATGCCGCTGCTGGCCAACAACGAGGGCGCCATCCTGCTGTACCGGCGCCCGTCCAGCGGCCTGTGGGGCGGTTTGTGGAGCCTGCCGGAGCTGGACAGCCTCGACGACCTGCAACACCTGGCCGAGCAGCACGGGGTGAACCTGGGCGAGCCCGTGGCGCTGGACAGCCTGACCCACACCTTCAGCCACTTCCAGCTGGCGATCCAACCCTGGCTGGTGCCGGTGGCCCCCCAGGGTGACCACGTGGCCGAGGCCGACTGGCTCTGGTATAACCTCGCCACCCCGCCGCGCCTGGGCCTTGCTGCCCCGGTCAAGAAACTGCTCAAACGCGCGGCCCACGTATTGAATGCAGGAGAGTCGTCATGACCCGCACCGTAATGTGCCGCAAATACAAAGAAGAGCTGCCTGGCCTGGAGCGCCCGCCGTATCCCGGCGCCAAGGGCCAGGACATTTTCGAGCATATCTCGCAGAAGGCCTGGGCCGACTGGCAGAAGGAACAGACCATGCTGATCAACGAGAAGCGCCTGAACATGATGAACGCCGAGGACCGCAAGTACCTCCAGGGCGAGATGGACAAGTTCTTCTCCGGCGAAGAATACGAGAAGGCCGAAGGCTACGTGCCGCCTGCCGAATAACCCCGGAAATTCGTAAGCGACGGAATTAATTTAATAAATTTTCAAAAAGTCGTTGACGCAAATCCGAAAAACGCTTTTAATGCGCCCCGTTGCCCAGATAGCTCAGTCGGTAGAGCAGGGGATTGAAAATCCCCGTGTCGGCGGTTCGATTCCGTCTCTGGGCACCACTAATACCGAAAAGCCCCAAGCGAAGTGATTCCTTGGGGTTTTTTATTGCCTGCGATTTGGTGCTCGCCAGGTCGTCACCTTCGCCGGCCAGGCCGGCGCCTACCAGGGTTCATGGATGAAAAGGCTTGTGATGACGGCGCTTGCGCTGGTGTGCCTGAACGGTTGCGTCGGTTTCAAGTCCGCCTCGCCCCAGACCCGCGTCGAAAAGACTGACACCTACCGCCAGTTGCTCGGCCGTGATATCACCCCGCACATCACCCGCACCGAACGTTCCGAAGCCACCCGGGAATGGTGCGGCATCAGCCTGTGGCTGGTGGTGCTGCCCGTGCCGCTGAAGCTGCCGGTGTGCTCGACCTACACCGAAGCCGCGTTCGGCCACGACAGGTTCGGCGACGAGCGCGTGCTGATGTACACCACCCACAGCGTCGACAAGAACCCCTACCTCAATGCCTGCGGCCCGTTCATGTTCCTGGCGCCGATCATGCACGGCTATGAAGGCAATGCGCTGTGCGGGCGGCTGCCCTAGCGGCACGCCCCTGCTGCACGCGGCGACACAGGCTTGGGTTTGCCGAGGGAGTGAGGTTCAATAGCGCCACGCATCACCTTCTTTCAAGGATTACCCGCAATGGCTTCCAGCAGCAAACAGCAAAAACGCGCCAAGCGCGCCGCCAGCAAGGCCCGCGAGAACCGCATGGTACGCAGCGGCCAGGCGGTCAAGAGCAGCGGCGAGAGCGCCAGCGCCAGCGTCGAGCAGGTGTTCACCAAGGCCATGGAATCGGGCAGCTACACCGCGCTGTTCGAGAAGATGAAACAGGCCCAGGACACCGGCCTGGCCTCGATGATTGCCGTGTTCCTGGTCGACCCGCTGCTGGCCCTGGTGCTCAAGGGGCACAAGGAAGAACACTCCACCGATTACATCTGCAAGGTGTTCTGCGCCTACCGCCACTGGCTGGACGGCACCGAAGAGGCCCAAGCGATGCAGTGGCTGGAGAGCGACGAGTTCCAGGACGCCTATGTGCAGGCCTCGGAGATCGTCTCCAAGCAGAAGAAATTCGGTTGAGCAACGACCCGGGCTGCGCCGCAGCCCAGGGCCGGCAAAACCCCCGGATGCTGTGCAACCGGTCAAAAACGGCTTTCCAGCATCGGCCAAAACTGGCACCATCGCGCCTTTTTTCATCACGGCTACGGCCCGTGGAAATGGGGCGCGCGGTCATCCGCGCGACAGTCCGCTGCATCGATGCGACACCCACCTGCCCACAGGCCCTTCGCCCCGCCCGCCGTTGTTGGCTGTCGTTCGAGCGCTATGCTAGCGTTGCGCCTCGCCAGGAAGGCCGACAACAGCAGGCACGCACCAGAACTCAAGAGGACCGCACATGGCCCAGGCCACGCCCGCGCTGGAAATCCGCAACCTGCACAAGCGCTACGGCGCGCAGGAGATTCTCAAGGGCATTTCGCTGACCGCCCGCGACGGCGACGTGATTTCGATCCTGGGATCGTCCGGTTCCGGCAAGTCCACCTTGCTGCGCTGCATCAACCTGCTGGAAAACCCCCACGAAGGCCAGATCCTGGTCGCCGGTGAAGAGCTCAGGCTCAAGGCCGGCAAGAACGGCGAACTGGTCGCCGCCGACAACAGGCAGATCAACCGCCTGCGCAGCGAGATCGGCTTCGTGTTCCAGAACTTCAACCTGTGGCCGCACATGAGCGTGCTCGACAACATCATCGAGGCGCCGCGCCGCGTGCTCGGCCAGAGCAAGGCCGAGGCCATCGAGCACGCCGAGGCGCTGCTGGACAAGGTCGGCATCCACAACAAGCGCCACAGCTACCCGGCCGAACTCTCCGGCGGCCAGCAGCAGCGTGCCGCCATTGCGCGCACCCTGGCGATGAAGCCCAAGGTCATTCTGTTCGACGAGCCCACCTCGGCGCTGGACCCGGAAATGGTCCAGGAAGTGCTCAACGTGATCCGCGCGCTGGCCGAAGAAGGCCGTACCATGCTACTGGTTACCCATGAAATGAGCTTCGCCCGGCAGGTGTCCAGTGAAGTCATCTTCCTGCACCAGGGCCTGGTGGAAGAGCAAGGATCGCCGCAGCAGGTTTTCGAAAACCCGAACTCGGCGCGTTGTAAACAATTCATGTCCAGCAACCGCTAACGGAGCAACACGCATGCAGAACTACAAGAAATTCCTCCTGGCCGCTGCCGCCACCCTGGTGTTCTCGGCCAACGCCATGGCCGCCGAAAAGCTGAAAATGGGCATCGAAGCGGCCTACCCGCCCTTCAACAACAAGGATGCCAGCGGCCAGGTCGTAGGCTTCGACAAGGACATCGGCGACGCCCTGTGCGCCAAGATGAAGGTCGAATGCGAAGTGGTCACCTCCGACTGGGACGGCATCATCCCGGCCCTGAACGCCAAGAAGTTCGACTTCCTGATCTCGTCGCTGTCGATCACCGACGAGCGCAAGCAGGCCGTTGACTTCACCGACCCGTACTACTCCAACAAGCAGCAGTTCATCGCCCCGAAAAACGTCGACTTCAAGACCGACCGCGCCTCGCTCAAGGGCAAGACCATCGGCACCCAGCGCGCCACCCAGGCCGCAACCTGGCTGGACGACAACGGCGGCATGGACGGCGACTTCAAGGTCAACCTGTACGACGGCCAGGAAAACGCCTACCTGGACCTGACCTCCGGCCGCCTGGACGCCATCCTGGCCGACAAGTACGCCAACTACGACTGGCTCAAGTCCGATGCCGGCAAGAACTACGAGTTCAAGGGCGACCCGGTCAACGAGAGCGACAAGGTCGGCATTGCCGTGCGCAAGGGTGACACCCAGCTGCGCGACAGGCTGAACGCCGCCCTCAAGGAAATCGTTGCCGACGGCACCTACAAGAAGATCAACGACAAGTACTTCCCTTTCAGCATCTATTGATTCGCCCGACCGGCACCGCCCCTGCGGCGGTGCCCGTCCCTGAACAAGCCTGCCCATGAATATTGATCTCTACGGATTCGGTCCGGCCCTGGCGGCTGGCACCCTGATGACCGTGCAACTGGCGCTGTCGGCCCTGTGCCTGGGGCTGGTGCTGGGGTTGCTCGGCGCCCTGGCCAAGACCTCGCCGTACAAGCCGCTGCAGTGGCTTGGCGGTTTCTACTCGACCCTGGTGCGCGGCGTGCCCGAGCTGCTGTGGGTGTTGCTGATCTACTTCGGCACCGTCAGCCTGATGAGCAAGCTGGGCGACCTCCTGAATATTCCCGGCCTTGAGCTGAGCGCCTTTTCTGCCGGCGTGATCGCTCTGGGCCTGTGCTTCGGTGCCTATGCCACCGAAGTGTTCCGTGGCGCGATCCTGGCCATCCCCAAGGGCCACCGCGAAGCGGGCCTGGCCCTGGGGCTATCCAAGGCGCGGATCTTCTCGCGGCTGATCCTGCCGCAGATGTGGCGCATCGCCCTGCCCGGCCTGGGCAACCTGTTCATGATCCTGATGAAGGACACCGCGCTGGTGTCGGTGATCGGCCTTGAAGAGATCATGCGCCACTCACAGGTGGCCGTGACCGTCACCAAGCAGCCGTTCACCTTCTACATGGTGGCGGCAATCATCTACCTGGGCCTGACCATCCTTGCGATGATCGGCATGCACTTCCTGGAAAAACGCGCCGCACGCGGCTTCGCGAGGGCCAACCAATGAACTGGGAAGTGATCATCAAGTGGCTGCCACGCCTGGCCCAGGGCGCGACCCTGACCCTGGAGCTGGTGGCCATCGCGGTCATCGCCGGGCTGATCCTGGCCATCCCGCTGGGCATCGCCCGCTCCTCGCGCCACTGGTATGTGCGCGCGCTGCCGTATGGCTACATCTTCTTCTTCCGTGGCACGCCGCTGCTGGTGCAGCTGTTTCTGGTGTACTACGGCATGGCGCAGTTCGAGATCGTGCGCAACAGCGCCCTGTGGCCGTACCTGCGCGATCCGTTCTGGTGCACCGTGCTGACCATGACCCTGCACACCGCCGCCTACATCGCCGAGATCCTGCGGGGCGCGCTGCAGGCCATCCCGCGCGGGGAGATCGAGGCGGCGCGGGCGCTGGGCATGTCCCGGGCCAAGGCGCTGTTCTACATCATGCTGCCGCGCGCGGCGCGCATCGGCCTGCCGGCCTACAGCAACGAAGTGATCCTGATGCTCAAGGCCAGCGCCCTGGCCAGTACCGTGACCCTGCTGGAACTGACCGGCATGGCACGCACGATCATCGCGCGCACCTACCTGCCGGTGGAGATCTTCTTTGCCGCCGGCCTGTTCTACCTGCTGATCTCGTTCCTGCTGGTGCAGGGCTTCAAGGTGCTCGAGCGCTGGTTGCGGGTCGATGCCTGCCAGGGCCGCTGAGTTACTGCAGGGCGAGCCACTGCATAGCCGCTTCCAGGCCCTTAACAGCTTTTTGCTGGAGCACCAGGGCCTGTGGCGGCCGCGGCCGTTTACCCAGCTGCACCTGCCGTGGGAGCGCGAGCACCCCGCCCTGAGCCACTGGCTGCGCCAGCGGCCGCTGAGCGAGGCCGACACCCCGCCTGAACATGCCCCCGCACCTTATCCACAGCTGGCCGCGCAGTGCCAGGCGCTGTCGGCGGTGGGCGAGTTATCCACAATCGAGCTGGCCACTGCCAACCCGCGCCTGAACGTGGACGTGCCAGGGCGCAAATGGCAGCAGATCGAGGCCTTTGCCGGGCGCCTTGATTTTGCCCGCCAGCCCACGCACTGGCTGGACTGGTGTGCGGGCAAGGGGCACCTGGGCCGGCGCCTGCTGGGCCCGGCGCAGCAACTGACCTGCCTGGAATACGACCCCGCGCTGGTGTTGGCCGGCGAACAGCTCAGCCAGCACCATCACCTGCCTGCGGAGCATCGCCTGCAGGACGTGATGGCCGCCGATGCTGCCACCCAGCTGGGCAGCCAGCACACCGCCGTTGCGCTGCATGCCTGCGGCGACCTGCACGTGCGCCTGATGCAACTGGCCAGCGCTGGCGGCTGCCGTCAGCTGGCGATTGCGCCGTGCTGCTACAACCGTATCAGCGCAGCGCACTACCAAGCGTTATCCACAGCCGCTCAAGCTTCGACGTTGAGCCTGTCGGTCGACGACCTGGGCCTGCCGCTGAGCGAAACCGTCACCGCCGGCAACCGCGTGCGCCGCCAGCGTGACGCGTCGATGGCGCGGCGCCTGGGCTTCGATCTGCTGCAGCGCGAGGTTCGCGGCTGCGACAGCTACCTGCCCACCCCTTCGCTGCCCAGCCACTGGCTGCACAAGCCCTTCGCGCAGTACTGCCAGGACCTGGCCGAACTCAAGGGGCTGCAGGTGACGGGTGCGCCCGACTGGGCGGCACTGGAACAGGCTGGCTGGGCGCGACTGGCCCGGGTGCGCAACCTTGAACAGGTGCGCAACCTGTTCCGCCGCCCATTGGAGCTGTGGCTGGTGTTGGATCGCGCACTGTACCTGGGCGAACAGGGCTTCGAGGTGCGCCTGGGCAGCTTCTGCCCCTACCCTCTCACGCCTCGGAATCTGATGCTTTTGGCAGAGCGCGGTTGACGTGCAAACCTGTGGATAAGTCTGTGCGCAACATTTTGATGAATCGCTGAAAAAGCCGCCCGACAAGGGCTGGCGACAGCTGGTCATTTTTTGTTCATCTTCTAAACCTGAGCAAAAACAGCCATTTGCGCAAAGACGAACGGGCTGGCCACTGGCGATGCACTACGCGCCGAGTTGGCATGCAGCTTGTGCATAAGCATTTTCGCGAATGGCTCTAAGGGCTGCGATCAGGCCAGTTTCAGCAGGCCCATGCCGCCCAGCAGAAGCAGCAGGCCAAGCCAGCCGCGGCCGGCCAGGCGCTGGCCGAACAGGGCCCAGCCCATGGCCACGGTGGCAAGAATGCCGAAGCCGCCCCAGATGGCGTAGGCCATCGACAGGGGGATGTCCTTGACCGCCTGGGCCAGCGCCGTGAAGGCAGCCAGCACGCAGACGATCGACGCCGCCGCGACCCAGCGCTTGCGCAGGCCGTCGGAGTACTTGAGCAGCAGGTTGGCGAGCACTTCGAGCACGATTGCCAGTGCCAGCCAGGCAAAGGGGATCACTTGCAGGCTCAGCATGGCAGGGCCTCCCCGGTGGTTTCACGGCGGGCGCTGCGGGTACCGGACTTGATCAGCAGGATACCCGCGATCATCACGCCCAGGCCCAGGGCCTTGAGCAGGCCGATGCTTTCACCCAGCCAGGTGACGCTGACCACGGTGATCAGCACGATGCCGATGCCTTCCCACAGGGCGTAGGCCACACCCAGCGGCACGCGCTTCACGGCGAGCGCGAGGAAGCCGTAGGACAGGCCGATCATGGCGTACATGAGGGCGTGACCGAGAATCGGCGAATGATCGGCGGCGAATTTCATCGACGTGGTACCGATCACTTCGGCCACGATGGCGATGAACAGATAGATCCAGGAACGCATGGTGCCCTCCCATGGGCATTACGAAAAACGCGAGGGGCTGACGGGGGCGTCAGCGAAAAAGCCGGGGTTTGGGAGGGTGGCGCTAGAGGTCGCCGGTCCAGTGACGTTCACGGGAAACCAGGCGGGAGGTGAGGAGCGGCAACGCTTGAGTGTTCAACATAATGCACAACAAATTAGCTGAGCGCATTGTGTAAGTCAAATCGATAGAGAATGCCTAATGAATTTTGCTGCGGATCATTCGTTATTTGGTGAAAGCCCCTGAAAGGTGGCTGCAAGGCGCGTAAATTATAATTACCAAATCCGGCGTAGCCTGTAAGGCCCAATCGCGGGTCAAGCCCGCTCCCACAAGGTTGGCGGCGACCCCTGTGGGAGCGGGCCTGACCCGCGAAGGCCGCAACGCTGACCCCGCCCCCCCTGCGAGTCAAATCGCCACACCACCTCATCTCACATCAATTAATTATTGTACTGCAATAATTTTTGCTCAATAATCCGCCCCGTTCAAACCAGACCAAGGAAAAACCATGAACAGCAAAACAGTGGCCTACGCACGCTCGCGTCTGCGTGCAATCGGTGCCTTTGCGGCGTTGCTGGCGTGGGGTACGGCGCTGGCCGAATTTGGCTGCAATGCCTGGTTCTGGCTTTTCGACCGGCACGACGTGCTGGCCGCCTACCTGCAAAGCTTCGCCGACCAGATGCCCCTGCTGGTGGCGCCGGGCTTCCAGCCCAGTGCCCTGGCCCAGGCACTGGTCATCACCCTGGACATGATCCCGGCCAGCCTGTCGGTACTGGCCCTGTACCTCACCGGCCTGTTCTTCATCCGCCTGTCACGCGGGCAGACGTGGACGGCCTCCAACATCAAGCTGCTGTGGTGGGTGGGCCTGCTGTGCATCGGCCTGCCGTTGCTGTGGCCGGTGATCGCCACCTTGCAGGGCCTGGCCTTCTGCATCGACCTGCCGCCAGGCGAAAGGAGCTTCAGCGTGGGGATCGGTGTATCATCCGCGGCGGTTTACGAGATCATGAAGGGCATATTGCTGTGTGCCTTCTCCCTCCTCATGCGTGACGCCAAGACCATCAGCGATGAACACAACTGTTATGTCTAGCCTAGCCCCATGCCGATAATCATCAGGCTCGACGTCGTGATGGCCCGGAACAAGATCCGTTCCAAGGACCTGGCCGAGATTATTGGCATTACCGAAGCTAACTTATCGTTGCTGAAGAACGGCAAGATCAAGGGTTTCAAGATCGAGACCCTGGAGAAGCTGTGTCGCGCGCTGAAGTGCCAGCCGGGAGACCTGCTGGAATTCAGCGAGGACTGAACAAGGAACACCCTCTCGTGAGCATCACCTTTCACTGGCGCGCAGCGCTGCTGCTGGCCGCCGGCCTGCTGGGCGGCTGTGGGCCGAGCTACACCTATCGCTATTCGCCACCGCCGAGCCAGCACGGCATGCAGTGCATCAGCGCGTGCTCGCAGCAGCGCAACTACTGCGGGCAAATGGCACGCATGCAGGACAACGCCAACCAGGCCCTGTACCAGTCCGAGATGCGCAGTTACCAGTACTGCCAGCAGGGCAAGAGCAAGAAGGATGCGCGGCGCAGTTGCTATTACCCGAGCTACCCCTACAGCGCGGGCCTGTCGAGTGATTGCGGGCGCGAGTACGACCAGTGCTACCAGGGTTGTGGCGGCACGATTCACCGGATATTGAACAAGGACTGACGGCTTGCGGGCCGCATGATGCAATCGGGAAAACACAAATGACCATGAACACCTTCAACACCATCGCCCTGGTGGCCTTTGCCCTGCTGCTGGGTGGCTGCGCCGGCGGGCACGCCAGCCGCGGCGACAGCCTTGCGGGCTGGGACATGCCGCAGATGCAGGTGCTGGGCGACAATGGCCTGCCGGCGCAGCCGCATCGCTACGTGAAATGCGGCAAGCGTGGCTGCCATGAACAGAAGCCGATGCTGTTCGACCCCGCCAAGGCCGAACCGACGGCCGAAAGCCTGCATCGCGGGTGGTAGTAGAAGGGCTGCAGGCCACGTGAACCGTGGCCTTGCGCAAGATTGAGCGGAAGTGGTTTACAGAACCAAACCGATCGCTATAATAGCGCCCCTATGCCGGTATAGCTCAGTTGGTAGAGCAACTGACTTGTAATCAGTAGGTCCCGGGTTCGACTCCTGGTGCCGGCACCATATAAGACGAAGCCCTCGCAGAAATGCGAGGGCTTTGTTGTTTTGGGGTGGTTGTTTTTTCCTGCTACGTATACGTAACAAAGCGTCCATCCAATAACATCCCTTTACAGCTTTGACTCACCAGCGGTTGTCCTTGCTCGCCCTCCCGGCTAACCTTCCCCCGTCGCTGCCAAATCAGCGACCGGGCGTAGGAACCCGAATCAGTCAAGGTGCGACAGCGCCAACCAACCAGTGCAGGCGCTTTTTTTGTGTCTGCGCTAGCGTTCAATGGTGGCTGTGCGCGGGACACCTTCGGGTGTGCCGGGTGCCTTGACTCCCGGTATTCCTACCCCGCGTACAGCCGCCACCCAATCCCGTAGGAAGGACGGTTGCGGCTCCCATCAGTCAAGGAGCTAGACAATGCAGACTGCATCCCACACCTCCCCCGGAGGTGCCCATGCCTGACCTTCATACCCTCACTACTCCCGGCCTTACGACCTTTGCCGGCCAGGGCGAGCAGGCGTTATTTCGGGTTAATGCCGGTGTACCGATCAGCGAGGCGTTGGCCCACGTTTCCGATCTGTTGCACCTGGCCAAGCGACTGGCCGAGGATGCCACGCAAGAGCGCGATACAGGCCGGCATGCCTGGGCTTCGCATTACTTGCAAGAGATGAGCAAGGCTGTGGTTGATGATGTGCTGGTTGCATTGGGCGCCTAGGGCTGGCGCAACTTAGTAAAGCCTATGCCTTCAATCTGAATGATCCGATTGTTCACGCGGCCCATCCAAACCGGGCTGCAAGCGTTGATAGCAAACCAACCGCTTAGCCACTTGCTTGTACCCGTCTCTTTTCTTCGGGAAGAGACGGGCGCTCACACTTCTGCAGCCCCGATCGTATATGGCTTTGCGGCCAGTCCCCCTCATGACAATCGGCGCGACAATCGCCGATGTCACCAGCAACAGCCATGCAGATG
This sequence comes from Pseudomonas sp. FBF18, assembly GCF_024261405.1. Lineage (NCBI taxonomy): Bacteria > Pseudomonadati > Pseudomonadota > Gammaproteobacteria > Pseudomonadales > Pseudomonadaceae > Pseudomonas > Pseudomonas sp. FBF18. Next base: position 171,771 of record NZ_QKRS01000003.1, on the reverse strand, counting down.
ATGGTACCGCAGACCAGGGAATGGACTGCACCTGACTGACAGTCAGGCATGCCCCGGTCATGGCATTGCTGCGTTCACCCGGCTCAGGATCTTCAGGCGCTGGTCTCGTCAGCCAGTGCTGCCTCCACCCGCCCACCGGTAACGGTGTTTAGGAGGACAGATCATGAGACGCCCTTGCTCCCGGACGTAAGGAGCCGCCAGTCCCGCGTAGAGGACATTCCCCACAGGTCGCAGGGGCCTTGATCCCTGATAACACTCAACATCCTTGGCGGGATGACGTTGGGCGAGGATCGGAGATCGGAAAATGAGGTGGCCGACATGGCATTGGTGGGTAAACGCGATGGCCGCAATTTCGGTTACGGCAGGCAATTGAGCTACGCAGGGCCGCAGGCGCTGAAAGACATGTTCGGCGGCGGCCACTACGGCACGGTGAAGGCACACTGTGATCGGTGGCAGGCATTCGTGAAGTGGTGCCGCTCCGAACAAGGGCCAGGTATCAATGATGCGCGGCAGATTGATCGGAAGGTATTGGCGGACTATGCGGCGTATCTGCGCTATGCGGTTGAGTGCGGTGACCTCGCCATCAGCACCGCACAAAACCGCCTATCCAGCGTTAACAGAACCATGGCGGCGCTTCGCGGTGATCAGTGCATGAAATTGCCCAGTCCGAGCAAGGCGTTGGGAATGCAGCGCACCGGAGTTCGACAATCGGTGCCGCAGGGCCAAGACCGCGAACAGGTTAAACAGATCGTTGATGCGCTTTGCAGTCGTCATCAGTTACGAGCCGCTGCAATCGTCCTCTTGGCGCGAGCCACCGGCATGCGCTTGCGTGAGGCTATCTTGGCTGACCTGCCACGGCTAAGTCGTGAGGCTAGAGAGCTTGGCAGGATTAACATTCAGGATGGCACCAAGGGCGGCCGCGCCGGTGCCTCGGCACCGCGTTGGATTACGGTGGACGATCATGTTCGCGAGGCGCTTGGGTTTGCACGGCAGGTGTCGCCCGAGGGTAGTCGCAATCTGATTGCGCCACACGAAAGCTACCTCAATCTTCTACAACAAATCATCCGCCCAACGCGGGAGATCCTGCATGCACATAACCTCAAAGGCTTCCATGAGCTACGAGCGGCATACGCTTGTGAGCGCTATGAGCAAATCACCCAACACCCTGCGCCCATCAACGGCGGCCTATGTTGCCAGGCAGATAGGAACCTAGATCGTGAGGCCCGGAGACAAATCAGCTATGAGCTGGGACACGGTCGATTCGATGTGATCGCTTCCTACATCGGGGGAATGGCATGAGTAAGCCATTCGATATGGAAACATTCTTGGCTGGCGTGCTGACCGGTTCGCATGCCACACGGCAGCGTCATCTACGACAGGCGAAAACTATCCAAGCTGAAATATCAGAACGCTGGAATCGAGACACACCCTGGGGGTGGAAGCGAAAGCATGTGGCTTGGTTCCTCAATTATCGCCTCAGCCAGCACAGTGAGGCGACGCGGTACTACTACTTGCTGACGGTACGGCTGCTCGCATATCGTTTAGAAAAGTCATGGGCTTTCAACCTATGATCTAGGATCTAATTTTCTTGCTCGCTAGCTACACCGACCGAAGCAATGTGTCTTTCACACTGCGGGAGACGACGCACCTACCCTCGAAATGACGATCCATCAGAGATTGTCTGGCTCGGGTAGTCTGCCATTCAGGAAGCTGGTATAGAACGTTGAGGTCCTAATGAAGGATCTCGGTAAAAAATCCTCAGGGGGGGAGAACGATGGAAACGTTCCACAATCCGGATCGGTTTATGTCCGATCTACGGCAAGTGCTATCTCAGGGAAGAAAGCGTATCGGGATTCTTGTCGGCGCAGGAGCTCCCCTCGCGATTCGTGTTAACGAGAAGAATGAAATAGACCCTAAAGGCAAGTCGCTAATCCCGGGTGTTGAAGCACTGACTTCGCAAGCTACCACTGGGCTTACAGAGACGCAGACATTGGCGGTTAATTCGATAAAGGAAAGCCTAGGCAGCAATGCCAACATCGAATCTATTCTTTCCCACATTCGTTTGCTAGAACAGGCCTTGGGAAAGACTGTAGTTCAAGGACTAGACTCTAATGGTTATAAAGATCTCGGCAGAGATATTTGCAAGAATATTGCAAAAATCGTAGGGGTTTATTTACCAAAAGAACGGAATGCCTACTCTGACTTGATCGCCTGGATAACGGGAACGGTCCGCACAAACTCTGTAGAAATATTCACCACAAACTACGACTTTTTGTTTGAGGAAGCATTTGAGAGAGTTCGGAGCCCCTACTTCGACGGATTTTCAGGCGGTGGCAAACCGTTTTTCGATCCGGTTTCAGTCGCTGGTGATGACTTGCCTCCACGATGGGCAAAGCTTTGGAAAATGCATGGATCTCTCGGTTGGGCATTGGAGGACGGAGCCGTCGTCCGTGGACATGGCAGGGAAGCAGCCGAGCTAGTCTATCCAGACCACTTAAAGTATGACCTAACGCAAAAACAGCCCTACTCAGCACTTTTTGAAAGGCTTAAGCGCTTTTTACTAACCCCAGACTCCTTGTTACTTACAATAGGGTTTTCCTTTAGGGACGCTCATATATGTGCAGTTCTTGATGAAAGCTTGGCGATGAACGCAAACTCGGCAGTTTTGGCTTTCCAGTACCAAAATCTCGTAAATGAAGAACCCGCTGTTAAGTTAGCAAGCGACAGGCCAAACCTTAGTGTCTACGCAGCTGACGGGGCTGTGATAGGAGGTGTACCTGGAAAATGGCGTCCAGGTGAGCTCCCAAAAAACTGGGGAAGTATACGTGAAAGCTTTTGGGCACCACGTTGGCCGAAAGAGCCTGATCTGTTCTTGCTGGGAGACTTCTCAGCATTTGCACGTTTTTGCGCATTAGCTCAGGCTACTGACTTGGTAGTCCAGTCTCTTAAAAGAGACGAACCAGAAGCCCCAAAAGAAGAAGTTGAAAGCTCCGACTTCAGTAGTGGCAAATCAGAGGACTCTAATGGATGAGTGGCAATGATCCTACCTATCTAGGTGTCGTCAGCGCCGTATCTGGCGCTACTCTTACTGTTAAGCTCGCAGAGTCTCTAGACTCAGGATTTGCTGTCATCAGAGGTCATACATATCGGGTAGGGCAAGTAGGAAGCTTTGTCAGAATCCCTCAAGGCTACCAAGACCTATTTGGTATCGTCTCTGAGGTTGGCGCGACTGCGGCACCGGTACAGTCTATTGCATCAGGCATCGATTCAGGGAGGTGGATGACGGTCCAGTTGGCCGGTGAAACCATTGGGGGACAGTTCGAAAGGGGTTTAAGCCAGCACCCGAACATAAATGACTCTGTACATTTGGTAACCGAAGCCGACTTGAGGAGAATATACGGATCAGTTGGCGATGACCAAGTGGTTATAGGCCACCTAGCTAGCGCTGAGAATATTGAGGTGCGGCTATCTTTGGACGCCCTAGTAACGCGTCACTCTGCCATACTTGGTTCAACAGGAGCAGGGAAATCCACAACAGTTGCAAGTCTTTTAAGGTCAATAATTCGAAAAGATCAAGTAGCGGGTTCTCCAGGTGCACGTATCCTCATGCTCGACATCCATGGGGAATACACAAAAGCGCTTGAGGATGTGGCGACAGTTTTTAGTGCTACACCTGGTCAAGGCCAAGAGTCACTGTTCGTTCCTTATTGGGCCTTAGAGGCTGGAGAGCTTCTCGACTTCGTTACCGGCGGGCTTTCCGACGCCCATGAAATTGCATTTACGGATAAGATTGCGGAGTTAAAGGAAAAGGCGATTAGGGCGCATCCCAAAGCAGGCGTTGACTCAAGAACATTGACAGTGGACAGCCCTGTACCATTCAGCCTGAAGCAGCTCTGGTACGAGTTGATCGATTTTGAAACAACTACCTACATCGGCGCGAATCGTGATGAGCCTGCTTTAGATGAGGCTGGCGCCGCAGATACTCTTATAGCACCAAAATATCAACCTCACGCTATGGGTACCAAGGGTCCATTTACCAATACAGCGGCAAAGGGAATCCGTAGGCCGCTGAATCTGCTTCGATCCCGCTTGCTAGATCGACGCTTTGACTTCTTACTTCATCCAGGAGATTGGGAGCCAGAGCTCACCGGCGCGGTAAAGAATGACCTCGACCAATTGCTGAAGGGCTGGCTTGGCCACGATAAACAAATCACGATATTAGACTTATCGGGAGTTCCAAGCACTGTCCTCACACGCCTTATCGGCTCTATTCTACGCATTGTTTATGAAGCCCTTTTTTGGAGCCGGGAAAAATCAGAAGGCGGCGTAGAGCGCCCTCTCCTAGTAGTAATGGAGGAGGCTCATCGCTACTTGGGTCCTGACGCCGGAACAGTAGCTTCAGAAGTAGTAAAGCGTATTGCTAAAGAAGGCCGAAAATACGGTGTTGGAGCGATGGTTGTTTCTCAACGCCCAGCAGAGGTTGATGAAACAGTTCTATCGCAATGCGGCACGATTATCGCACTCCGTCTGTCTAACCCTGTAGACCGAGCACGTGTGAAGGGGACCTTACCGGATAATTTAGCCGGTCTGATGGATTTGCTGCCAGTCTTAAGAACAGGAGAAGCAATTATCACGGGTGAAGCAGCACGCCTTCCTATTCGCTGCCGAATTGCATTACCTCGCCAAGAACATTTACCTCGTAGCAATGATCCGAAGGTGACTCACGCTTGGGCTAGGCGGCGCTCAGCAGAGGGATATGATCGAGTTGTTGCGTCATGGCGTAGTCAGCAAACTACAGCAGTTGTCCAAAAGCTTGATATAACCCGTTCCCCCATAGAAAACGATTCTGAGGAAGGCTGAAAATGAACCGTGATGCCGTATCTTCGTCAAACATTATATCTGCCGGCTATGACCCAGGGAGTGAGACCTTAGAAATCGAGTTCAAAAGCGGAGCCGTTTACCAGTATTACAACGTGAGCGAGCATCTTTATGAACAATTCAAAGCAGCTCCTTCGAAGGGTCAATTTTTCCATACATACATTAAAGACGCGGTTCCTTTCTCAAGGGTTTGACTAGTATAATCGGGCTGCACAAAGTGCAGCCCGATTTCCCGATCAAATCAGAGACCAAGCTACTTGTACCAACCTTAACAGCTGTCTAAAATCTCTCTACCTACCAAAAACCGGCTCTACTCAGATGATCCGACTGCGCCCCGCTTACACCCTTATAGGAATATCTCTACCTGAACCATACCTGAAAGATACAATTTTCAGGTTAATTTTGCCTGCTTAAATCAAGTGTCAATTTCTCTCCTTACGCAACGCTTCCAGCTCCGCCGGAGTTAGCTTTTTCGTATTCGAATATCCCTGTAAATACCATGACAGGATAGAGGTTGACTTCCTAAAGCATTCCAGCACCTCAACCCAACTGAACTCAGGAAATTTTAAATCAGTCGCAGAAATTTCAAACTCGATATTTCCGACCTCATCTCCAATACCAGAGATAGAATCGATGATGTGCGAGCCTGAAAAATGCACATACCCACAGAGGTTTTTGTAAACATCAGGAAGCCACGGATACTCATCTTTATGAGTCTCAACGAGAAATGCATCTGATAGCTGTTGCTTTCCATCTCTTGCCTTTATCTTGTTGATTGGCGTCCCTTTCATTACATTGAGAGCAAATTCATGCGGATCGGGTACAAGCCAGGCGGCAGAGAATCGTAGAGCCGTGTCTATATGCATCCGCAACAGCGAGCGCGCACAAACCATATTCCATGTACGGACCATTGATGCAAGTGCACTTGAAGTACTAATACTTCGTTTTATGGCGGCAAAGACCATCCAGTCTAATGGATACATAGGGCTACCAGAAGGACCCATAACATCCATACCGAATCTAATTAACATATTCTTGTCCCGCTCCAGCTCCTGCAGCAGAGCTTCGACATTAATACTCTGCGGAGGGAATTTGTTATCCATACTTAAATTTCCACGATTGAAATTCTGGTCGACGCAGCCAGTCTACTAAAAGAAAATCGCGATAGGCGTTACTCCCCTAGACTAGCAGTAGATCCCCAAGCGCTTAGGAACTCACCGAGCACACCGGGATACTTTTAGGGATATAATGGCGCCACAAAGCAAAAAAACCTTAATAAAAACAATAACCTGATATGAAGTTCGACTCCTGGTGCCGCACCATCACAAGGTTGCAGAGACAATTTTCAGTGTTTCTGGAACCACGAAAAACACGCTTTGGCGGGTTCTTTCGTTTTTGACGTACTGTGTGCAGCGGCCCCTTCCTACGAAGCTGTAGCCACCGACAGTTCGATGCTTTAGCCGCCGTCCAAGCTGGCCGGGTGCCGCCGGCGATGGTAGCGGTATGGCAATACGCTGATCCACATAAAAGGAAAGCGCCGACCCCAGGGCATCTACCGCACCGAAAAGCGCTGCTTCAACCGTATCACCGGCACAGGCCATTACAGGCACGTCGGCGCACCTCACTTGTGGGCCACCGTCTCCCTCGTGCACGGCTACAGGGTAGTCGTCCTGAACCGGAGCCCAAATTGAAGCAGATTTCTCTTTGTGCCTTGATATTGCAGGGCGATTGTAGAGTGTGATGTAATGCATCACACTTTATCGATGATAAAGAGCTTTCAACACAAAGGCCTCAAGGCGTTTTACGAAACCGGCTCGACTCGAGGGATCCGGGCCGACCATGCCAAGCGGCTTGCGCGCCTGCTTCCATTTCTGGATCGCGCAACCTGTGCGGGCGACATCGACATGCCCGGTTGGAGGCTCCACCCGCTCAAAGGCGACTTGACCTTGTATTGGTCAGTGACCATCAGCGGAAACTGGAGGGTAATTTTCCGATTCGACGGCACAGACGTTGAACTGGTTGATTACCTCGACTACCACTGAGGAGTTCCCCAAATGGCCATGTTCAACCCCCCGCACCCAGGCGAAACCTTGCGCGAAGATGTGTTGCCCGCCCTGGATATAAAGGTGGCCGAGTTTGCACGTCGGCTCGGTTACGCCAGAGAAACACTGTCTCGAATCCTTCACGGCCATGCACCTGTCAGCCCGGACCTCGCCGTCCGGCTTGAGCGGGCCGGCATCGGCAAGGCTCGAACCTGGCTGGCCATTCAGGCTGACTGGGATCTGTGGCAGGCCGAGCATCGCGAACAACCTGTGATCGAGCGCTTTGCGTCTATCGCGTGATACTGAAAAAGCCGACGACGATGGTTTTCAGTTATCCACAAGCATGGCGCTCGAGCGCACGCTCAAGGTCAGCCAACTCAACACCTGCCCCCTCGCCGCACCTCGCGACACGCCTCGCGCAATCAACCCTCACCCGTAACCCTTCCCCTGTCAGATGCCCTGGATACTTGCCCAACATCAGCTCGAGCTACGTATCGCTCATGGGGTGGCAGCTGTACGCGAGTTGGCGGGCCTCTTCGCCGGCAAGGCCGGCTCCTACAAAGGACCACGCCGTCGGTAGGAGCCAGCCTTGCTGGCGAATGGCACCCCACGCTAGTGGGCGCTCTGCCCTTCAAGCAACGCCAGAATCCGCGGCCAACCGGCAATGCCTGCCAACGCCAGCGAAGTCTGGCCGTTGCCGTTGGGCAGCAACGGGTCAGCGCCATGACGCAACAGCGCATCCACCACCGTGTAATTGCCCGCCAGCACCTCGCGGTGCAGCATCAGCCATCCCTCGTCATCCGAGTCTCGGGCCACCTGCGGCTGTGCGCTCACGCCCTCCTCGATCTTGTCGCGCATGTTCAAGGCCATCGGGTGCTCGGTGCATTCCAGCACCGCCAGCGTCTGTTGGTCTTCAGCACGGTTCAACGTACGGGAGAGCAGCCAAGGCTGCTGACCTTCTGCAGCCGGGACGACTTCGACCAAACCCGGCTCACCGAAATCCATACCCCAGGCCTCATCGTGCTCCTGGCGCTCGTCTTCGGGCATGGCCGCGCGTATCGCATCGACGGTGAAGCCGCCGTATACATGGCCCTGGCGCACGTACATCCAGTCGTTCAGCAAGGCCAACGGCAGCGTCACAGGCTCCCAGGCCTTGAACGAGGTGGCCCAGCTTGGTTCATTCATCAGCACGCCGGTGATGGACTGCCCATCGAACTCGATCTCGCTCACCCACATGTTCTCGACGCTGGGTACCTCGGGGTCGTCGCTCTCGATGGGGAAGGACATTTTTACAGCCGCCATGTCCAGGCCCTTCACGATCCTGCGTGCCTCCCACGACAGCTCTCGCCAGAAATACTTGAACGTCGCCTGAGCACTGGCCACGGCGGCCTTGAACTCGTCGCTTTCGCCTTCAACACCGTAGATGATCTGTTCGGTCATAGGTAAATCGTTCCATCGCCTGGTTCACTGAAATGCTCAAGCCAGAGCACTTGCGGCCTGTGCCGCCACTTGAAAAACGGGAGCAGGATAACCTGATCCAGCGAACGTGGCAGCCTTGCCCCCAAGCCCCCGTTACGCTAAAAACCTGCACCCTTGGATACCACGCAAAAGGACAGGCCCAATGTTTGAAAACATCACTGTTACCGGCAGCCCGCTGGTGCTGTCCACAGACGCCGAAGTGGACCAGGCACAAGCTGTGCTGGGTACCCGCTTCCCCACTGGCTACCGCGAGTACGTCACGCAGTTCGGCGAAGGCATTCTTGGCGGCGTGTACGTGCGCATCTACCCGCCCCATCAACTGCTGCACGGCGAAAACAGCCAGGCCCAGTGGGTTGAGCGCATCAACCAGTACTGGTTCTGGGACGACGACAAGGAGCTGATGCCCAAGGAAAAGGCCTTGCAGTGCATCATCATTGGCGACACCTACGACGGCGACGAACTCATCATTCACCCCAGCGACCCGGAGCGCATCTATGTGCTGCCACGTCACAGTGAAGCCGCCCTCGTCGCGGGTAACGGGCTGGTGGAAGCGATCGAATGGCTGTGCAGTTCGAATGTGCTGACCGAAGCGTTCACCGAGCGCCACTTCGAACCGTTCGACAGTCGCGTACAGCCCTGACATGAAACGAATACCCAGGCGCACCCACGCCGGGTATTCGCCCGAACAATGAAATCCCGGTCGTCATCCAGAAAGACCCAACATCCGGCCATGGCTTGATCAAGCCCTGCACTTCGAATCGCTGGTAGCCGATGGTTTTTCAGTTACCCACAAGCATGGCGCTCGAGTGCAGTCTCAAGGTCAGCCAATTCAACACCTGCACCCTCACCGCACCTCGCGACACGCCCCGCGCAATCAACCCTCACCCGTAAGCCTTGCCCTGTGAGTTGCCCTGGATACTTGCGCAACATCAGCTCGACCTGCGTATCACTCAACCATGCCGCGCGGTCCAGGGACCAGCGCTGGTCCTGGAACTCGAACAGGCAGGCACCCGACACGGCATCGATAATCCGTGGCGGATACACCCAGTGCGAGTTGCCGGCTTCCCACGGCGCCGCCTCGATGCGATAGCGGCCGTCGGGTGAGGTGGATTGGGTTTCAAATGGGGTCATCGGCATCGCGCTCCGTGCATGATCGGAAAGTCTGTCACAACAGGGGCTGAACAGGTCGGCCCCTGTTGCTCCCTCTACGCAGTGGCCTTGCGATTGCCCATGCCGTCGAGCACCGCATCCACCAGCACCTTGGCTAATTCCGTCGAATGCAACGAAACCCACAGCAGAACTTTGCTGGTGGAGTCCTCGGGGTGCAAACAGGCTTTCTGGAGGGTGTCGAAGATGCCTCTGAGCAACAGCGAGGCATGCATCAGGGCGTCTTCTTCGGGTATGTCTGCGCGTACCAGGAAGAATGGGGCATGCCCGGTACAGAAGACACCAGTGTTGCAACGGGGAGAAGTCGGGGGATCGGGAACAAGTTTTTTCACGATGAAACTCCTGCTGGAAGGAGCCATCACCCACTGCGACCAAACAAATAGGTGACAGCTGTACGCAGGTTGGTCGACCGGATCAGCAGGCAAAACCGGCAGGCACGAATGCCTCCCACGTACAGCCGTCATAACTCGAGATAACTGGCGAACTAACGCCGTCACGTCGATTGACTGCATAGAATTGCGTACTGGTTTCGGGCGACCAAACCCGATCGCTGATGCTCAGCGACCGCAGGAGCCTAACGGCCTGCCTGAACCCCAGCAAGGCGCACCGCCCACGCAAAATCTGTCCGCATATTACAGTCCTTCAGACGTGTCTGGCCAAGCGTGTGTAAACGCAGCCCTGCGCCGCAGTGGACAGCCTCTTCGCCGGCAAGGCCGGCTCCTGCAGGGTGGCACCCACAAACGTACAAGCCAGCCGAAGGCTGGCCGTTTAACGTCACCTGCACACCACCTACCCACACTCGCAGGGGACACAATGGAAATCTTTCTCTACGCCTTCAGCGTGATGTACAGCCCCGGCCCGGTGAACGTGATGGGCCTGAACGCCGGCCTTACAGGCCAGTTCCGCCGCACCGCAGGCTTCTTCGTCGGCGTGGGCGGCGCAATGTTCGTGCTGTTCATCCTGTTCGGCTACACCGGCGAAGCCATCATCTCCAAGGCCGCGCTGCCCTACCTCGCCCTGGCCGGCGGGCTCTACACCAGCTACCTGGCCTTCAAGGTCTACACCGCCAGGGTCCAGCTCACCCAATCGTCCGATGCCCCCGCCAAGGCGCTGACCTTGTGGAACGGCTTTCTGATCCAGGCCCTCAACCCCAAGGGCATGATGGTGGTGCTGCCGATCACCAGCGTGATGTTCCCCGCCGCGCACCTCAGCGGCGCCAGCATCGCCGCCGTGTCGGCGCTGATAGCCCTGGGCGCTGCCGGGGCGCCGGGCCTCTACGCCTTGCTGGGCGCCGTGCTGGGCAAGCGCATCAGCAAAGAGGTGTACTTCAACCTGTTCAACCGCCTGATGGGCATCGCCCTGGCCGTGTGCGCCGCCTTCATGTTCCATGATTTCTACATTCACATTCAGGCAAACGCCGGCACGCTGTAACCTGTGTTGTCGCCGGCCTGACTCTATCGCTCGAAAGGTGAGCAGAATGCTCGATCTACCGTCACCGCAAGACTGGGTGAAACACGCCCCACCGTCCCCCAGGGTCGAACGCCTGGAGGCCTTCTTCAGCGCCCACGGTTTCGACCCGCACCGCCACGATACCTATGCCATCGGCCGCACCCTGGCCGGGGTGCAGAGCTTCAGCTACCGCGGCGCAAGCCGGCACAGCCTGCCGGGGGAGATCCTGGTGCTGCACCCGGACGAGGTCCACGACGGGCATGCGGGCTCGGCGTCGGGGTTTCGCTATCGCATGCTCTACCTCACCCCGGCGCTGGTGCAGGAGGTGCTCGGGGGCCAGCCGTTGCCGTTTCTCAAGGGCGGCATCTCCCGCGACCCGCGCCTGGCGGCCGCCACCCACGCGATGCTCGCGAGCATGGACGACAGGCTAGACCCGCTCGAAGAGGACGACGCGCTGCTGGGCCTGGTAAGCGCGCTGCAGGCCGTGTGCGGGCGCCCGGCATCAAGGCAGGCCCACGACTACGCCGCCGCCCGTCGTGCCCGCGAGTACATGGATGACAGCCTGGAGCAGCCCATCACCCTGGATGACCTGGCCGCCTGCGCCAACCGCGACCGCTGGAGCCTGTCCAAGGACTTTCGCGCCTACTTCGGCACCAGCCCCCACCGCTACCTGACCCTGCGCCGCCTCGACCGCTTCAAGGCCTCGGTGTTCGCCGGTCAGTGCCTGGCGGACGCAGCCGTAGAGGCCGGTTTCTTCGACCAGAGCCATATGTCCAGGCACTTCAAGAACGCCTACGGCATCACCCCCTCGCGCTGGTGCAAACCCTTGCTCGGGCGCCTTGATTGAGTTTGCGCACTGGCGGGCGGTGGGGTCGCCGACCTTGATATCCCCACCCCCATCCGTTATAGATAAAAAGGAAACCATAACGAAAAGAGGCCATTCCAGCCCCCCATGAACGAGATCACACGCATCTTTCGCCCTTCAGGCCCCCATTTTGCGCCCTGCGCTGATGGCTACGGGCCGAACACCGTCACCCCTTCCCCGCTCTCGACCCTGTTCCACGCACTGTCGATTCCGCCAGGCAACATCCTGCTGGCCCAGATGCGCAAGCGTCCCGTCCCTCCACCTGCACCGTAGCGCCTGAATTCCACCACCCTCGGCTTTTGCCGCTCGGGGTTGGGGAGCCTTTGCATTTTTTCAGCGTTCAACTGTTCAGGAATCTCTATGACTCTTCGTGTAGCCATCATCGGTGCCGGCCCGTCCGGCCTTGCGCAACTGCGTGCCTTCCAATCCGCCCATGCCCAGGGCGCCCCCATGCCCGAAATCGTCTGCTTCGAAAAGCAGGCCGACTGGGGCGGCATGTGGAACTACACCTGGCGCACCGGCCTCGACCAGCACGGCGAACCGGTGCACGGCAGCATGTACCGCTACCTGTGGTCCAACGGCCCCAAGGAATGCCTTGAATTCGCCGACTACAGCTTCGACGAACACTTCGGCCGGCCGATCTCCTCGTACCCGCCGCGCGAAGTGCTGTGGGACTACATCCAGGGCCGCGTGAAAAAAGCCGGGGTGCGCGACTACATCCGCTTCAACACCGCGGTCAAGAACGTCCGCTTCGATGAAACCACCCGCGAGTTCACCGTCAGCGCCTACGACTACAGCGCCGGGCAGGGCATCGAGCAGGTGTTCGATTACGTGGTGGTCGCCAGCGGGCACTTCTCCACGCCGCACGTGCCGGAATTCGAAGGGTTCGAGCGCTTCGCCGGGCGCATCCTGCACGCCCACGACTTTCGCGAGGCGATGGAGTTCAAGGGCCAGGACCTGCTCATCGTCGGCAGCAGCTACTCGGCCGAAGACATCGGCTCGCAGTGCTACAAGTACGGCGCGCGCTCGATCACCACGGCCTACCGCACCCAGCCGATGGGCTACAAATGGCCCAAGGGCTGGGAGGAGCGCCCGCAGCTGGTGCGTGTCGAGGGCAACCTGGCGTTCTTCGCCGACGGCTCGAACAAGCGCGTGGATGCGATCATCCTGTGCACCGGCTACCAGCATCACTTCCCGTTCCTGCCCGACGAACTGACCCTCAAGACCAACAACCGCCTGTGGCCAACCGGCCTGTACCAGGGCGTGGTGTGGGAGCAGAACCCGCAGCTGATCTACCTGGGCATGCAGGACCTGTGGTACAGCTTCAACCTGTTCGACGCCCAGGCCTGGTTCGCCCGCGACTACATGCTGGGGCGCATCAAGTTGCCGGCCAAGGCCGACATGCAGGCCGACAGTGCCAGCTGGCGCGCCGATGAAGAGGCCCTGGACACCACCGCCTCGATGTACGAATTCCAGGGCCGCTACATCAAGCACCTGATCGCGCAGACCGACTACCCCAGCTTCGATATCGATGCCGTGAACCGCATCTTCCTCAAGTGGAAGAGCGACAAGAAGAGCGACATCATGGGCTATCGCGACAAGTCGTACCGTTCGGTGATCACCGGCACGGCAGCGGTGCCGCACCATACGCGGTGGCTGAAGGCGATGGACGATTCGCTGGAGGAGTACCTGCGCGAAACGGACGGCAAGAAGGGCGAAGTGAAAGCACTGCGCGGGTAGCCCCGCCCACGCCCGAAACCGGTGCCCCCACAAGACCGGCCCTTGCCGGCGCGGCCTCTACTGCGGGCACTGGTAACCGGTTTGCCCCCGCTGCAGGCCGATGACCTCGCGATGCACCTGGCTGGGCCCGTAGTCGGCATTCCAGCCACGGCGTTCGGCCACCGGCTGCGGCGTATAGCCGTCCTTGCAGGCCAGCAGGTGGAGCATCACGTTCGCCTCGCCCATCAGCGGCTCCAGCTTGAGGGTGCGCCTGGGCGCCAGTTGTACCCTCCCCTGCGCGTCGCTGCGGGCCACCACCACCCCTGCATCAATAATGCTCACCCCGGCCAGTGGCTGCCGGGTGTGCTGATCGACGACCGTGGTGTCGAGCCCGTCGTGCACGATCACCGAGCGCGGCATGCAGCCTTGCAGCAGCAACAGCGCGGGCAAAGCGGTGTACCTCCACCAGCGGAATCGGACTGTCATGGCAAGCTCCTGCAAGGCCTGAAACACGGCAGTCTACTTGCGTAACCGGATTTGTGCAGAAGCGTCGAGATCGACACGCAGGTGCCTTTCCGTCGCCCGTGGCGCTCACGTATCATCCGCCCCCTGCCCCGGCCCACATGGACGTCCGATGACCCCCGCCGCCCGCCTGTTCACCCTGCTGGCTTCCAGCACCCTGCTTGCCCTTGCCCTGCACACTCCGGCCGCCGTCGCCGCCGGCTTCGATTGCAGCAAGGCACGCACCCTCATTGAAAAGTCGGTGTGCGACACGCCAACGCTGTCGGCCAAGGACGACCAGCTCAACGCGCTGTACAAGCCACTGATGACCCGGCGCATCTATCGCGAACTGGAAACCCGTTGGGTAAACGAGGTGCGCGACCGCTGCCAGACCGCCACCTGCCTTGAGCGCGCCTACGACCTGCAGATCCGCAACCTGACCGCGCTGCCGCCACCGCCCGTGCCCGGCCTGCGCGACGCGGTGCCGCTGCCCCAGGGCAGCGCCTACCGTACCCTGCAGGACGAGCCGTGGCCGCGCTTTGCGCTGGCGGCTATCCCGGACATGTACCCCGATTCGCTGGCCCAGCTGATCGATGTGGGCATCAAGGACGGCGTGCTGTACGCACTGCTCTACGTGGCAAATTCGTCCGACGGCCCCGGCTACAACCAGGACAACTGGTCGGTGCAGCCGTCTTCGGGCGTGCTGCTCGAATACGCCGACAACCGCCCCGGCCTGCATGTGATCGACCGCGACGTGCGCTTTGCCGGCTGGCGCATCAGCGAGCTGATGGACCAGGGTGAACGCTATGCCGGCATCCAGGACGGCGCGTTCTACTACCGCCAGCGCACCGAGGGCGAGCTGCAGCAGGCCATGGTCTACACCCTGGGCAGCCGCCAGCCGCCGCAGGCCACCACCACGGTGTTCCACGCCCAGTCGCGCACGCTGCGCTTTGCCAAGGCAAGGGTGCTGGGCAACATGAACGACGAGAACAGCGACCTGCGCCTGAACTACGAACACGCCCTGCCGCGCCCCGCCAGCGAAACCGTGCTCGACCCCGAGAGCGGCGGTTGGAGCCTGTCCAACCTGGCCTGGAGCGAGCGCCGCCAGGTGCTGTACTTCGAGAACAGCGGCGCCATGGCCTGCATCTGGCGGGTCGACCTGAGCGGCAAGGTGCTGTCCAAGATCGTGCCCGAACACACGGCCGGGCAACCGCTGGCGGTGGAGCTCGACGGCCGTGAGGCGATCATGTACGTCGAGCACGACCAGTTGATGTTCGCCCTGTCGCCCGACCTGTAAGGACACCCCCATGCACACCGTGACCCGCCTGCTCACCCTGCCCGCCTTGCTGGCCCTGGCCCTGCACGCGCCGGTGGCCTCGGCCGCCGGTTTCGATTGCAGCAGGGCCAACACGATTCTGGAAACCGCGATTTGCAACACGCCCTCGCTGTCGGCCAAGGACGACCAGCTGAATGCGCTGTACACCCCGCTCAAGGCGCAGAAGATATTCCGCGAGCTGGAAACCGACTGGCTGAAGAACGTGCGTAACCAGTGCAAGACCCCCGAGTGCCTGGAGAGCGCCTACGACCGCCAGATCCGCCGGCTGACCGCCGTGCCGGCACCGGCGCCGGTTGCCTCCGACAGCCTCGCACCTCTGCCCAAGGGCGAGGTGTACGCAAAGGTCGAGGACGCGCCGTGGCAGCGCTTTGCCTTGGCCCCGTTCATCGGCATGAGCGAGGACTCGGTGGCGCAACTGATCGATGTGACCGTCAAGGACGGCGTACTGCACGCGTTCGTGTACGTCTCCGGCGACCCTGACGGGCCCACCTACGTGCAGGACAAACACGTGATGCGGGCCACCTCCGGTACCCTGCTCGAATACGCCGACGATCACCCCGGCTGGCATGTGATCGCGCGCAACGTGCGCTTTGCCGGCTGGTCCCACAGCGGCTTCAACGACCAGCGCGAGCGCTATGCCGGGGTGCAGGACGGCGCGTTCTACTACCGCCAGCGCAGCAACGGCGAGCTGGAGCAGTCGATGGTGTATGCCGTGGGCAGCCAGCAGCCGCCGCAACCGACCACCCAGGGCTATCACGCCGGCTCCAACACCGTGCGCTTTGCCAAGGCGCGTGTGCTCGAAGACCTCAACGTGGCCAACGACCAGTTGCGCCTGGCCTACGAAAGCGACGGCAACTCGCGCGGCTACGAGAGCGTGATGGCGCCCGACTCCAGTGGCTGGAGCCTGGTCAACCCGACCTGGAGCGAACACCGCCCGGTGCTGTACTTCGACAACAGTGGCGGCATGGCCTGCGTCTGGCGGGTCGACCTGGTGAACAAGGTGCTGTCCAAGGTCGTGCCCGAGCACGAGGCGGTGTCGGCCCGCCCGGTGGACATCAATGGCCGCGAAGCGCTGGTGTATGTGCAGGAGAACCAGCTGATGTTCGCCATCGCCCCGGATCAGTAACCCTGTGGCAACGCTCGGGCCCGCCAGCGCCCGAGCAGCCGGCCTACGCTCACCAGCCAGTTGAGCAGCGCCACGCACAGCACGCTGAGCAGCAGCGCATGCGGGCCGCCCTGCACGATCAGGGTGCCGGCCAGCAGCGGGAAGCCGAACACGCCGATGAAGTACCCCAGGCTGAACAGCAGCAGTGCCTGCGGCGTGTAGCCGGTGGGCGCTTCGTTGGCCGCCAGGCCGTTGATCACCGAATAGTTGAGCCCGTAACCCACCCCCAGCAACGCCGCCGCCAGCAGGTAGCTGAGGGCGTCCTGCACCCACCAGCCCAGTGCGATGACGGCCAGCACCATCAGCCCGGTCAGCAGGCACGAGGTGCGGTAGGCGTCATGCCGCACTACCCAGCCGGCGATCAGCAGCCGGCAGCCGATGGCGGCGAGCATGAAGCCGACGAAGAACAGCGAATAGTCCAGCCCGCGACTGGCCGCGTAGGTGGTCTGAAAGCTGCCCAGCCCGCCGAACACCGCGCCGCCCAGGCCCACCATCAGGATCGGCCAGCGCGCCGACGAGCGCAGCACCTGGATGCCGGCGTGGCGGCTGATGCGGGCGCTGGCCGCCTGTGCCGGGTGCTGGCGGGCCAGCCAGGCGAAGACCAGCATACCCACAGCGGCGGCCAGGGCGGCGGTGTAGAACGCGGTTTCCAGTGGCAGGTGCAGCAGCGAGGCGAGCTTGCCGGCCAGCGGGCCGGAGCCGATGCCGCTCATCATGCTGCCTGACAGCAGCGCGAAGCAGTGGGTGCGCCGGGCCGGCTCGACCAGCGCGGCAACCAGGATCGGGCCCAGGGTGTAGAACGCGCCCCAGCCCAGGCCCAGCAGCAGGCCGCACAGCCACAGGCTGAAGTCGACACCGGGTACCAGGGCAAAGCCCAGGCAGGCGCCGATCAGGCACAGCGCCGACTGCGCGATGGCGCGGGCGGTGCCGAGCCAGTCGGCGAGATGGCCGCTGCCGAGCACGGCGATCACGGTGCTGAGCATGGCGATGGCGATGATGCTGCCGGCGTCCTGTTCATTGCCACCTCGGGAAGTGACCAGCAGCGAGAGCAGAAAGGTCGAGCCGTAGGACAGCGACAGCAGGTAGCTGGCCAGGCACAGCAGGCCGAAATGTGGGGTGGTTGTTTTTGTCATGGTGGGTCCGCCGATGGGTATGGCTGTTTTAGCATGGGGATTGGCGGTGGCAGTTGTGGATGTACCGGAGTTGGGATCTGTGCCGACCGGACTAACGCATCGCGGGTCAAGCCCGCTCCCACAAGGATCCCCGCTGTCCTTGTGGGAGCGGGCTTGACCCGCGAAGGGGCCGAAGGGTTCAGCGCCAGCCCACCCGCCCGATCAACATGAACACCGCCTGAAACCCCAGAATCAGCACCACGCACCCGGTCCAGCCCCACTGCTGCCACAGCACCGCCGGCAACAGCGCGCCGGCACTCCCGCCCAGGTAGTAGCAGGTCAGGTAGCGCCCGATTGCCCCGGCCTTGTTCGCGCCGGCCGTGGTCGCAATGAAAGTGTTGGCCGCCGCCTGCGCCAGGAACACCCCCGTCGAGCTCAACGCCAGCCCCAGCACGATCACCCACAGCGTGGGCACAAGCGTCAGGCCGATGCCCACCGCGCCGACAACGCCCGCCACCATCAGCAGGTGCAACGGCGGGCGAGCCCTGGCCAGGCGGCCGGCAATCGGCGTGACCACCAGCGCCAGCAGAAACACCGCATAGATCGACCCCAGCGCCGCCGCCCCCAGCCCGAACGGCGCCCGGCTCAGGTGCAGCCCCACATAGGTGAACGACGCCACCTGCGAAAACAGCACGCAGAACCCCACCGCGCACGCCGACCACAATGGCCAGCCAAACCGTGGCGGCGCACTGGCCCTGCGTGTGCTCGCCGGCACCGGTTCGAGCACCAGCAGCCAGCGAATCCCCAGCCCCATCAGCAGCACCACCAGCGCCAGCACCTCGAACGCTTCGCGCCAGCCCCAGTACTCGGTCACCCACGCCACCACGAAGCGCCCGGCAAAGCCGCCCAGGATGGTGCCGGTCACGTACAGGCTGGTGACCTCGGTCACGCTCGCGCCCTGCCACCGCTCACCAATCAGCGCCACGCTGCAGGCGAAGATCACCGGTATCAGCAAGCCCTGCACCGCCCGCCACAGCAGCAGCTCGGCAAAGCTGCCCACCGTGGCCATCAGCAGCACCGGGGTGGCCAGCAGCAACGCCGCCACCACGATCAGCGTCACCGGCGACCAGCGCCGCGCCAGCCAGCCGACCCAGGGCGCAGTCAACGCCACCATCAGGGTGGTGATGGTCAGGCTCCAGCTCACCTGGCCAATGTGCACGGCAAACTGCCGGGCCAGTTGCGCGAGGATGCCCTGGGTGGCGTACAAGGGGAGGAACGCCGCGCAGCCGCACAACAACATCGCGACCCGCGCAGCCGAAGAAGGCGCCTGCATGGCAAAACTCGTTAAAGTGTGTGGCGCCCTTTATACGGCGCCCCACTCGCCCCGGGCCAATACCGATTTCGGACCGATCGATACCTCAAGGTGCACCATGCTCGACCTCCGCAAACTGCGCTATTTCCTGGCCGTGGCCCAGGCCCTGCATTTCGGCCGCGCCGCCCAGGCCCTGCACCTGGCCCAGCCCGCGCTGACCCGGCAGATCTCGGCGCTGGAAGCCCAGCTGGGGTTCAGCCTGTTCGAGCGCAGCAGCCGCAACGTCAGCCTCACCGTGCAGGGCCAGGCCTTCGTGCCCTATGCACGCAACGTGATCGAGCAACTGGCGCTGGCCGAAACCATGGCCGCCAGGCTCGCCAGCGGCATGGCCGGCCACCTGAGCCTGGGCTATGCCAGCTCCGTAGCCCTGAGCGACCGCTTTACCCAGGCCATCCAGCGCTTCGCCCAGGCCTTCCCCGAGGTGCAGTTGAACCTGATCGAACAGGCGTCGATGAACCAGTGGGCGCAGCTGCGCGACGGCACCCTGGACATCGGCCTGAGCCGCCTGCCGCCCCCCGCCGAGCACAACCTGCACACCGACACCCTGGAGCACGAACCCCTGCTGCTGGCGCTGCCGGTCAGCGACCCGCTCAGTGACCAGGCGCAGGTCAGCCTGGCGCAGTTGCAGCAGCGCCCGGTGATCCTCTACCCCGAGCAGCACGGCACCGGCCTCAACCTGGCCATCGAGACCCTGTTCGCCAACGCCGGCCTGCCGTTGCACCGCGGCCCCAGCGGCCAGCAGACCACCACCATCATCGCCCTGGTCGCCGCCGGCCAGGGCGTGGCGGTGGTGCCGGCCTGCACCAGCGCGCTGGAACGCAAGGGCGTGTGCTACCGCCCGCTGAGCGATGTCGATGCACACATCGCGCTGCATGCCATCAGCCGCCGGCACGGCCGTTCGCGGGCGGCCGAGGCGTTCCTGGCGATCATCAACCAGCCGGGCCCATGAGCCCCGGCGCCTGGCAAGCACGGCGCGGATAAAACTGTTTTACCGAAACCACGGGTTTTCCGCCGCGGTGCTTTGCCTATCCTAGGCGCGACAAACACCATCAGCGGAAGTTCATGCGCCTCTCGTTTCCCAGCCGTTATGCCTGCCTGGCGGCGTGCCTCACGTTCAGCCTGGCCAGCCTGCCGTTTCTTGCCACTCACGCCTGGCTCTGGCCATTGACCCTGATCGGCACGCTGCTCTCGCTGGTGGGCCTGAACGACCTGCGCCAGCGCCAGCACGCAGTGCGGCGCAACTACCCGATCCTGGGCAACCTGCGCTACCTGATCGAGACCATCCGACCCGAGATCCGCCAGTACCTGCTCGAAGGCGACGACGACAAGCTGCCCTTCTCCCGCGCGCAGCGCTCGCTGGTGTACGCACGGGCCAAGAACGAAAGCGCCGAGAAAGCCTTCGGCACGCTCAATGACGTGTACCGCCCGGGCTTCGAGTTCATCAGCCATTCGATGCTGCCGGTCAACACCCCCGACCCGGCCTCGTTTCGCATCGCCATCGGCGGCCCGCAATGCCGCCAGCCTTACTCGGCGTCGATCTTCAACATTTCGGCCATGAGCTTCGGCGCCCTCAGCGCCAACGCCATCGGCGCGCTGAACAAGGGCGCCAGCCTTGGCCGTTTTGCCCACGACACCGGCGAGGGCAGCATCAGCCCCTACCACCGCGAACATGGCGGCGACCTGATCTGGGAAATCGGCAGCGGCTATTTCGGCTGCCGCGACGCCCACGGCCGCTTCGACCCGCAGCGCTTCGCCGAACAGGCCCGCGACCCGCAGGTGAAGATGATCGAGATCAAGCTCAGCCAGGGCGCCAAGCCCGGCCACGGCGGCATCCTGCCGGGGCACAAGGTGAGCGCCGAGATCGCCGCCACGCGCGGTGTGGCGCCCGGCGAAGACTGCATCTCGCCCGCCGCCCACAGCGCCTTCAGCACGCCGGTGGGGTTGCTCGAGTTCGTGGCGCAGTTGCGCGAGCTGTCCGGCGGCAAACCGGTGGGCTTCAAGTTCTGCCTGGGCCACCCCTGGGAGTTCATGGGCATCGCCAAGGCCATGCTGGCCACCCAGATCGTGCCCGACTTCATCGTGGTCGACGGCAAGGAAGGGGGCACCGGCGCTGCGCCACGCGAATTCAGCGACAACATCGGCGTGCCCATGCGCGAGGGCCTGATGTTCGTGCACAACACCCTGGTGGGCCTGAACCTGCGCCACAAGGTGCGCATCGGCGCCGCCGGCAAGATCGTCAGCGCGTTCGACATCGCCGGCGTGCTGGCCCTGGGCGCCGACTGGGTGAACTCGGCGCGCGGCTTCATGTTCGCCATCGGCTGCATCCAGTCACAAAGCTGCCACACCAACCAGTGCCCCACCGGCGTGGCCACCCAGGACCCGTTGCGCCAGCGTGCACTGGTGGTGCCCGACAAGGCCGAACGGGTGTTCAGCTTTCATCGCAATACCCTGCATGCGCTGGCCGAGATGCTCGCGGCCGCCGGTCTCGAGCACCCCAGCGAACTCAAGCCCAAGCACCTGGTGCGCCGCGTCAGCGCCAGCGAGATCCGGCTGTTTTCGCAGTTGCACGTGTTCCTCAAGCCCGGCGAATTGCTCAGCGGCTCGATCGATAGCGAATTCTATGCACGGATGTGGCGGATGGCCCGCAGCGACAGCTTCGCGCCGCAACTGCAGGATGCGCCCGTGGCGCCGGCGAATGCGGTACGCCGAAAACAAACAACCCCGGCCTAGGCCGGGGTTGTTTGAAGGTCGAATCGATCAGAGGATGCTGATCGGGTACTCGACGAATACGCGGACTTCGTTGCCGTCTGCGGTGTAGTCTATAGCGTTGAGGTTGTTGGTGCCACGCAGGAACGAGCTACGCAGTTTGACGGACAGGTCCTTGGCAGGGCCTTCCTGAACCACGTACTTGAACTGGTTGAAGATTTCGCGCTCTTTGCCTTCGCCGAAGCCGTGGGTGTTGATGTTGTCACCCGCTACGTATGCAAAGTTGTAGGTCAGACCCGGTACGCCGAAGGCGCTGAAGTCCAGGCCGTAGCCGATCTGCCACGAACGCTCGTCTTCGGCGTTGAAGTCGGACCAGTAGGAGTTGGCCAGGAAGATGGTCGAACCACCGTCACCCACGCCGCGGCGGTTCTGGTACCAGCCGTACTGGTAGCCGGTGTCGCCGGTGTTGCGCTGGTGCGCCAGGGTGATCGAGTGCGGGCCGAAGGCGTAGGTGGCCGCCAGGCTCCAGATGGTGTTGCGGTCACCGGTCAAGCCTGCACGGTTGACGTACTTCTTGTCGATGTCCGACTTGTAGCCGTTGAAATCCAGGGTCAGCGACTGGTCGTCGGAGATGGCGTGGACGTAGTTCAGGCCCAGGTAGTGCTTCTTCAGTACGTCTTCGACGTCGGAGGTGTACAGCGCACCGGTGAAATTCTCGGTGAACTGGTACTTGCCGCCGAACACGTTGATCGACTTCAGACCACCGCTATCGCGACCTTCGGCGCTCTTGCGCGCTTCCTGGGTGTAGCGACCGGCGTTCAGTTCCAGGCCCTTGATCTCCTTGGAGGTGATCGATGTGCCAGTGAAGCTCTCTGGCAGCAGGCGGCCGTCGTCATAGTTCAGCACTGGCAGGGTCGGCATCTGGTCGCCGTATGCCAGTACGGTATTGGAGACGCGGAACTTGATCGCAGCACCGGCACGCGCCAGGTTGTGCGGGGAGTTGCTCGGTTCGGTATCGCTTGGCTTGAAGAAGTCGATACCGGCGCCGCCGTTACGACCCTTGCCGCCGTCCAGGCGGATGGCATACAGGCCGAAGGCGTCGACGCCCACGCCCACGGTGCCCTGGGTGAAGCCCGACGAGAACTTGCCGATGAAGGCCTGGCCCCACTCGGACTGGTCACTGCTGCCATGCTTCTTGTCACGATTGATGAACGCGTTGCGCAGCAGAACGCTGGCCTTGCTGTCTTCCTGGAAACCGTTCGACGCGGCCTGGTCGTTGGCCATTGCCTGAGTCGCCGCCATAAGCCCCAGCGCGATCAGACTGATCCGTGTTTTCAACATGTTATTTTCCTTATTTCGGAGTGTTTTACGCTCTGCGACCAACGCCAGGAACCACGCCCCCTGCGTGGGTTGACGCTCACGGGTCTGCAAACAAAAAGCCCGCCTGCAACAAGGGTGCAGCGGGCCTTTTCTTGGGACTCTTGGCCGATGGGCCTACAGGCGTTGGGTCCGATCCTAGCCGTGCGTACAAGGCCATGTCAAAAATTCGTGAAAACGACAAGTCATATGGCCATTACGCCGTCTTCAGCGGCGCAGACAAGGCAACCCGCAATCGGTTGCGCCCCGGTGGAAATACCTGGATACGACCGCACCACAACGGTGCGTAAATAGCGCTAACATTTGGGAATGCAAAGCATTACCATTCGCACCCTTTTCATCACCAAGTAACTTTGCCGATGCGTGCCACGCCCGTCCCTTGCCGTCTTTCCCCTGTGTCTCTGGGGCTTTGCGCCCTGTTCAGCTCCAGCCTGGCGTGTGCTGCCAGCACCACGTTGCCCGAGCTGTCGGTAACCGCCGACAGCGACCGGGATGACCCCCGGGTCAAGGAAGTGACCACCGCCACCCGCACCTCCACCCCGGCGCGCTACGTGCCCCAGGCCATCGATTCGATCAAGACCGCCAGCGTGCACGACTACGGCACCCATGACCTGGGCAAGGCCCTGAGCGGCATCCCCAACGTCAGCAACAGCGCCGACACCCGCTTCGACAGCCTGCGCATCCGAGGCTTCGACGCCAGCAATGACTTCTACCTGGACGGCATCCGCGACGACAGCCAGTACGTGCGCGACCTGTACAACATCGAACGGATCGAGGTGCTCAAGGGGCCGGCGGCGGTGCTGTACGGCCGCGGCAGCCAGGGCGGTATCATCAACCGCGTGAGCAAGGCGCCCGAAGCCGGCCGACACTCCAGCATCGAGGCCCAGGGCGGCAGCGACGACCTGCGCAGCCTGTATGCCGACCTCAGTGCCGACCCCAGCGACACCCTCAGCCTGCGCCTGAACATGGGCAACCGCGACAACAACAGCTTCCGCCACGGCATCGACGGCAGCCGCCAGCTGTTCGCGCCTTCGATGAGCTGGCAGCTCAGCCCGGACCTGAACTGGCTGGTGCAGTACGAATACAGCCGCTACAACCGCACGCCCGACCGCGGTATCCCAGGCGATCCGCGCACCGGTCGCCCGGTGGATGTCAGGCGCAGCACCACCTATGGCGACCCGCAGCGCGACTACATCGACGACACCGCGCAGTCGCTGCGCTCGCGCCTGAACTACCAGCTCAACGATGCCTGGCAACTGCGCCATACCCTGGGCCTGTTCCAGCTCGACAGCGACTTCGACAACACCTACCTCACCGGCTACAACGCCAGCACCGGCCTGGTCGGGCGCCAGCGCTGGCAGCAGGACCTGAACACGCGCAACCTGTTCAACACCGTGGAAATCGAAGGCAACGTGTCGACCTTCGGCCTGGAGCACACCCTGCTCACGGGGCTCGAACTGGGCGAGCAGCGCCGTCACTCGCTGCTGCGCAGCGGCAAGGGCGTGCCGGGCGTCGACCTGTTCAACCCGGACCGCGGCCAGCAACACAATGGCGTGCTGGCGGTGTCCAGCAACAACCATACAGACGTGCACAGCCGTGGCCTGTATGTGCAGGACCAGGTCCGCCTGAACGATCAGTGGCAACTGCTCGTGGGCCTGCGCCATGACCGGTTCGAGGTGGACACCACCAGCAAGGTCAGCGGCCTGAGCGAAAAGCAGCAGAGCAACAGCACCAGCCCGCGCCTGGGCGTGGTGTGGACGCCGCTCAGGGACCACGCTTTCTATGCCTCGTGGAGCAAGACCTTTTCGCCGGTGGGCGGCGGCCTGATCGGCATCACCCCGGGGGCGGCGGGCAACGCCAACGAAACCGGGCCTGAACATACACGGCAGAAGGAGATCGGGGTCAAGAGCGAGTGGCTGGACGAGCGCCTGAGCACCACCCTGGCGGTGTACGAGCTGGAGCTGTACGACCGCCGCAGCCGCGACCCGGACAACGCCGACCGCTACATCCTCACCGGCCTGCAGCGCTCGCGCGGGGTCGAACTGACCGCCACCGGCAAGCTGGGAGGCAACTGGTATGTGCGCGGGGGCATCGGCCTGCAGGACGCCACCATCGTCGAGGACACCGAAGGCAATGCCGGCAACCGCATCAACGACGTGGCGCGGCGCAACGCCAGCCTGTTCGTCACCTGGAAACCGGAAATGGGCTGGTACGCCGAAACGGGTGTGACACTGGTGGGGCAGCGTTATGCCGATACCAGGAACACCATCGTGCTGCCGGGGTATGGCAGCTGGGACGCGCTGGTGGGCTGGCGCACGCAGGATTGGGATGTGCGCGCGGCGCTGAGCAACATTGCCGACAAGACCTACTACAGTTCGGCGACCAGTGCCGGGCAGATCCAGTTCGGTGATCCGCGCAGCCTGGTGGTGACGGGTACCTACAACTTCTAGAACTGCGGTGCTGCCATCGCGGGTCAAGCCCGCTCCCACAAAGACCGCGCCACCCCCTGTGGGAGCGGGCTTGACCCGCGATGAGGCCAGTACAGCCTCCACAAAAAAGGGCACCACCGCAATCGGTGGCGCCCTTTCCAGTTCAGCGGTAGCACACCCCCAGCAGCGCATCGAGCTCTGCCTCGGTGATCAACCCCTGTGGATAACGTTCCACCAGTGCACGTCGTGGATCGGTCTTCCTGACCCGGAGGGTTCCATGGTGTTTCAACCACTGCGCCACTGCCTCAAGCGCCTCGAGGTTCACCACCGACGGGTGAGAAACCGGTTCACTTGTCGCATTCATTTCCACACGTACTCCCCAGAAGTGTGAGCGGCTACCTTAATCAAACTTTGTGACAGAACTGCGCCGTCGTACTTGCTTGAAATACAAGGCAAAACGAATACAAGAGGTGTGCCAGTTGCGTCGCCGGCCATCGCGCAGGCAAAAAAAAGCCCGTCGATGACGGGCTTGATTTGCCAGGCCGCTCTCAGCGCTTGGCAGGGGCGGGTTGCTGCTGGGTCAGGCAATGGATGTTGCCACCGCCCAGCAACAGCTCGCGGCCCGGCACCATGACCACTTCGTGATCGGGGAACAGACGCGCCAGGACCGCTCTGGCCTCGGCATCGGCGGGGTCGTCGAAGCTCGGCGCGATGATCCCGCCGTTGACGATCAGGAAGTTCACGTAGGAACCGGCCAGGCGTACCGACGGGTTGCGCTCCTGGCTGCCGGCCACCAGATCGACCCCGGCGCACTCCTCTTCGGTAGCGTACAACGGGCCCGGGATCGGCATCTTGTGCACCACGAATTCACGGCCCTTGGCATCGCGCTGGCTTTGCAGCACCGCCAGGGCGGCGCGGCAGCGTGCGTAGTTGGGGTCTTGCGAATCATCGGTCCAGGCCAGTAACACTTCGCCCGGGCGAACGTAACAACAGAAGTTGTCCACATGCCCGTCGGTTTCGTCGTTGTACAGGCCCTCGGGCAGCCACACGATGGTGTCCACCGCCAGTTGATCGCGCAGGATCGCCTCGATCTGCTCGCGATTCAGGTGCGGGTTGCGGTTGTGGTTGAGCAGACACTCCTCGGTGGTGATCAGGGTGCCTTCCCCATCCACGTGAATCGAGCCGCCTTCGAGCACGAAGCCCTCGGTGCGGTAACGCTGGCAGCGCTCCATTTCCAGCACCTTGGCCGCCACCTGTTCGTCGCGGTTCCACGGCGCGTACAGGCCGCCCTCGAAGCCGCCCCAGCTGTTGAAGCCCCAGTGCACGCCGCGCACTTCGCCGCTGTCGTTGATCACGAAGGTCGGGCCGGTGTCACGCACCCAGGCGTCGTCGTTGCTGATTTCCACCACACGGATGTTGGGCATGTCCAGTTGCGCACTGGCGTTTTCGTACTGGCCGGCCGACACACCCACGGTGACCGGCTCGAAACGCGCGATGGCCTTGGCCACCGCCACGTGGGCGGCCTGGGCCGGCTTGCCGCCCAGGCGCCAGTTGTCCGGGCGCTCGGGCCACAGCATCCATACCTGGGTTTGCGGTGCCCACTCGGCAGGCATGTGGAAGCCGTCGGCGCGCGGGGTAGTGTTCAGGGTCTTCATGGTCAGGATTCCAGTGAACCGTCGAGGGTTTTGATCGCACCATACAGGTTCGGACGGCGGTCACGGAAGGTGCCCCAGGCGCTGCGCACGTGTTCCAGTTTGTCCAGGTCGAAGCTGTGCACCAGCACGCCCTCTTCGGTCTGGTCCAGTTCCTCGACCTTTTCGCCGAACTGGTTGGCGATGAACGACGAGCCGTAGAAGGTGATGGCGTAGCCGTCCTGTTCTTCGCGGCCGATGCGGTTGCTGGCCACCAGCGGCATCAGGTTGGCGCCGGCGTGCCCCTGCTGCACACGCTGCCAGTGCTCGCGGGAGAGGATATTGGCATCGTGCGGTTCGCTGCCGATGGCGGTGGGGTAGAACAAAATCTCCGCGCCCAGCAGCGCCATGCTGCGGGCGCACTCGGGGAACCACTGGTCCCAGCAGATGCCCACGCCGATCTTGGCGTAGCGGGTCTGCCACACCTTGAAGCCGGTGTCGCCGGGGTTGAAGTAGTACTTCTCGTGGTAGCCGGGGCCGTCGGGGATGTGGCTCTTGCGGTACACGCCCAGGTTGCTGCCGTCGGCGTCGATGATCGCGATGCTGTTGAAGCGGGCGCGGCCGGCCAGCTCGTAGTAGCTGATGGGCAGCACCACCTGCAGCTCCCTGGCGAGCGTCTGGAAGTGCGCGATGGCGGCGTTGGTTTCGGTGCGCGTAGCCAGTTGCAGGTAGTCGGCATTGGGCTTCTGGCAGAAGTACGGGGTTTCGAACAGTTCCTGGATCAGGATGATCTGCGCGCCCTTGGCGGCGGCTTCGCGCACCAGCTTTTCGGCGGTGGCGAGATTTGCCTGGCGGTCCCAGGAACAAGCCATCTGGGTGGCGGCGACGGTGACGGTACGGCTCATGGGAACCTCCTTGGGAAGGTACAAGGGAAGACGATGAGCACTTTATAGCCGATAAATATCGACTTTAAAAGCCAAAAATAATTAAATCCCTCAGGTTCGTCCGATTATTAACCGATATTAATCGACTCAAGGGAGGGTTCGTTGACTGCTTCGCTGGCAAGCCAGCGAATGCAGGACAGCGCCCTCCCGACTCCGCCGCTACACCCCCTGCGTCAACACCCGCTCCACACTGTCCACAAAGAAATCCACGCTCGTCCGCGTAGTGCACATGGGCGGCTTGATCTTGAGGATGTTCAGGTAGTCACCGGTCGGCTGCATGAAGATGCCCAGCTCGCGCAGACGCTCGCACAGCGCCGCCGTCTCTTCGGTGGCCGGTTCCAGGCTGGCGGCATCGCGCACCAGCTCCAGGCCCAGGTAGAACCCCGACCCATGCACCGCACCTGCCAGCAGATACTTATCGACAAGCGCCTGCAGACGCGCCTTGAAGTACCCACCCACCTCGCGCGCGTTGTCCCACAGGCCCTCCTCTTCCATCACGTCCAGCACCGCCATGCCGATACGGCAGCTCACCGGGCTGCCACCGGCCGACGAGAAGAAGTAACCTTCGGCCTCCAGCGCCTCGGCGATCTCGCGCCGGGTGATCACTGCGCCCAGCGGCTGGCCGTTGCCCATGCCCTTGGCCATGGTGATGATATCCGGCACCACACCCTGCTGCTCGAAGCCCCAGAAGTACTCGCCCAGCCGCCCATAGCCCACCTGCACCTCGTCGGCGATGCATACCCCGCCCCGCGCGCGCACCCTGGCATACACCTGCTGCAGATACCCCGCCGGCAACGGAATGCCGCCGGCATTGCCGTACACAGGCTCGCAGATGAACCCCGCCAGCTGACGCTCACCGATCTCGGCCAGGCGTTCGTCGACATCGCGCACATAGTCGGCGGTGGTGTCCTGCCCACGGTATTTGCCACGGTAGGTGTTCGGTGCGGTCACCGGGTGCACCCAGTCGGGCCGGGTGCTCAATGCCTGCGGGTTGTCGGCGATGGAGGTCGAGATGGCATCGGTGGCCACCGACCAGCCGTGGTACGCCTCCAGCACGCTGAGCATGTCGCGCCCGCCGCTGGCCGCCCACGCCAGGCGGATCGCCAGGTCGTTGGCCTCGGTGCCGCTGTTGACCAGGAACACCCGGTCCATCCCCGGCGGCGCCAGCGCCAGCAGGCGCTCGGAAAACTCGGCGATGGCCGCATAGTGAAAGCGCGAGTTGGTGTTGAGCAGCGACCACTGGCGCGCCGACTCGCTCACCATGCGCGGGTGCCCATGGCCCAGCACCGCGACGTTGTTGAGCATGTCCAGGTACGAGCGCCCCTGCATGTCGATCAGGTAGTTGCGCCAGCCGCGCTCGATATGTGGCGGCTGCTGGTAGTAGTGCTTCTGCGAGCGCGCGAAGCTGGCGTCGCGACGCGCCAGCAGGGCATGCGGGTCGGGCAGTGGCGCGGCGTCGCAGTCAAAGCCCAGCAGCGCAGCCGGCGAAGGGCACAGCGCCTGCCACGCCAGCGCACGCGAAGGCGCGACGAAGTTCGGCGGTTGCAGGCCGGCCACGCGGCACAGCTGCACCTTGAGCTCGGTGGCGTGCCCCAGCGGCTCGCCCTGGGCGATGACCGCGCCCGATGCGGGGCTTTGCACCACCCCGCGCAGCCACAGGCTGGAGGCGTCACCTTCAAGGCACGCCCAGCCCTGCTCGCCGTGGCGCCAGGTGCCGGCAAACGGCGCCACCAGCGCACTGTCCACGGGCAGGTGCAGCTCCACGTGCAGCGCACAGGTGCGCGGTTCCAGCGGGTTGTCGATATGGGTCTGCGACAGGCGGTACTGGGCATACAACGTGCTGGCCGGCGCCGCATGGGTACGCAGCAGGTGCTGGTCGATGCCGGGCTGCTCCCAGTTGCCGGCGCTGAAGTGCTCGCTCAGCACGCCAAGATCGACCCGCGCCACAGCCTGGTCGCGCAACCCCGGCAGCAGCATGCCGGTGGCCGGCAGCGGCTCGGGCGCAAGGCCGGCCAGTTGCATGATCGCCGCCTCCATCAATGCAAACGGCACACCGGCTGCCACCTCGAAGATCTGCCACTCATGGGCCAGGTTGTCGCGGCTGTAGCTGTTGCCGGGGTCGACGCCCACCTGCTGCTCGCCACTGAGCACCAGCACCGCCGCGCGCGCCACGATCATCGGCCATAGCGCTCGCAGCTCGGCCTCGTGCAGCGGGTTGAGCGCATGATAGGCAGCGATGGCCGGCAGGATGCGCAGCGGGTCGCCGTCGACATGATGCAGCAGCGCCGCGCAGGTCACCGACAGGTCGGCGATGCGCCAGGTGTGCAGCAGGTCGCCGAAATCGATCACCCCCTGCAACTGCCACTCGCGTGCGCCATCGCGCTGCCACACGGCGTTGTCATCGGTAATGTCCAGGTGCACCGCCTGCATCGGCAGCTGCGCCAGAAGCGGCTCTAGCGCCACGCGGGCCTGCTCGGCAATGGCCTGCACCCGCACCTTGCGCGGCCCGTCGGCCAGCACCGGGAGCAGGTGGGCGATCACCGCCTGGGCATGGCGCGGGTCCCATTGCAGGGTGCGCTCCAGCCCGGGGTGGGTGAAGTCCGCCAGCGCCAGGTCGACCCGTGCACACAGCGCCCCCAGCGCGTGCATCAGGCGCGGCGCCATGTACGGCAGGCGGGTCAGGGTCTGGCCCTCGATGTAGGTGAGCACCCGTGCGCGCACCGGCTGGCCGTCGATCGTCAGTGCCAGCAGCGGCTCGCCACCGTTGGCACGACGAACGGCCGGTACCGGTACACCCTGACGGTGCAGGTGCTCCAGCGCCGCATGCTGGGCTTCAAGCTCCTGCTGCGCATAGTCGCCATGACAGACCTTGAGCACGAAGCGCCCGTGGGGCGTATCGACGCGAAAGTTCAGGTCCTGCTGGCTGCCCAGCGGCTGCAGCGTGCCTTGCAGCCCGTAATGCGCCTGCAGCAGCTGCGCCGCCTGGGCCGGGTCGAGATCGGGGCATGGCAGGCTGGCGCGGTGAATGAGGGTGTTCAGCGACATGGAGAAGGCCTCGATTTTTTTTGTCGCTTATATCGCCACCGCTGCTGCCGATAAGCAAGGGGAGTGACGAAGGGAAAGAATTGAACGTATTCTGACCCGCCGTCGATTTCGCCCTCCAACCCCGGGACAGACGCTTGAAGCAGGTTGCCATCCTCCAATCCAACTACATTCCCTGGAAGGGGTACTTCGACCTGATTGCGGCCGTGGACGAGTTCATCGTCTACGACGACATGCAGTACACCAAGAACGACTGGCGCAACCGCAACCGCATCAAGACCCCCAACGGCCTGGAGTGGCTGACCATCCCGACAGGGCAGAACATCAACCGGCGCATCCGCGACGTCGAGCTGGCCCCGGGCAACTGGCAGGCCAAGCACTGGAAGAGCCTGGTGGCCAACTACGCCAAGGCGCCTTGCTGGCACGAAGTGGCCGCATGGCTGCAACCGCTGTACCTGGACCGCCAGCACCGCAACCTGAGCGAGCTCAACGTGCTGCTGATACAGGCCGTGTGCGACTACCTGGGCATCACCACGCGCATCACCCGCTCGTGGGACTACACCCTGGGCGAAGGCAAGACCGAACGTCTGGTCGATCTGTGCCAGCAGGCCGGAGCCACGCACTATGTGTCCGGGCCGGCAGCCAGGGACTACCTTGATGAACGACAGTTCGCCGACAGCGCCATCGAGCTCAGCTGGTTCGACTATGACGGCTATCCCGCCTATCCACAGCAATGGGGCGAATTCAGTCACGCGGTCAGCATTCTCGACCTGCTGTTCAACTGCGGGCCCCGCGCCGCGCACTACATGAGGTATGCCCCACGATGACTCGCGATATTTCCACCCCACGTCCACCTCTCGCCAGCCTGGTCATCGGCAGCACCTCCGTGATCGGCCAGGCCATCGCCCACGGCCTGGCGCAACTGGGCCCGGTGCAGACCGCAGGGCGGCGTGATGCCGACGTGTTCTTCGACCTGAGCCAGCCCGACCGCGTACCCGCCAGCGTGCCGCCGTTCGACGTGGTGGTACTGGCCGCCGCCGACTTTGGCGGCCCCGGCATCGACGACCTGATCCGCGCCGAGCAGGTCAACGCGGTCGGCACGCTGGCCGCCTGCCAACTGGCACAACGCAGCGGGGCCAGGCACCTGATACTGATTTCGTCGGTGTTTGCCAGCCACGTCCCGGGCGACCCTCACTACAGCATCTACTCGCTGTCCAAACGCCACGCCGAGGAGCTCGCCAGCCTGTTATGCAGCGCGCACGGCATCGCCCTGACCATCCTGCGCCCCAGCCAGGTGTATGACGCCGCCGGTGCCTGCCGCACCCATCAGCCGCTGCTGTATGCCTTCGCCGACCAGGCCCAGGCCGGCAACGACATCAGCCTGTTCGGCAACAACGACGCGCGGCGCAACTACCTGCACCTGGACGACCTGGTGCAGATCTGCACCCGTGTGGCCGCCACCACGACCACCGGGCTGTTCAACTGCGTCCACCCCGACAGCCCTGCACTGAGCGAAATCGCCCAGGCCGCGTTGTCCGCCTTCGGCCAGCAGGGCCAAGTGCGCTTTCTGCGCGACAAGCCGGATGTGCCCGACCTGCCAGCGCAGCTGCTCGACCCGGCGTTGCACGCCGCCATCGACTTCATGCCGCAGGTGAATATCCACCAGGGTTTCGAAATGATCCGACAGCATCGGGAGTGCACGGCATGAGCACGGTCATGGTTACCGGCGTGGGCGCCATCATGGGCTACGGCCTGCTCAAGTCGTTGCGTGCCAGCGACCCGGCCGTGGTGCTGGTAGGCACCGATATCTACGACGATGCCGCCGGCAGGGCCTGGTGCGACGCCTTCGCGCAGGCGCCCCTGACCGCCAGCGCCGACTACCCGGCGTGGCTCGAACGGGTGGTCAGGCAGCACGCGGTCGACCTGGTGATACCTGGCATCGAGCAGGACCTGCACTGGTTTTCGGACCACCGTGAACAGGTGGCGCAACTGGGCTGTGGCGTGGTGCTCAACAGCCGAGCGCTGATCGATCTGTCCCGCGACAAGTGGGCAATGGACCAGGCGCTGGCCGCCGCCGACGAGCCGGCGCGAATCCCCAGCTACCTGTCGGGCAGTTTCGCCGAGCTGGTCCGGACCCTGGGCCTGCCATTCCTGCTCAAGCCACGTCGCAGTTATGCCTCCAAGGGCCTGGTGTGGGTACAAAGCGCCAGCGACTTCGAACCCCATGCGCACCTGCTGGGCGAGGTGCTGATGGCCCAACCGATCATCGGCAGCGCCGAGCAGGAGTTCACCGTGGCGGTGTTCGGCGATGGCGAAGGCGGCAGCTTCGGGTCGATCACCCTGCAGCGCAAGCTGGCCGCCGACGGTTCAACCGCCAAGGCCTGGGTGCGCCAGGAGGCTTCGCTGGATGAAGTGGTGGCGCGCCTGTGTGCACACTTCAGGCCCGTGGGCCCGACCAACCTGCAGTTTCGCCGCGACGCCGACGGCAGCTGGAAACTGCTGGAGATCAACCCGCGTATCTCCTCCACCAGCTCCATGCGCCGGGCCTTCGGCTACAACGAGGCGGCCATGTGCCTGGACTTCTTCCTGAACCGCAAGGCGCCCCCTACCCCCGAGATCCGACCGGGGTTCGCGGTGCGCTACATCGAGGAGCTCGTGGTCCATGATCGGGATCATTTCTGATATCCACGGCAACTTCGTCGCACTCTCGGCGGTGCTCGACGAGCTGGAGCGCCTGGGCGTGTCGCAGATCATCTGCCTGGGCGACACGGCCGGGTACTACTGCCAGATCAACGAGTGCTGCGACGCGCTGCGCGAACGCGGCATCTTCAGCCTGATGGGCAACCACGACTGGTACCTGTCGAGCAACACGCCCTGCCCACGCTCCAACAGTGCCAACGCCTGCCTGGACTACCAGAAGGGCATCCTCACGGCCGCCAACGCGGCATGGCTCGCGGCATTGCCCGCACGCGGCCGGCAACACGGCATCGAGCTGGTGCACGGCGGCTGGAACGACCCCATCGAAGAGTACCTGCGCCCCTCGCAGGCGTATTTCGAGGCGCTGCCCGGCACGCACTTCGCCTCGGGCCACACCCATGTGCAGATGCTCTGGCAGGGCCGCGACAAGGTCTACTGCAACCCCGGCTCGGTCGGCCAGCCACGCGACGGCGACCCGCGTGCGGCCTTCGCCACCTGGCACGCCGGCCAGTTCACCCTGCACCGTGTGGCCTACGACATCCCGCGCATGCAGCAGGCGATGAGCGACGCCGGGTTCACCGCGTACTTTTCCGACAACCTGCCCCTCGGCGCGCAGATCGGCGGCAGGATCAGCCACTATTAACTACGCGGGCATCCGGCCGATAGCCTGACGTCGGCCAGCGCTGCGTTGCCCTTGCACCGGCCGGCGCCTGGCGACAAGCTACGAGCCACCTGAACACCACCCGCTGCACCAAAGGCCATTCGACATGCGCATACTCATCACCGGCGGTGCCGGCTTCATCGGTTCGGCGCTGGTCCGCCACCTGATCGAGCACACCGACCACCACGTGCTCAACCTGGACAAGCTGACCTACGCCGGCAACCTGGAGTCGCTGCACAGCATCGCCAGCAATACCCGCTACGAGTTCGTGCAGGCCGATATTGTCGACCAGGCCACGGTGAGCGCGGTGCTGGAGCGCTTCCGGCCCCAGGCGATCATGCACCTGGCAGCCGAGTCGCATGTCGACCGCTCCATCGACGGGCCGGCGGCGTTCATCCAGACCAACATCGTCGGCACCTACAGCCTGCTCGAAGCCACCCGCGCCTACTGGGGCACGCTGCCGGCCGCCGAGCGCGAGGCGTTTCGCTTCCATCACGTGTCCACCGACGAGGTGTATGGCGACCTGCATGGGGTCGACGACCTGTTCACCGAAACCACCCCCTACGCACCCAGTTCGCCCTACTCGGCGAGCAAGGCCGCGTCCGACCACCTGGTGCGCGCCTGGCAGCGCACCTACGGGCTGCCGGTGCTGCTGACCAACTGCTCGAACAACTACGGGCCGTACCACTTCCCGGAAAAACTCATCCCGCTGGTGATCCTCAACGCCCTGGCGGGCAAGCCGCTGCCGGTGTACGGCAACGGCCAGCAGGTGCGCGACTGGCTGTTCGTCGAGGACCATGCCCGCGCCCTGCTCAAGGTGGTCACCGCAGGTGAGGTGGGCCAGACCTACAACATCGGCGGGCACAACGAGCAGACCAACCTCGAGGTGGTGCACGCCATCTGCGCTCTGCTCGAAGAGCTGGCCCCCGCACACCCGGCGGGCGTGGCGCGCTATGCCGACCTGATCACCTTCGTGCAGGACCGCCCCGGCCACGACCTGCGCTACGCCATCGACGCCGGCAAGATCGAGCGCGAGCTGGGCTGGCGCCCTGAAGAAACCTTCGCCACCGGCCTGCGCAAGACCGTGCAGTGGTATCTGGATAACCTGGAATGGTGCCGCCATGTGCAGGACGGCAGCTACCAGGGCCAGCGCCTGGGCAACAGCGATTTCAAGGACCTGATTGCATGACCAAAGGCATCGTACTGGCAGGCGGCTCCGGCACGCGCCTGCACCCCATCACCCTGGGCATTTCCAAACAGCTGCTGCCGGTATACGACAAGCCGATGATCTACTACCCGATCTCGGTGCTGATGCTGGCCGGCATCCGCGAGATCCTGATCATCTCCACCCCTCACGACCTGCCACACTTTCGCCAGCTGCTGGGCGACGGCAGCCAGTTCGGGGTGCACTTCGAGTATGCAGAGCAGCCCTCGCCCGACGGCCTGGCCCAGGCGTTCCTGATCGGCGAATCGTTCATCGGTGACGACTCGGTGTGCCTGATCCTGGGCGACAACGTGTTCCACGGCCAGCGTTTCACCGAGCAACTGCTGCGCGCCGCCGCCCACTCCAGCGGCGCAACGGTGTTCGGCTATTGGGTCAAGGACCCGGAGCGTTTCGGCGTGATCGAGTTCGACGCGGCAGGCAACGCCCTGTCGATCGAAGAAAAGCCCGCGCAGCCCAGGTCCAGCTACGCGGTCACCGGCCTGTACTTCTACGACAACGACGTGGTGCGCATCGCCCGCGACATCAAGCCTTCGCCGCGTGGGGAGCTTGAGATCACCGATGTCAACAATGCCTACCTGCGCCGTGGCGACCTGCGCGTGGAGCGCTTCGGGCGTGGCTTCGCCTGGCTCGACACCGGCACCCACGACAGCCTGCTGGAGGCCTCGCAGTACGTGCAGACCATCGAGCATCGCCAGGGCCTGAAGGTCGCCTGCCTTGAAGAGATCGCCTTCCAGCAGGGCTGGATCTGCCAGGAGCGTCTGCTGGAACGGGCCAAGGCCTTCGGCAAGACCGGCTACGGCCAGTACCTGTACGGCCTGACCGGAGACCAGCAATGGAAGTGATCGCCACCGCGCTACCGGACGTGCTGATCCTCGAGCCCAGGGTGTTCGGCGATGACCGCGGGTTCTTCTACGAGAGCTTCAACGCCCAGGCCTTCAGGGCCGCAACCGGCATCGATGCACAGTTCGTGCAGGACAATCATTCGCGCTCGCTGCGCGGCGTGCTGCGCGGCCTGCACTATCAGGTGCACAACCCCCAGGGCAAGCTGGTGCGCGTGACCCAGGGCGAGGTGCTGGACGTGGCGGTGGATATCCGCCGCAGCTCGCCGACCTTCGGGCAATGGGTGGCGGTACACCTGTCGGCCGCCAACCACCGGCAGGTGTGGATCCCCCAGGGGTTTGCCCACGGTTTCCGGGTGCTCAGCGACAGCGCCGAGTTCCTGTACAAGACCACCGACTACTACAACCCGAGCGCCGAGCGCTGCATTCGCTGGGACGACCCGCAGCTGGCCATCGACTGGCAACTGGACGCACCGCCGCAGCTGTCGGCCAAGGATCAGGTCGGCCAGTTGCTCAAGGACGCCGACCTGTTCCCATGAAAATCCTCATCACCGGGCGCAATGGCCAGCTCGCCCAGGCCCTGCAGCAGCGCCTGGCCGGGTTGGGCCAGGTGCATGTACTGGGCCGCGAACAGCTTGACCTGGCCGAGCCCGAACGCATCCGCCAGGTAGTACGCGAGCTGAGCCCCGACCTGCTGGTGAACGCCGCCGCCTATACCGCAGTCGACCAGGCCGAAAACGAACCTGCGCTGGCCTTCGCCATCAACGCCACTGCACCCGGTGTACTTGCCGAGGAGGCCGCACGGCTGGGCGTACCGCTGCTGCACTACTCCACCGACTACGTGTTCGACGGCAGCAAGGCCACGCCCTACACCGAAGACGACGCGCCCAACCCCCTGAGCGTGTACGGACGCAGCAAGCTGGCTGGCGAGCAGGCCATCCATGCCGTGGGCGGCGCGCACCTGACATTGCGCACCAGCTGGGTGTACTCGTTGCACGGGCGCAATTTTCTGCTGACCATGCAGCGTCTGCTGCAGGAAAAACCGCAGCTGCGCGTGGTCGCCGACCAGATCGGTGCACCGACCTGGGCCGGTAGCCTGGCCGCCAGCACCCTGGCGTTGATCCAGCGCTGGCAGGCCGGGCAGGCGGGTGCGTGGGGCACCTACCACATGACCGCGCAGGGCCAGACCTCCTGGTTCGGTTTCGCCCAGGCCATCGGCGAGCATCTGAAGGCTCAGGGCAGGCCCTGCGCGCAGCTGCTGCCGATCCCGTCCAGCGAATACCCGACCCCGGCGCAGCGCCCACTGAACTCGCGCCTGGACTGCAGCCGCCTGCGCCAGCAGTGGCAGGTGGAGCAGCCAGACTGGCGTCAAGCGCTGATCGAGTGCCTGAAGTAGCGCATAATGCGCCCAACGTTTCTGCGCCCTTTGCGACGCCATCGCGGGTCAAGCCCGCTCCCACGGGATAATCAGTGGCCTTGTGGGAGCGGGCTTGACCCGCGATGGGCTGCAACGCGCCCCCCCACCAAAGCCCGGTTTGCGATGACCATGACCCCGACCCTACCCCGCCGTCCGCGCTGGCGCAGCCTGGCCCTCCTAGCGCTGTGCCTGGCGCCGCTGCTGTGGCCACTGCAACGCCTGGCCGAGCACTACTACCAGGAGGAACTGGCCAGCCAGAACCGCCAGACCCTGGACCTGTACGTGGCCAACCTGCTGGGCACCCTGCACCGCTACGAGACCCTGCCGCAGATCCTCGGTGACCTGCCGGCATTGCGCGCGGTGCTGGCCGACCCGATACGCCTCGAGACCCTGACCAACGCCAACCGCCTGCTCGACGACATCTGCGCGCAGACCGGCGCCGAGGTGATGTACCTGATGGACGTCAACGGCAACACCCTGGCGGCCTCCAACTGGAACAAGCACGACAACTTTGCCGGGCGCAACTTCTCGTTCCGCCCCTACTTCAGCGAAGCCATGCAGGGCCGGCTGGGGCGTTTCTTCGGCCAGGGCACCACCTCGGCCAAGCGCGGCTACTTCTTCGCCGCAGCAGTGCGCGACGGCGACCAGGTGATCGGCGTACTGGTGGCCAAGATCGACCTGGACCACACCGAAACCCTGTGGGGCAAGACCCCCGAGCAACTGCTGGTGACCGACCACAACGGCGTGGTGATCCTCACCTCGCGCCCCGACTGGCGCTTTCGCGCCACGCGCCCGCTCAGCGAGGCCGAGCGCGATGCGATCGTGGCGATCCAGCCCTACCCCACCACCACGCCCAAGCCCCTCAGGCTCAACCCCGATGCCTGGCTGACCCAGACCCAGGCCATCCCCGAGACCGGCTGGCAGGTCAGCATCCTGGCCCCGCGCACCCTGGTCGACCGCTCGGTGAGCACGGTGCTGTTCATCGGCGCCGCCACCCTGCTGGTGGTGATGCTGCTGCTCGGGCTGGTGATGCAGCGCCGGCGCAACTACATGGACCGCCTCGACTTCGAGGCCCGCGCCCGCCAGGAGCTGGAGCTGCGCGTGGCCGAACGCACCGCCGCCCTCGAAGGCCTCAACAGCCGCCTCAAGACCGAAGTGCTGGAGCGCGAGCAGGCCCAGCAGGAACTGGTGCGCGCCCAGGACGAGCTGGTGCAGGCCGGCAAGCTGTCGGTGCTGGGCACCATGTCGGCAAGCATCAGCCATGAGCTCAACCAGCCGCTGGCGGCGATCCGCAGCTACGCCGAGAACGCCGAGATCCTGCTCGACCACCAGCGCACCGACGATGCGCGCAGCAACCTCAAGTTGATCAGCGAACTGACCGGGCGCATGGCCTCGATCATCGCCCACCTGCGCGCCTTCGCCCGGCGTGACCGGCATGCGCCGGAAAGCGTGGCGCTGCAGCCGGCACTGGACGACGCCCTGGCCCTGCTGGCCAAGCGGCGCCGGGCGATGGCGGTGGAACTGGTGCGCGACCTGCCCGAGGCCACCCTGTGGGTGCAGGCCGGCGAAACCCGCCTGCGCCAGGTACTGGGCAACCTGCTGGCCAACGCCCTCGACGCACTGACCGAAAAGGCCAACCCGCGCAAGCTCTGGCTAAGTGCCGAACGCCGCGAAGGCAGCGTCTACCTGACCATTCGCGACAACGGCCCGGGCTTCAGCAGCCAGGCCCTGCTGCGCGCACGCGAGCCGTTCTTCACCACCAAGACGCGCACCCAGGGCCTGGGCCTGGGCCTGGCGATCTGCGATACGCTGATCAACGCGCTGGGCGGTGAGCTGGTGCTGGCCAACCACCCGGAAGGCGGTGCGCTGCTGACCCTGCAACTGCGCGTGGCCACCCCCGGCGCCGCGCTTCAAACCTCGGAGGACTCCTCGGCATGACGACCGACACACTGATCGACAGCCGCACCCAGGTCGTCCTGGTCGATGACGACCCGCACCTGCGTCAGGCCCTGAGCCAGACCCTGGACCTCGCCGGCCTGCGCGTGCTGCCCCTGAGCGACGCTCAGGGCCTGGCCGCGCGCCTGGAAAGCGACTGGCCCGGGGTGGTGGTGAGCGATATCCGCATGCCCGGCATCGACGGCCTGCAACTGCTCGAACAACTGCATGCCCAGGACCCGGACCTGCCGGTGCTGCTGATCACTGGCCACGGCGACGTGCCGCTGGCGGTGCAGGCGATGCGCGCCGGGGCCTACGACTTTCTCGAAAAGCCCTTCGCCAGCGACGCCCTGCTCGACAGCGTGCGCCGCGGCCTGGCGCTGCGCCGCCTGGTGCTGGACAACCGCAGCCTGCGCCTGGCCCTGAGCGACCGCCAGCAACTGAGCACGCGCCTGGTGGGCCAGTCGACCCCGATGGCCAGGCTGCGCGAGCAGATCGGCGCGCTGGCCGGCACCCGCGCCGATGTACTGATACTGGGCGAGACCGGCGCCGGCAAGGAGGTGGTGGCGCGCGCGCTGCACGACCTGTCGAGCCGGCGCGACGGCCCGTTCGTGGCGATCAACGCCGGTGCCCTGGCCGAATCGGTGGTCGAGAGCGAGCTGTTCGGCCACGAGCCCGGGGCCTTTACCGGGGCGCAGAAGCGGCGCATCGGCAAGTTCGAATTCGCCAATGGCGGCACGCTGTTTCTCGATGAAATCGAGAGCATGAGCCTGGATGTGCAGGTCAAGCTGCTGCGCCTGCTGCAGGAGCGGGTGGTCGAGCGCCTGGGCGGCAACCAGCTGATCCCGCTGGATATCCGCATCATCGCCGCCACCAAGGAAGACCTGCGCCAGGCCGCCGACCAGGGGCGTTTTCGGGCCGACCTGTATTACCGCCTAAACGTCGCGCCGCTGCGCATCCCCCCCCTGCGCGAGCGCGGCGACGATGTGCTGATGCTGTTCCAGCACTTTGCCGACGCCGCCAGCGAACGCCACGGCCTGCCCCCCCACGTGCTGCAACCGGCGCAACGTGCGACGCTGCTGCGCCATGCGTGGCCGGGCAACGTGCGCGAGCTGCAGAACGCCGCCGAGCGCTTCGCCCTGGGCCTGGAGCTGGCCTTGGACGGCGACAGCCCAGGCCCGGTCGATCAGGCGCAGGCAGCGCCGGGCAGCGGCAACCTCAGCGACCAGGTCGAGCAGTTCGAACGCTCGCTGATCGCCGCCGAACTGACCCGACCGCACAGCTCGATGCGCAGCCTGGCCGAAGCCCTCGGCGTGCCGCGCAAGACCCTGCACGACAAGCTGCGCAAACACGGCCTGAGCTTTGCCGACAGCAATGCCAGTGGCACCGACGACACCGAGGACAACCGCTGATGAACCCGAGCCATTACCTGCAGGACGTGCTGCATGCCGACATCCCGCTGACCCGCGAGATGGGCCTGCAGGTGCTCGACTGGCAGCACCAGCGGCTGCGCCTGCAATTGCCGCTGGCGGCCAACGTCAACCACAAGAGCACCATGTTCGGCGGCAGCCTGTATTGCGCGGCCGTGCTGGCAGGCTGGGGCTGGCTGCACCTGCGCCTGCGCGAGGCGGGCATCGGCGACGGGCATATCGTCATCCAGGAAGGCCAGATCAGCTACCCGCTGCCGGTCACCGGCG
Organism: Pseudomonas sp. FBF18; assembly: GCF_024261405.1. Lineage (NCBI taxonomy): Bacteria > Pseudomonadati > Pseudomonadota > Gammaproteobacteria > Pseudomonadales > Pseudomonadaceae > Pseudomonas > Pseudomonas sp. FBF18. The sequence continues at coordinate 130,086 of NZ_QKRS01000003.1, read as the reverse complement.
CCGGCGTGGCGGTGTGCGCGGCGCCCGAGGCCAAGGTCTGGGAGCGCTTCGTGGCCACCTACCAGCGCTACGGCCGCGCGCGCCTGACCCTGCACACCCAGGTGTTCAACGAAGGCAGTGAAACGCCCGCCGTGCAGTTCGGCGGGCAGTACGTGCTACACCGCTGAGGCGAGCGCCAGCAGGCTGGCGCGCCACGGCGCTGCGGCTGGCAGGGCAAGGAAGAAAGGATTGAGCAGGCTTTCGCGGGATGGGTAGGCGAACGGCTGGCCGTCCAGGCCCAGCACTTCGCCGCCGGCGCCTTCGAGCACGCCCTGGGCGGCGGCGGTGTCCCACTGCGAGGTCGGCGCCAGGCGCGGGTAGCAGTCGGCGGCGCCTTCGGCGAGCAGACAGAACTTGAGCGAGCTGCCCACGGAGGTCAGCTCCAGCTCACCCACCGCCGCACTCAGGCCGGCCAGCAGGCGCTCCTGCTCGGGGCTGCTGTGGCGGCGGCTGGCGACCACGGTGAACGGGGTGCCGGCAGGCGGCGCCGCACGCACGCTGATCGGCGCTGCCGGCGCACGCGGGTCTTCATGCCAGGCGCCCAGGCCCTGGCCACCGTAGTAGCAACGCCCCGTGGTGGGCACCCCGACCACGCCGAATACCACCCGACCCTGTTCGATCAGGGCGATGTTGACGGTGAACTCTTCGCTGCCGGCGATGAACTCCTTGGTGCCGTCCAGCGGGTCCACCAGCCACCAGCGCTGCCACTGTTGGCGCTCGGCCAGGCCGATGTCGCAGTCTTCCTCGGACAGCACCGGGATATGGGGCGCCAGCCGCTGCAGGCCGGCGGCGATCACGTGGTGGGCGGCGATATCGGCTGCGGTCACCGGCGAGGCATCGAGCTTGGTCTGCACAACCACGTCCGCACGCCAGAAGGGCAGGATGGCAGCGCCCGCCTGCCGGGTCAGCTGCACCACCTGCTGCATCAGTTCGCGGTCGTTCATGCGCCGAACACGCCGCGCTGGGTCAGCAGGTCACGCACCAGGTACAGCGCCGCCAGCGCCCGCCCTTCGGAGAACTGCGGATGCTGGGCCAGGGCCGAGAGCTCGCGCAGGTTGACCTTGTCGACACGCATCGGCTCGGGCTCGTCGCCCTCCAGGCGCTCTTCGAACAGGTCGGTGGCCAGCACCACCTGGATCTTCTGGCTCATGTAGCCGGGCGACAGCGACAGCTCGGTCAGGTGTTCCAGCTGCCGGGCGCCGAAGCCGGCCTCTTCCTTGAGTTCACGGTTGGCCGCCGCCAGCACGTCTTCACCGGGCTCGATCAGGCCCTTGGGCAGCGACAGCTCGTACTCGTCGGTGCCGCCGCAGTATTCCTCCACCAGCACCGCGTGCTCGGCATCGAGCATCGCCACGATCATCACCGCGCCATAGCCGTTGCCGCGCCCGACCAGGCGTTCATAGGTACGTTCGGTGCCGTTGCTGAAGCGCAGCTCGACCGCTTCGACACGGAACAGGCGGCTGCTTGCAACAATTTCGCGGCTGAGGACAGTGGGTTTCTGGCGCATGAGGGGGCGGCTCCTTGGCGGTAACGGGGTACTATACCGTCCACCGAGTCTGGATCGAACGAGAATATTTCACATGCCCTCCCTGGCCTGGCACGACATCGATACCGTATTGCTGGATATGGACGGCACCCTGCTGGACCTGCACTACGACAACCACTTCTGGTTGGAGCACCTGCCCCAGCGCTACGCCGAGCTGCATGGCATCAGCCGTGCGATGGCCGAGCTGGAAATGCAGCCACTGTTCGAACGCCACGCCGGCTCGCTGAACTGGTACTGCCTGGATTTCTGGAGTGCCGAGCTGAAGCTGCCGGTGCGCGAGCTGAAACTGGAAACGGCCGACCTGATCGCGCTGCGCCCGGACGCCGACACCTTTCTGCAGGCGATCCGCCAGGCCGGCAAGCGGGTGATCCTGATCACCAATGCCCATCGCGATTCGTTGTCGTTGAAGCTGGAGCGGGTGGCGCTGGCGCCCTATTTCGAGCGGCTGATCAGCTCCCATGACTATGGCTTCCCCAAGGAAGACCAGCAGTTCTGGAGCGCATTGCACGCGGATACCGGGTTCGACCCGGCACGCAGCCTGTTCATCGACGACACCCTGGCGATACTGCGCAGCGCGCGCGACTTTGGCGTGGCGCACCTGCTGGCAGTGCGCCAGCCGGACAGCCGCAAGGGGCCGCGGGATACGGCGGAGTTTGCGGCGCAGGAAGATTATCGGGACTTGTTGCAGGGGCTGTAGGCCGCTTCGCCGGCTCCTACACAAGGCACCTTACCTGTAGGAGCCGGCGTTGCCGGCGAAGACTGCACCACCAAGCTGGAGCCTTACTCCGGAATACGCAGCGTCTGCCCCGGGTAGATCTTGTCGGGATGGCTCAGCAACGGCTTGTTGGCCTCGAAGATCTTGTTGTACTGGTTGGCATTGCCATACACAGCCAACGAAATCGCACTCAGCGTGTCGCCCTTCTTCACCACCACGAAACGCGCCGCCGCCACGACCGGGCCGGTCACGGTGAGCTGGTCGTCCACCGACGCCACGCCGACAATGTTGCCCAGCGCCAGCAGGATCTTCTCCTTCTCTTCCTGGCTGCCTACCTCGCCCTTGACCGTGACCTTGTCGCCGTCGACGGTGGTCTGGATGTTCGGGTTGCCCAGGCCGACCTTCTGCACGTGCTCCTTCAACTGGTCGTCAGCCTTGGCGTTGCCGGGGGTGAGCAGGTCGATCAGTTTTTCACCCGCTTCTTTCACGAAACTAAAAATGCTCATCCTGTGCTCCTTAGGTATCAATGACCGGAGCAGGCAGTCTAGGACAAGATAGAATGCTTCGCCTGCCAATGCCCCGGAACGACGATGGATATCAAACAACTCAAATTCCTCATCGCCCTGGATGAAACCCGCCACTTCGGCCAGGCCGCCGCGCGCTGCCACGTGACCCAGCCCACGCTGTCGATGCGCCTGCGCAACCTGGAGCGCGAACTGGGCCTGCCGCTGGTCAACCGCGGCCAGCGTTTCGAGGGCTTCACCGCCCAGGGCGAGCGCGTGCTGGCCTGGGCGCGCTCGGTACTCTCGGCCTACGACGGCCTGTACGCCGAGGCCGCCGCCTGTCGAGGGCACCTGGCCGGCACGCTGCGCCTGGGGGTGGTGCCGCTGTCGAGCTTCGACCCGCTGCCGCTGCTGCAGCGCCTGCACCGCCAGCACCCCGAGCTGCGTTTCGAGCTGAGCGCGTTGAGCTCCGAACAGATTCTCGACCAGCTGGCGAGCAACCGCCTGGACCTGGGCGTGTCTTACCTGGAGCGTCTCGACAGCGAGCGCTTCGAGGCCCTGCCCCTGGGCGACACACGCATGGGCCTGCTGTTCGACCCACGTCACTTCGCATTCGCCGAACAGCCGTTGAGCTGGGAGGCCGTGGCCGAGCTGCCGCTGGGCCTGCTGACCGCCGGCATGCACTTTCGCCAGTCCATCGACCACGCCTTCCATACCCGCGGCCTGGCCCCGCAGTTGCTGTTGCAGACCGACGCCGTTCATCAGCTGGTGCAAGCGGTGGAGGGTGGCCTGTGCTGCGCGGTGATGCCGCTGAACGCCGGGCTCGAAGCACTCACCGGGCACCTGCGCCTGCAACCGATAGACCAGGCCACCACGCTGGCGCCCCTGGGGCTGATCATGCGCCGCAGCGCGCCGCGCTCGGCCCTGGCCGAGGCCTGCATCGCCGAGTACCGCCTGTCGCTCGACCCGGCGTGATCGACGCGCTCTATCAATGCATCGGCAGTAGCGATTAGACGATACCCGAGTGCAGGCCTAGGCTTAAGGCTGACCTGCCTGCCGGTACCTGCCGATGACCATCAAACCCCCGGCCTGCGGGGCGTCCACGCCCCTGGCCGCGCCCGCTGCCAGCAACCGCTACGACTACCGCCAGCTTGACGACAACAGCCAGGGTGGCGCCGACCTCGCCGAAGAGGTGGCCCTGGCGATCGCCTACAACGGCATCAGCCAGGCGGTGATGCTGGTGAGCCCTACCGATCTGCACGACTTCATCGTCGGTTTCAGCATCGGCAGCGGCATCATCGCCTCCCCCGACGACATCTATGACGTGAGCTTCACGGCCAGCGGCTCGGCCATCCATGCCGAGGTGCAGATAGCCAGCCGCGCCTTCTGGAACCTCAAGAACCAGCGCCGCCAACTGGCCGGCACCAGCGGCTGCGGCCTGTGTGGCGTCGAGGCGGTGGAGCAGGCGCTGCCCGATCTGCAGGTGCTGCCCGGCGCGCCCCTGCCGCCGCCGCACTGGCTGGACGGCCTGCGCCAGCGCATCAGCGCCTTCCAGCCACTGGGCCAGCACTGCGGCGCGGTGCACGCGGCACTGTTCATGAACGATCAGGGCGAACTGCTGCTGGGCCGCGAAGACATCGGCCGGCACAACGCCCTGGACAAGCTGATCGGCGCCCTGGTGCGTCAGCACATCGCCCTCGACGGCGGACTGGCGGTAGTCACCAGCCGCTGCAGCCTGGAGCTGATCCAGAAGGTGCTGCGCGCCGGCATCCAGACCCTGGTGAGCCTGTCTGCGCCCACCGGCCTGGCGCTGCAATGGGCGCGCCGCCACCAGCTCAACCTTATCCACCTGCCGCACCACAGTGCGCCAAGGGTCTACAGCCCGGCGCAGGAGAGTCGCCCGTGAGCCTGCATCATCAAGCCGACCAGAAGCCGGTCCCCCGCTACAAGCCCTACCACGGCGCCGCCGGCGGCTGGGGCGCGCTGCGCAGTGTGGCGCAGGCCTGGATCGGCAGCGACAACGCGCTGAAGAACATCCGCGCCCTGCTCAAGACCAACCAGAACGGCGGCTTCGACTGCCCGGGCTGCGCCTGGGGCGACTCGCCGGAAAGCGGCATGGTCAAGTTCTGCGAGAACGGCGCCAAGGCGGTCAACTGGGAGGCCACCAAGCGCCGGGTCGATGCGGCCTTCTTCGCCCGCCACAGCGTCACCTCGCTGCTGGGCCAGAGCGACTACTGGCTGGAGTACCAGGGCCGGCTCACCGAGCCGATGGTGTACAACCCCTCCAACGACCGTTACCAGCCGATCAGCTGGGACAACGCCTTCGCCCTGATCGCGCGCCACCTCAACGGCCTTACCAGCCCCGACCAGGCGGAGTTCTATACCTCGGGCAGGGCCAGCAACGAGGCGGCCTACCTCTACCAGCTGTTCGTGCGCGCCTACGGCACCAACAACTTCCCGGACTGTTCGAACATGTGCCACGAGGCCAGCGGCGTGGCCCTGGGCCAGAGCGTCGGGGTCGGCAAGGGTACGGTGACCTTCGACGATTTCGAGCACGCCGACGCGATCTTCGTGTGGGGCCAGAACCCTGGTACCAACCACCCGCGCATGCTTGAACCGCTGCGCGAAGCGGTCAAGCGCGGTGCCCAGGTGGTGTGCGTGAACCCGCTCAAGGAGCGCGGCCTGGAGCGCTTCCAGCACCCGCAGCACCCGCTGGAGATGCTCACCAACGGTGATCGTCCGACCAACACCGCCTATTTTCGCCCCGCCCTGGGCGGCGACATGGCGCTGCTGCGCGGCATGGCCAAGTTCCTCCTGCAGTGGGAGCGCGAGGCGCAGGCAACAGGTGCGCCAGCGGTGTTCGACCATGCCTTCATCGCCGAGCACACTGCGGCCGTGGAGGCCTACCTTGAAGTGGTCGAGGCCAGCAGCTGGGAGCAGATCGTGCAGCAGTCGGGCCTGGGCCTGGCCGATATCGAGCAGGCCGCACGCATGTATGCGCGGGCCGAAAAAGTCATCATGTGCTGGGCCATGGGCATCACCCAGCACCGTCACTCGGTGCCGACCATCCAGGAAATCGCCAACCTGATGCTGCTGCGCGGCAACCTTGGGGTGCCAGGGGCCGGGCTATGCCCCGTGCGCGGCCACAGCAACGTGCAGGGCGACCGTACCATGGGCATCAACGAACGCCCGCCGGTGGCGCTGCTGGATGCACTGGAGCGCCGCTTCGGCTTTGCCGTGCCGCGCCACAACGGCCACAACACGGTGGAGGCGATTCGCGCCATGCTCGATGGCAAGGCGCGGGTGTTCATCGGGCTGGGCGGCAACTTCGCCCAGGCCACCCCCGACACCGAGCGCACTGCACAGGCGCTGCGCAACTGCGAGCTGACGGTGCAGATCAGCACCAAGCTCAACCGCAGCCACCTGATCCACGGGCAGCAGGCGCTGATTCTGCCCTGCCTGGGACGCACCGATATCGACCTGCAGGGCGAAGGCCCGCAGGCAGTGACGGTGGAAGACTCGTTCAGCATGGTGCATGCCTCCAACGGCCAGCTCAAACCGCTGTCGCGCCAGATGCGCTCGGAGCCGGCGGTGATCGCCGGAATCGCTGCCGCCACCCTGGGCAGCAAACCGGTGGACTGGCACTGGCTGGTGGCCGACTATGGGCGCATTCGCGAACTGATCGCCGACACCATTCCAGGGTTCGAGGGGTTCAACCAGCGCCTGCAGCACCCCGGTGGCTTCTACCTGGGCAACAGCGCCGGCCAGCGCCAGTGGAAGACGCCCAGCGGGCGGGCCAACTTCAAGGCCAATGCGTTGCCCGACGACCTGCTGCACGAGAGCGTGCGCGCCAGCGGCCAGGTGCCGGACCTGATCATGCAGTCGATGCGTTCCCACGATCAGTACAACACCACCATCTACGGGTTGGATGACCGTTACCGTGGGGTCAAGGGGCAGCGCGACGTGCTGTTCGCCAACGAGGCGGATATCATCCGGCTGGGTTTCAACCCCGGTGACAAGGCCGATATCGTGTCGTTGTGGGGCGATGGCCGCGAGCGCCGGGTCAAGGGCTTCACCTTGCTGGCGTTCGACATTCCGGCGGGGCAGGCGGCAGCCTACTACCCCGAGGTGAACCCGCTGGTGCCGCTGGAAAGCGTGGGCGATGGCAGCCATACGCCGACGTCGAAGTTCGTGGCTATCAGGATCGAGGCGGCCAGCGCCACGGCCAGGATCATCTAGGCCCCTTCGCCGGCAACGCCGGCTCCCACAGGGTCTTGCGGCGCATGCAGAACGCTGTGGGAGCTGGCTTGCCAGCGAAGAGGCCAGTTCGTTCAGCGCATAACTGCGGGCAAGAAAAAGGCCCTGGTATCACTGCCAGGGCCTTCGTCCCAAGTAAGCTCAGACCCGCAAAAACGCATTAAGTTTCACTGTAAAAACAGTAACTTATAAAATTGTATACACGTCGTGCCAATCGTCGGATTTGCGTTGCCAGCGCGTGTTGCAGAGCCTCAGGATCGCCTCGTCATCCCTTTGAGGCTCCCTTATGAAGTACTCCTCGATTCTGCTGTTGTCTCTCGGCCTGCTCAGTGGCGTTGCCTCGGCAGGTGGCTCCACCGAAGCCGGTATCGGCGGCGCATTGGGCGGGGTATTGGGTTCGGTGGTTGGCCAGTCGATCGGTGGCAGCACCGGTTCGGCCATCGGCGCCGGCCTGGGCGGTGCAGCCGGTAGCGCGGTAGGTGCCGACAAGCGCAGCCGCGGCGAGGCGGCCATCGGTGGCGCACTGGGTGCGGCCGGCGGCAACGTGGTGGGCCGCAGCGTGGGCGGCAACACCGGCAGCCTGATCGGCGCCGCAGCCGGCGGCGGTGCGGGCGGTGCACTGGGCAACTACATGGGCAACAAGAGCGACGACGAAGACCGCCGCTACAACAACCGCGGCCGCGGCTACGACGACCGCCGCCACTACCGCGATCGCGGCCACCACTACGGCCATCGCAAGCACGACAAACGCTGGCGTCACCGCTGAATTCCATCGACGCTGCCGGCCCCGCGCCGGCAGCGCCGCAGTTGTACCCGCAAACGTAGCAATCAAGCCATGTGCCATCACGCCATTGGCTTAAGCCATTCACCTAAGCCTTTCCCCGCCCCGGCCCCTGTGCGAAAACCTTCGAGCCTGTTGTTCGGCCAGCTTTCCAGCCTTTTATATTGACTGTCCGATCAACATCGGCAGGGGCCTGTTTGCGTCGACTGTTTTGTGACTGATGGGTCGGCTTAAGGGGCGTCCCGATTTTGACGTCAAATAGCAATCGCTATGATCCGCCCCACCTTAAGCGACGCAGTGGGCGCACGGAATGCGGATGTACCTGGGAATATGGATCGGCACGGCCCTCGGCGCCTGCGGCCTGCTGCTCGACCTGCTGCCCCTGGGCCTGGCCGGGCTGTCGCTGGTGCTGCTTGCCAGCACCTTGCTGCGCCCGCGCCCCGTGGCACAGGTGGCTGCGGTCAGCGACGCGCCCATCGTGCTCGAACAGCCGCCACTGCACACCCTGCTGCCGGTGGTGACGCCCAGCTGGATCGACAGCCTCCAACAGAGCCGAACCCTGCTGGGCGACAACATCAGCCAGTTGCTCGAACGCTTCGGCGCCATCAACCAGCGCCTGGAACACAGCCTCAACGACGCCGACAACGTGCTGGCCAATGGCGGCGTGGGCGAGAACCTGCGCGAGGCCAACCAGCGTCTGCGCCGGGTCACCGAAAGCTTCGCCGCCAGCAGCCAGCGCCAGCATGAATTTCTGACCACCATCAATCATCTGGGCAGCTACGCCGGCCAGCTCCAGCAGATGGCCAAGCGCGTGCAGGAAGTTGCCAGCCAGACCAACCTGCTGGCGCTCAATGCCGCCATCGAGGCTGCCCGCGCCGGCGAGTTCGGCCGCGGCTTCTCGGTGGTCGCCGACGAGGTGCGCAAGCTCTCCAGCCTGTCGGCCGAGACCGGCCAGTCGATGGACGCCAAGGTGGGCGAGATCAACCAGTCGATCCAGTCCAGCATCGATGCCGCCACCGCGCTGGGCAGCGAAGAGCAGGCCAACCTGCGCGAGCTGGAGCAGGTGCTCGACGAGGTGATCAGCGACCTGGGCGGTAACCTCGACGCCCTCGGCGGCGCCTCGCGGGCGCTGCAACAGGATGCCCGCGCCACCCAGGCAGATATCCACGCGATCATGGTCAGCCTGCAGTTCCAGGATCGCGCCGACCAGATGCTCGACCACCTGCAGGCCGACCTGCTGCAACTGCTCGATGCCCTGGCCCACGACGACCCGCGCCTGCACGACCCGCAAGGCTGGCTGCAGCAATTGCGCCAGCGCTTCACCACCAGCGAGGAACGGGCTGGCCACAGCCAGTCGGCATCCAGCAGCGACGTGACCTTTTTCTAACTCCGGAAGCCCTGAACATGGCCAAGACCATCCTGATCGTGGACGACTCCGCCTCGATGCGCCAACTCGTGAAAATCAGCCTGGCCAGCGCCGGCCACCAGGTCATCGAAGCCTGTGATGGGCGCGACGCGCTGAACAAGCTCACCGGGCAGAAGATCAACCTGGTGATCAGCGACGTGAACATGCCCAACCTGGACGGCATCGGCCTGGTCAAGGCGCTCAAGGCGCGCAACGAATACCGCTTCACCCCGATCATGATGCTCACCACCGAAAGCGAGCAGGCCAAGAAGGCCGAGGGCCAGGCCGCCGGAGCGCGGGCCTGGATCGTCAAGCCGTTCCAGCCCCAGCAGTTGCTGGCGGCTGTCGAAAAGCTGATTGGCTGACGCGCATGTTCACACTCGCCGCAGCCACCGCCGACACCCCCGCACGGCTACGCCTGGACGGCGACCTGACCATCTATGAGGTGCGCGCCGCACGCGAGCAGTTGCTGGCCCTGTTGCCCGCTCAGCCAGTGCCCTGGCAACTGGACCTGGGCGGCCTGGACGAGCTCGACAGTGCCGGCGTGCAACTGCTGCTGAGCCTGCACAAGACCCTCTGCGCAAATGGCCACGACGCCGAGGTGATCGCCCTGCCGGGCAACGCCCGGGCGTTGCTGGAGCTGCTGCGCCTGCCCGCATTGTGCCCGGCCGGTACCCCCGTGCCGTGCGAGGAGTGAGCATGTTCGACGCCGAGCAATGGAGCCAGCTGCTGCAGGGCTTTCTCGAAGAGGCCCGCGACCTGCTCAAGGAAGCCGAAGACAGCCTGCTGCGCCTGGAAACCCGCCCCGATGACGACGCGGCGATCAACGCGCTGTTTCGCGCCGTGCACACGCTCAAGGGCTCGGCGGGGATCTTCTCCCTCGACCCACTGGTGGCGCTGGCGCACCAGCTGGAAAACCTGCTGATGGGGGTACGCGACGGTGCGCGGGTGCTGGACGCTCCGCTCACCTCGTTGATGCTGCAGTGCATGGACGAACTGGGGGTGATGCTCGACAGCATCGACCCGCAGCAGGTCAGCATGCCAGCGCACACGCCACGCCAGGCCGCCCTGCTGGCGGCATTGCAGGCGCATCAGGGCGAGCTGCCCGCGTCCGTGGACAACCCGCTGGCAGCCCCGCACGGTGCGCCCCGCTTGCGTACCTGGCACCTGTCGATCCGCTTTGCCAGCGAGCTGCTGAGCAACGGCTTCGACCCGGCGGCGTTCATCCGCTACCTGGCGCGGCTGGGCGACATCCTCAGCCTGCAGACCCTCACCTGGGCCGTGCCGGAGCTCGACAGCCTCGACCCGGAGGCCTGCTACCTGGGCTTCGAAGTGAGCCTGCACAGCGACGCCAGCCGCGAACAGCTCGAAGACGTGTTCGCCCTGGTGCAGGACTTCTGCACCCTGCGCCTGCAGGCCCAGGAGCCGACCGATACCGCCTTGCCGGCCGAACCCCGCGCGCCGGCGCAAACGTTGGCGCCTGCAACCGCCACACCCTTGCCATCGATGCCCGCTGGCGAGCCGCGCACTGCCTCCAGCAGCCAGGTCAAGGTGGCTGCGCAAAAGCTCGACGAGCTGATCAACCTGGTCGGCGAGCTGGTCATCGCCACCGCCGGCGCCCAGATGCAGGCCCTGCGCAGTGCCCACGCCGCCTGCATCGAAAGCGTGCAGGCGGTGCAGCAGCATGTGGAGCAGATCCGCGAGCGGGCGCTGAAACTGCGCATGGTCGAAGTGGGCGAGACCTTCAACCGCTTCCACCGCGTGGTGCGCGATGTGAGTCAGGCGCTGGACAAGCAGATTGCGCTGACCATCAGCGGCGGCGACACCGAGCTGGACAAGACCCTGATCGACCGCATCGCCGACCCGCTGGTGCACCTGGTGCGCAACGCCATCGACCACGGCATCGAGGCCCCTGCCGAGCGCCGCGCCGCCGGCAAGCCCGAGCAGGGTCAGCTGCGCCTGAACGCCTACCACGACTCGGGCATGATCGTGCTCGAGATCCAGGATGACGGGCGCGGCCTGAACACCGCGAAGATCCGCGAGAAGGCCATCGCCCGCGGCATGCTCGACAGCGATTCGCCGATGAGCGAACAGGACATCCACCTGCTGATCTTCGAAGCGGGTTTTTCCACCGCCGAGCAGGTGTCCAACCTGTCCGGACGCGGGGTGGGCATGGACGTGGTGCGCAGCGCCATCGACCAGTTGCGCGGGGTCATCGAGATCGACTCCAGGGCCGGCCATGGCTGCACCTTCCGCATCCGCCTGCCGCTGACCCTGGCGATCATCGACGGGTTTCTGGTGAGCGTGGGCGAGGAGCACTTCGTGATCCCGCTGGACATGGTCACCGAATGCATGGAGGCCCCCGCCAACCAGGCCGAGCAGGGCCACCTGAACCTGCGCGGGCGGCCGCTGCCGTGCATCGACCTGCAACCGCATTTCGGCCTGCCGCGCAGCGCCTGCGTGCGCCGCAACATCGTGGTGGTCAGCCAGGGCCGGCAGCATGCCGGGCTGATCGTCGACCAGTTGCACGGCGAGCTGCAGACCGTGATCAAGCCCTTGGGGCAACTGTTCCAACACCTCAGTGGCATCAGCGGCTCGACCATCCTCGGCTCTGGCCAGGTGGCGCTGATACTCGATATCCCCAGCCTGTTCCGCCAGTCGCAGCAACGCGCCGAAGGCGAGACGCCGCACCTGTTGCCAAGCCCTTCCGGAGAATAGACATGCAGTTGATCAGCAATATGAAGATAGGCGTGCGCCTGACCCTGGGCTTTCTGCTGGTGGTGGCGCTGACCGCGCTCATCGGCGTCATCGGCCTGCGCAACCTGGAGCAGGTCAACGGCCTGTCGGACCGCATGTACGAGTTGGACGTGGCCGGCCTGAGCACCTTGCAGCAAGCCAACATCCAGCTGCTGATGGCCAACCGCGCCGTGCGCCAGAGCCTGCTCTCCACCACCGCCCAGGAGCGCGACCAGTCGGCCGCCACCGCCCGCGCGGCGATGGAAAAGACCCGCGAACTGCTGATCAAGGCGCGCGAGCACTTCATCACCAAGGAAGGCCGCGCCCAGGTGGAAAGAATCGACGCGCCGCTGCAGGCCTACATCAGCGTGGCCAACCAGTTGCTGGGGGTGCACCAGCAGTCGGGCGACCTGCAGATTGCTTCCGAAGCGCTGGCGCTGATGCCGCAGAACGTCGCGGCGGCCAACGTGGTCGACCAGTTGCTGGGTGAGGCCAGCGCTGCCAAGCAGGCGCGCGCCGGCGAGGCGAACGCCGAGATCAGCGTCATCTACGAACGCTCGCGGGTGCAGATGATCGCCCTGGTCGCCGCCGCAACCCTGATCGGCATGCTGATCGGCGTGCTGGTCACCCGCAGCATCACCCGGCCGCTGGCAGGCGCAGTGCAGGCCGCCGACCGCATGGCCGCCGGCGATCTGAGCCAGGACCTGGTAGTGACCCACAAGGACGAGACCGGGCAGTTGCTGGGCTCGATGCAGAACATGACCCTGCGCCTGCGCAGCATCCTGGGCGATGTGCGCAGCGCCGCCGATGCGCTGTCGTCGGCCTCCGAACAGGTCAGTTCGACCTCGCAATCGCTGAGCCAGGCGGCCAACGAGCAAGCCGCCAGCGTCGAGCAGACCAGCGCTTCGGTCGAGCAGATGTCGGCCTCGATCGCGCAGAACACCGAAAGCGCCAAGGTCACCGACGGCATCGCCGGCAAGGCGGCCAACGACGCGGTGCAGGGCGGCGGCGCAGTGGGCGACACGGTGCTGGCGATGAAGCAGATCGCCGAGAAGATCGGCATCATCGACGACATTGCCTACCAGACCAACCTGCTGGCGCTCAACGCCGCCATCGAGGCCGCCCGTGCCGGCGATCACGGCAAGGGCTTTGCCGTGGTGGCCGCCGAGGTGCGCAAGCTGGCCGAACGCAGCCAGGTGGCAGCGCAGGAAATCGGCCAGGTGGCCTCCAGCAGCGTGCAACTGGCCGAACAGGCCGGCAGCCTGCTCAGCGAGATCGTGCCCAACATCCAGAAGACCTCGGACCTGGTGCAGGAAATCACCGCCGCCTCGCAGGAGCAGAGCAGCGCCGCCGGGCAGATCAACATCGCCATGGGCCAGATGAACCAGATCACCCAGCAGAACGCCTCGGCTTCCGAAGAGCTGGCCGCCACCGCCGAAGAGATGAACGCCCAGGCCGGCCAGTTGCAGGAGCTGATCGGCTTCTTCCGCTTCGAGGCCGGCAGCACTGCGCGTGCCCTGCCCCGGGTGGGCGAACCGCAAGTCGGCGCCTACAAGCCCACCCACAAGGCGCTGATCGATGAAGGCCAGTTCGTCAGCTTCACTTGACCGAGGCGTCCCCATGCACACCCTAGAGTCTGCGGCGCCCGCGCCGCACCTGCCCACCAGTGTCCAGCACCTGACCTTTCGCGTGCGCGAGGCCGGCTATGCACTGCCCATCGAACTGGTGCGCGAGATCATCGAGTACGCCGAGATCACCCGCGTGCCGATGATGCCCGCCTACATTCACGGCGTGCTCAACCTGCGCGGCAACGTGGTGCCGGTACTGGACCTGGCAGCACGCTTCGGCATGGAACTGACCGAGGCCGGCAAGCGCACCTGCATCGTGATCATCGCCCTGCCCCTCGAGGACGGCGTGCAGCGCATCGGCCTGGTGGTGGATGCGGTGGACGCGGTACTCGACATCGACCCGCACGGGGTGGTGCCGGCGCCGCCGTTCGGCACCGGCATCCGTGCCGACTTCATTGCCGGCATGGCCCAGCAGGAGCAGGGCTTTTTGATCATCCTGAACATGCCCCAGGTGCTGTCGCTGGAAGATATCCGCTACCTCAGCCAGGCGGCGAAGGGCTCCTGAATGCCCTCGACCTTCAAACTGCCGGTGCTGGGCGAACAGGAGTTCAGCCGCCTGCAGACGCTGATGAGCAGCGCCTCGGGCATCCACCTGGCCAGCAACAAGCGCTCGCTGGTGGCCGGGCGCCTGATGAAACGCCTGCGTCACTACCACCTGGACAACTACCGCGACTACCTGCACCTGATCGAGCGCCCGACCCACAGCCGCGAGCGGCGCCTGGTGATCGACCTGCTGACCACCAACGAGACCTACTTCTTTCGCGAGTTCCCGCACTTCGAATTCCTTGGCCAGTGGCTGGGCCGGCGCAAGGGGCCGCTGCGGCTGTGGAGCGCGGCCTGCTCGTCGGGCGAGGAGCCCTACAGCCTGGCCATGACCGTGGCCGAGCACGCCACCGGCAGCGACTGGTCGATCCTGGCCAGCGACCTCAGCCAGAGCATGCTGACGCTGGCCGAGCAAGGCATCTACGACATCGCCCAGGCGCGCTACTTTCCCGATGGCTGGATGCAGCGCCACTGCTTGTGCGGGGTCGGCGACATGCACGGGCGCCTGCGCGTGCAGGCGCACCTGCGAGCGCGGGTGAGCCTGCGCGAGATCAACCTGGTGCAGCCGCTGCCCGAAGGCCTGGGGCCGTTCGACGTGATATTCCTGCGCAACATCCTGATCTACTTCGACACCCCGCAGAAACAGCTGATCGTGCAGCGCCTGGTCAACCAGCTGCGCCCCGGCGGGCTGCTGTTCATCGGGCACGCCGAAAGCATCCACGGCTTCGAGCTGCCGCTCAGGCTGGTGCACCCCTCGGTGTTCGAGCGCGTATGACCGAGCGTGCGGCGGCGCCGGTGCGGGTGTTCATCGTCGACGACTCGGCGCTGGTGCGCCAGGTGCTCAACCAGTGCCTGAACGACCACCCGCGCATCCGCGTGATCGGCATGGCCGCCGACCCGCTGTATGCCATCGAGAAGATGCGCCGTGACTGGCCCGATGTGCTGGTGCTGGACATCGAGATGCCGCGCATGGACGGCCTGACCTTTCTGCGCCAGATCATGGCCGAGCGCCCCACGCCGACGATCATCTGCTCGACCCTCACCGAAGCCGGCACCGACCTCAACCTCCAGGCCCTGGCCGCCGGGGCGGTCGGCGTGTTCACCAAGGCCCGGCTGGGCCTGCGCCAGAGCCTGGAAAACCTCGCCAGCGGGCTGATCCGCAGCATCGAGGAAGCTGCCCGCACCCGCCCGGTATTGTTACCTCTGTCGCAGGCGAAAGAAAAAACCAGTGCACTGCCTGCAACCCCAAGCAAAACCACCGAGCGAATCGTTACACTTGGCTGCTCGACCGGCGGCACCCAGGCGCTGGAATTCATCCTGCGTCAGCTGCCGCGCGATTGCCCGGGCATCGTGATCGTGCAGCACATGCCGGCCAGGTTCACTGCCGACTTCGCCAGGCGCCTGAACAGCCTCTGTCAGATCGAGGTGCGCGAGGCCAGGCATCTGGACCGTGTCCACAGCGGCCTGGCACTGCTGGCCCCGGGGGGCCTGCACATGCAGCTCAAACGCAGTGGTGCGCACTACCTGGTGGAGGTGCTCGACGGTCCCGCCGTCAATCGGCACAAACCCTCGGTCGATGTCCTGTTTCGCTCCGCCGCCCGGCATGCCGGGGGCAATGCCCTTGGCATCATCATGACCGGGATGGGCGATGACGGTGCCCGAGGCCTGCTGAGCATGCGTGAGCAAGGCGCCGCCACCGTGGCACAGGACGAGGCCAGTTGCATCGTGTTCGGCATGCCCAAGGAAGCCATACGGCTGGGTGCGGCCCAGGCGGTGGAACCGCTGACACGGTTGCCGGCGCTGATCGCCCAGTTCAGCGACAACCCACGTGCCAGCTGAGCCATACACCGCCCCTTACCTTGCGACACAGGCCTACCTATGCTTTGCCGAATACTCCTTGCAGACGAGTCGCCCCTGTTCAGAGCGGGGCTGCGCGCGCTGCTCGAACAAAAACAAGATTACGCAGTGGTGGGTGAAACCGGTGACGGCGTGAGCGCCGTCGAGCTCGCCGAACAGCTCAAGCCGGACATCATCATGCTGGACATGGCGCTGGATGCGCTGGAGAGCGAAGAGATCCTGCGCGAGCTGTGCCTGCGCGTGCCGGCAAGCATGGTGCTGATGCTGTCGGCGCGCTCGGAGCTGGAGTTCGTGATGAAGTGCCTGCAGCAGGGTGCCCACGGCTTTCTGCTCAAGACTGCCACCGTGCTGGAACTGGAGCTGGCGTTGCAGGCGTTGAAGAACGGCGGCCAGTACCTGTCGTCGGCGGTGTTGCCGCTGGTGATCGGGCAGGCGGTCAAGCACAGCCGCAAACGCCATGCCGGCAGCAGCACCATGCAACTGACCACCCGCCAGCTGGAGATCCTGCGCCTGATTGCACGAGGCGAGTCGACCCGCTCGATTGCCGATGGCCTGGGCCTGAGCGTGAAGACGGTGGAGGCGCACCGCTCGCAGATCATGCACCGCCTGCAGATACACGACATACCGGGCCTGGTGCTGTTTGCGGTGCGCGAAGGCATCATCCGCATCAACGACTGACCGCGCCGGGTTTCAGCCTTGCAGGGCTACCAGGGCGCCTTGCAGGGCCGTCGGCAAGCTGGCGGGCTGGCCGGTGGCACGCTCGACGAACACCTGCACCATGCGCCCGGCGGCGCAGGGCTGAGCTTCACCGACCTTGAACAGGGCCAGTTGGTACTCCACCGAACTGCCGGCCACCCGCACCGCGCGCAGGCCGACTTCCAGGCATTCGGGGAAGGCGGCCGAGGCAAAGAAGTCGCACCCCGAACTGACCACGAACCCCACCACCTCGCCATCCTGCGGGTCGAGCCCGGCATGCTCGATCAGGTAGGCCTGCACGGCGCTGTCGAAGAAGGCGTAGACCGTGGCGCTGGCGATGTGGCCGTTGACGTCGTTGTCCTGCCAGCGGGTCGGCAGGGGGTGGACGTGGGGGTAGTGGTGGCGTTCGGGTGTGGCAGACATGAATGACCTGTATGCAGTGAAGGGGGCGGGAAGCATCCCACAACGAATTCAGAAGCACGGTGACAGTAAACCGTAGCAGGGCTGAATAGCATGGGCGCCTACTCGAAACATCCATGCGGTTGCGCCGCTACTGCGCAAGGCATAGACTCTAACTACGCCAATGGCGTACAAAGGTTGGCATGCTCTTCATCGAAACAAGCGTATTTACCAGCGACGTTTCAAGCCATCTCGATGATCACGAGTACCTGTCGCTTCAGGTGTATCTTGCCGAGCACCCTGAAGCAGGTGACCTGATCGAAGATACCGGCGGGCTGCGAAAAATTCGATGGGCAGCAAAAAGCAAAGGAAAAAGCGGCGGGGTTCGAGTGATCTATTGCTACGCCGTGTCAGCCAGCCAGATCCGTTTGCTGCTTATCTACCGCAAAGGCATCCACGATACATTGACTAAAAAACAGAAAGCCGTACTTCGAAGCCTCAACCAAGGGTGGAAATGATGGACAGGAATCTTTTCGGTCGTCTCGTTGACAGCATGACCGAGATGGCTGAAATCGATCGGGGGGAGCGCAAACCTTCACGCGAGTTCAAGGTAGACGCCATGCAGGTCAGGGCCATACGCGAGGCAACCGGGCTTACCCAGGAAAGATTTGCGCAGTGTATCGATGTACCGCTGGGTACGTTGCGCAATTGGGAGCAAGGACGCCGTGCTCCAGAAGGGCCAGCACGGGCACTGCTGCGTGCGATTCACAATGACCCGGAACATGTTCTGGCCGCATTGGCCTGAATCACAGCCCAAACGAAAAAGCCGCCCATTCGGGCGGCTTTTTCTCAGCTGGCGAGCAGCAACTTAAAGTTGCGGACCCGCTGCCTTGATGGCGTCGGAAACGTCGAACTTCTTGAAGTTCTCGATGAACAGCGAAGCCAGGCCCTTGGCCGCTTCGTCGTAGGCAGCGCTGTCAGCCCAGGTGTTGCGCGGGTTGAGCAGTACGGTTTCAACACCCGGTACCAGTTTCGGCACGTCCAGGTTGATGATGTCCAGGTGCTCGGTTTCAGCACCGACCAGTGCGCCGCTCTGGATGGCCGCGATCACCGCACGGGTGGTCGGGATGTTGAAGCGCTTGCCCACGCCGTAGCCACCACCGGTCCAGCCGGTGTTGACCAGGTACACCTTGGAACCGAAACCACGGATACGCTTGATCAGCAGTTCAGCGTATTCGCCAGCCGGACGCGGGAAGAACGGCGCGCCGAAGCAGGTGGAGAAGGTCGACTTGATGCCGCTGCCCGAACCCATTTCGGTGGAGCCCACCAGCGCGGTGTAACCGGACAGGAAGTGGTAGGCCGCCTGCTCTTCGCTGAGGATCGATACCGGTGGCAGTACGCCGGTCAGGTCGCAGGTCAGGAAGATCACTGCGTTGGGCTCGCCACCCAGGTTCTTCTCGGAACGCTTGGCAACGTGCTCGAGCGGGTACGCCGCACGGCTGTTCTGGGTCAGGCTGACATCGGAGTAGTCAGCGTGCTTGGCGTCGTCGATGACGACGTTTTCCAGCACGGCACCATGCTTGATGGCTTTCCAGATGACCGGCTCGTTCTTCTCCGACAGGTCGATGCACTTGGCATAGCAACCGCCTTCGATGTTGAACACCACGCCCTCGCCCCAGCCGTGCTCGTCGTCACCGATCAGGTAACGGCTTTCGTCGGCCGACAGGGTGGTCTTGCCGGTGCCCGACAGGCCGAAGAACAGGGTCACGTCGCCTGCTTCGCCGATGTTGGCGGCGCAGTGCATCGGCAGCACGTCGGCAGCCGGCAGCAGGAAGTTCTGCACCGAGAACATGGCTTTCTTCATCTCGCCGGCGTAACGCATGCCAGCGATCAGTACCTTCTTCTGGGCGAAGTTGAGGATCACGCAACCATCGGAGTTGGTGCCGTCACGCTCGGGCACGCATTCGAAGTTGGCGACATTGAGCACTTGCCACTCATCACGACCGGCCGGGTTGTACTGCGCCGGGTTGATGAACAGGCAACGGCCGAACAGGTTCTGCCAGGCAGTCTGGGTGGTCATGCGTACCGGCAGGTAGTGCTCGGCGGCCGCACCTACGTGCACGTGGGAAACGAAATGATCCTGGGCGTTGTTGAACGCCTCGACGCGGTCCCACAGGGCATCGAACTTGTCGGCCGGGAACTTGCGGTTGATCGGGCCCCAGGCGATGGCAGACGAGGTGGACGGCTCGTCGACGATGAAACGGTCGACCGGCGAACGACCGGTGCGGTGACCAGTTTTCACGACCAGCGCGCCCGTATCGGCCAGCTCGCCTTCACCGCGGTTCAGCGCTTCTTTTACCAGTTCATCGACGCTCAGGTCGGTGTACACGGTGTTGTTGGCTTGCGTCATGAGATTCCCCATCCGGCCTGCGGCCGAGTGCTCCGAACGTTTTGTAGTAGAGCTTTTAAAACTACTACAGCGAAAAAAGTGGCGGGATTATGCCAGAAACGCCCAAAAAAAGTAGGGCCCTCCTGTCAGAACGGCGTGTTTCCGGCGTTCGACAGGAGATTTACCTGAGCTTAAACGTTTTAGTGACGAGTATCTGACGGTGCGTCAACACCCCCGCCGGCGAACAATTGTGCGATTTCGGTTTCATCGAACAGGTAGCGCTGGTTGCAGAACTGGCAGTCGATTTCGATCGCCCCGCCATGCTCGGCCGCCAGGGCCAGGGCATCGTCCTGGCCGAGGCTGACCAGCGCGTTGCCCGAGCGCTCACGCGAGCAACTGCAGCGGAACTGCAGCGGCTGGATATCGAACAGGCGCACGGCATCTTCGTGGTACAGACGGTGCAGCACGGTCTCGTTGTCCAGGCCCAGTTGCTCTTCGGCCTTCAGCGTGTTGGCCAGGGCCGTGACGTGCTTCCAGCTGTCTTCGCGGTCGTCCTCGTCCTTCTGGCGGTCGGCCGGCAACTGCTGCAGCAGCAGGCCGCGGGCGCGCTGGCCATCGGCGTTGAGCCAGAAGCGCGTGCCCACCTGCTGGGACATCACGAAGTAGTTGGTGAAGCACTCCGAGAGGTTCTCGCCATCCAGGTCGACAATGCCCTGGTAGCGCTGGCCCTGCGCCGGGTCGATGGTCAGCGCCAGCTGGCCATCGGGCATCAGGTCGCCCAGGGTGGCATCGGGGGCGATCTGCTCGGCGTGATAGCGCGCCAGGCCACGGATGTCGCGCTCGCTGGAGCACTCGATCATCAGCAGCGGGATCGGCCCTTCGGAGCGTGCCTGCAGGATCAGCAGGCCGTCGAACTTGAGCGCGCCCACCAGCAGCGCCGCCGCGGCCATCAGCTCACCGAGCAGTTGCGCCACCGGCTGCGGGTAGGGGTGCTTGGCCAGGACTTCGGCGTAGCTGCGCTCGAGCGAAACCAGTTCGCCGCGTACGTCGCGCTCGTCGAAGATGAAGCGTTGGGTGAAGTCGGTATCTGGCAAATCGGACATGGTTTCTGGCTTTCTGAAAGATGACAAAATAATTTCAAGGGCCTATAAAGCCCCGTTTAGAGCACCAGAATGGTGCGAACGATAGCGCTGTAAAAGAGGTAGTTTATGGACAATCCACCCCTGTTCCAAGCCAGGTGGGCTTGGGGCCCCCTGTGTCTGGCTACGTTGATTCCCGTTGCACTACTGTGTTTCTGGTTATGGCCCGTTGGCCAGGCCCTTTGCATGGCGCTCGACGAATGGCTGTTCCACGCCCTCAATCGCCCACTGGCCGACAACACCCTGTGGCGCAGCATCTGGACCCTGGGCAGCCTGCGCCCGTTCGACATCGTGGTCGGGCTCATCATGCTGATGCTGCTGATTCGCGGCGACTGGGTATTCAAGGCCGTCGAGGTGCGCCGGGCTTTTTTCGGCTTCCTGGTGACCCTGCTGGTGCTGGTGGTGATCCGCGCCCTGTTCTCCAAGCTGGTACGCCTGATGGGCTGGCAGCACCATAGCCCGTCGATGGTGTTCAGTGACGCCATCATGCTCAGCGACTACTACCCGGCGCTCGAAGCGCGCTGGGAGCTCAAGGACCGTTCCAGCCAGAGCTTCCCCGGCGACCACGCCTCGGTGCTGCTGCTGTGGGCACTGTTCATGAGCCTGTTCAGCCGCCGCCTGATGCAGCATGTGCTGATATGGGCACTGGCGGTGCTGTTCATGCTGCCACGCCTGGTGGCGGGTGCCCACTGGGGCCAGGACGACTATATCGGCGGCCTGGGCATGGCCATCCTGGCGCTGGGCTGGAGTTACTATACGCCGTTTGCTGCCCGGACCAGCGCCGGCCTGGTGCGTGTCACCGCGCCCTTGTTCGGTTGGCTGGCACGGCTGCCGGTGCTCGGCCGCCTGAGCATGATCGGCGCGCGGGGTTAACCGGCGCTGTCGTGCAACTGATGTAGCTGGCGGCGCTGCTTCTTGGTGGGCCGCCCGTCGGTGCTTACCCCAAGGGCGCCGGCCTTGCGCAGCGCCGCGGCCTGCTCGCGGCGTGCCAGGCTCTGTGCGGTCTCCTCGTACAGCGCCTGTGCCTCGGGTGCGCCGCGGCGCACCACCGACAGCGCCGTAACCACCACGGTACGTTCGTCGAAACCGGTACGCAGCACGAACTCGTCACCCACCCGCGGCTCCTTGCCCGGCTTGCAACGCTCGCCCCGACAATGCACCTTGCCGCTCTCGATCGCCGCCTTGGCCAGGGCGCGGGTCTTGTAGAAGCGCGCCGCCCACAACCATTTGTCCAGGCGAACCTTGTCGTCCTCTTCCGGCTTTTGTGCCATGGCATTTCCCCGATTCATTTGTTTCATGGAACTGTACTACCGTAACTGGCGGATGCAAAAAATACGCGGCGTGCTTACAGTTCACCGACTTTTACCCAGGTTGTGCATCTTGAAGACATTTGACCATTTGAGCGTGATCGGCCTGCGCGAGTGGGTGGCCTTGCCCGACCTCGGCGTGGCAGGCCTGCGCGCCAAGATCGATACCGGCGCCAGCACCTCCAGCCTGCACGCCACCGAAGTGGAAACCTTTGAACGCGATGGTGAAACCTGGGTCCGCTTCAACGCGCACCTGGGTTCGGTGGTACAACTGCGTCACCGGCGCTGCGAAGCGCCGCTGGTGACGATGAAGACCATCAAGAGCTCCAATGGCCATGCCCAGACCCGCTACGTGATCCGCACGCCCCTGGCACTCGGCGACCGGGTGTGGGAAGTGGAGTTCACCCTGGCCTGCCGCAAGGCCATGCGCTATCGCCTGCTGCTCGGCTCCAAGGCCCTGGTACACGGCCAGCTGGTGGTCAACCCGGGCCTCAAATACGTACAGGACAAGCCGGCCTCTCCGGCCACCATTACCCCCTCCACAGGTGTTGCATGAAGATCGCTGTGCTGTCGCGGAACCCGCGTCTGTATTCCACTCGTCGTCTGGTCGAAGCCGGTACGCAACGAGGCCATGAAATGGTTGTGATCGATACCCTGCGCGCCTACATGAACATCGCCAGCCACAAGCCGCAGATCCACTATCGCGGCAAGCCGCTGGAAGGGTTCGACGCCGTCATCCCGCGCATCGGCGCGTCAGTGACGTTCTATGGCTGCGCGGTGCTGCGCCAGTTCGAGATGATGGGCGTGTTCCCGCTCAACGAATCGGTGGCCATCGCCCGCTCGCGGGACAAGCTGCGCTCCCTGCAACTGCTGTCGCGCCGTGGCATCGGCCTGCCGG
This sequence comes from Pseudomonas sp. FBF18, assembly GCF_024261405.1. NCBI lineage: Bacteria > Pseudomonadati > Pseudomonadota > Gammaproteobacteria > Pseudomonadales > Pseudomonadaceae > Pseudomonas > Pseudomonas sp. FBF18. The sequence continues at coordinate 107,248 of NZ_QKRS01000003.1, read as the reverse complement.
TCACCGGCTTTGCCCATTCGCCCGACGACATTCCCGACCTGATCCAGATGGTCAACGGCGCCCCCCTGGTGATCAAGGTGCTCGAGGGCACCCAGGGCATCGGCGTGGTGCTGTGCGAAACCACCAAGGCGGCCGAGTCGGTGATCGAGGCCTTCATGGGCCTGAAGCAGAACATCATGGTGCAGGAGTACATCAAGGAGGCCGGTGGCGCCGACATTCGCTGCTTTGTGGTGGGCGACAAGGTGATCGCCTCAATGAAGCGCCAGGCCAAGCCCGGCGAGTTCCGCTCCAACCTGCACCGGGGCGGCACCGCCAGCCTGATCAAGGTCACCCCGGAAGAGCGCATGACCGCCATCCGCGCTGCCAAGGTCATGGGCCTGAGCGTGGCCGGCGTGGACATCCTGCGCTCCAATCACGGCCCGCTGGTGATGGAGGTCAACTCCTCGCCGGGCCTGGAAGGCATCGAGGTCACCACCGGCAAGGACGTGGCCGGGATGATCATCGAACACCTGGAGAAGAACGGCGGGCCGAACCTGACCCGCACCAAGGGCAAGGGCTGAGCCCTTGCGTCCCTAGACCGCGTCGCGTGGCAGCAGCAGGCCCAGGGGCAAGCGTACCCGCGCCTCGATGCCGCCACCGGAACGGTTGCGCAGCTCCACATTGCCGCCGTGCTGGGCGGCAATGCGCTTGACGATAGCCAGGCCCAGGCCGGTGCCCTTGCCGCTGCGGGCGCGATCACCGCGAATGAACGGATTGAAGATCGCCTCCAGCTCACCCGGATCGATGCCGGCGCCGCGGTCGAGCACGCTCAGCACCACGTAGGGCGCGCTGGTGTCACCCGAGACATAGGCCGCCACTTCCACGCCCTGCCCGGCGTGATGCAGCGCATTGCCGATCAGGTTGTTGAGCAGGCGCTTGATCGATACCCGGCGCAGCGGAAACGGCGGGATCGGCTCCAGGCACAGCCGCACCTGCTCTTCGGGCTGGTTGAACGGCGCGACCACCTCGCGTACCAGGTCGCTGAGGTCCACCTCCTCGACCGGCTCGTCGCGGCCATCGCGGATGAACGCCAGGAACTGGTCGAGAATCGCGTCCATGTCCTCGATGTCGCGCACCATGTCATCGGTCAGGTCGCTTTCGTTGGCCAGCAGCGACAGCGACAGGCGCAGGCGCGTCAGCGGCGTGCGCAGGTCATGGGACACCCCGGCCAGCATCAGCTCACGCTCGCGCCCCGCCTGCTCGACATCCTCTGCCATCTGGTTGAAGGCCCGGTAGACCTCGGTCATCTCGCTGGGCGTGTCGCTGATCGGCAGGCGCACGCTGCGCCCCTGGCCCAGTTGTCGGGCGGCGAACACCAGGCGCTTGAGCGGCTGGTTGAGCTGGCGCACGAAGATCCAGGCCGAAGCCGTGGACAACAGGCCGATGGCCAGGAACCAGCCCAGCACGTTCCAGATCTTCTGGCCGCGCAACGGGTGCGGGTACAGCGGCACCTTCAGCCAGCCATCGCCCAGGCTCGGGGCCTGTACCCACAGCGCCGGCGGCGCATGGATGCGCAGGCGCACCTCGGTGTCCTCGCCCAGCTCGGCCTGCATCTGGCGCTGGTAGATCTCGCTGTAGGGCCAGTGCTGCTCACCCTCGGGCACACCGGTGCCGACCACCCGCTTCAAGCCGGCGGCTTCGGCAATCTTCTCGCGGTTTTCCTCATCGGCCGCCCAGTAGGCGCGCAGCGTCAGTGCGACGCCGTGGCTGTACTGGCGGTCCACCAGCACGTCCTCGTTCATCAGCAGGTACACCAGCGTCAGTGCCTTGGAGAACAGCACCACGGCCAGCACCAGCCACAGCGTGCGGGCGAAGAAGCTTTGGGGGAACCACAATGGCGTTTTCATGGGCGACGGCTACACGGTTGGCAGGAGCGAGCGCGGCTCGCAGGCGTTGCGGATTTCGGCACAGGCAAAAACAGGGCAACCCGAGGGGCGCCCTGCCTATGCTGACCTGCTCCTGTACAAGGCTTCACTTGCCGGCATTGCCATCCGGCACGAAGACATAGCCCACACCCCAGACGGTCTGGATATAGCGTGGCTTGGAAGGGTCGGGTTCGATCATGCGGCGCAAACGCGAGATCTGCACATCGATGGAGCGCTCCAGGGCGTCCCACTCGCGACCGCGCGCCAGGTTCATCAGCTTGTCGCGGGTCAGCGGCTCGCGGGCATGCATCACCAGCGCCTTGAGCACCGCGAATTCGCCGGTGGTGAGCATGTGCACTTCGTCGCCGCGCTTGAGTTCGCGGGTGGCCAGCGACAGCGCGTAGTCGCCGAAGGTGACGGTTTCGTCCTCGCTGCCTGGTGCGCCCGGTACCACCGGGGCCTGACGACGCAGCACGGCCTTGACCCGCGCCATCAGTTCGTCGGGGTTGAACGGCTTGGCCAGGTAGTCGTCGGCGCCCAGTTCCAGGCCCTTGATGCGGCTGAGTTCGTCACCCTTGGCGGTGAGCATGATGATCGGCACCTGGTTGTTTGCCCCGCGCAGGCGCTTGCAGGCGGTCAGGCCGTCTTCGCCGGGGAGCATCAGGTCGAGCACGATCAGGTTGAACACTTCACGCGCCAGCAGGCGGTCCATCTGTTCGGTGTTGGGTACGGCACGGGCACGGTAGCCCTTGCTGGTGAAGAAACGCTCCAGCAGGCTGCTCAGGCCCGGGTCGTCATCGACGATGAGGATTTTCTCGCCTTCGGCGGGTTGTGCAGTGCTGCTCATGGGTAGCTCCTTTAATCTCGGCGGGCATTATGGCTTAGGCGCCATTTGAGCGTGCCGTGTGCATTGTTAGCAGATTTTTCCCAAGTCGCCAGCGGCATGCCCCGACAGGCTGGCGCGCCGCGATCCCCGCAAGCCCGGATCGCTGGGTATAATGCGCCGCTTTGATCCAGCGTCGCCCTGCTCGAGCGCGCCCCGTGGCGCCGGCCTGCGGCCTTTGCATTCACGAATTGTCAGGTGGTTTTATGGACAGCATCAACAGCCGCATCGCCGAGGAACTCGGTGTCCGCCCGCAACAGGTCGAAGCGGCCGTGGCTCTACTTGATGAAGGCTCCACGGTGCCCTTTATCGCCCGTTACCGTAAAGAAGTGACCGGCAGCCTGGACGACACCCAACTGCGCAACCTGGAAGAGCGCCTGCGCTACCTGCGCGAACTCGACGACCGCCGCGCCAGCATCCTGGCCAGCATCGAGGAGCAGGGCAAGCTGACCCCGGAGCTGGCCCGCGAGATCAAGCTGGCCGACACCAAGACCCGCCTCGAAGACCTTTACCTGCCGTACAAGCAGAAGCGCCGTACCAAGGGCCAGATCGCCCTGGAAGCCGGCCTGGGCGAGCTGGCCGACGGCCTGTTCAACGACCCGCAGCTGAACCCGGAAACCGAAGCGGCGCGCTTCGTCGACGCCGAAAAAGGCGTGGCCGACGTCAAGGCGGCCCTCGAAGGCGCCAAGTACATCCTCATGGAGCGCTTCGCCGAAGACGCCAGCCTGCTGGCCAAGCTGCGCAACTTCCTCAAGCAGGAATCGGTGCTCAGCGCTCGCCTGGTGGCCGGCAAGGAAGAGGAAGGGGCAAAGTTTCGTGACTACTTCGAGCACGACGAGCCGCTCAAGAGCGCGCCCTCGCACCGCGCCCTGGCGATCTTCCGCGGGCGCAACGAAGGCGTGCTGTCGGCCAGCCTCAAGGTCGGCGAAGAGCTGCCCGGCACCCTGCACCCCTGCGAAATGATGATCGGCGAGCACTTCGGCGTGAAAAACCAGAACCGCCCAGCCGACAAGTGGCTGGGCGAAGTGGTGCGCTGGACCTGGAAGGTCAAGCTCTACACGCACCTAGAAACCGACCTGTTCGGCGAGCTGCGCGACAACGCCGAGAGCGAGGCGATCAACGTGTTCGCCCACAACCTGCATGACCTGCTGCTGGCCGCCCCGGCCGGCCCGCGCACCACCCTGGGCCTGGACCCGGGCCTGCGCACCGGCTGCAAGGTGGCGGTGGTGGATGCCACCGGCAAACTGCTCGACACCGCCACGGTGTACCCGCACGTACCCAAGAACCAGTGGGACCAGACCATCGCCGTGCTCGCCGCCCTGTGCGCCAGGCACAAGGTCGAGCTGATCGCCATCGGCAACGGCACCGCCAGCCGTGAAACCGACAAGCTGGCCGCCGAGCTGATCAAGAAATACCCAGCCTTGAAGATGACCAAGATCATGGTCTCCGAAGCCGGCGCCTCGGTGTACTCGGCCTCCGAGCTGGCGGCCAAGGAATTCCCCGACCTGGACGTGTCGATCCGCGGCGCGGTGTCGATTGCCCGTCGCCTGCAGGACCCGCTGGCCGAACTGGTCAAGATCGACCCCAAATCCATCGGTGTGGGCCAGTACCAGCACGACGTGTCGCAACTCAAGCTGGCCCGTGGCCTGGATGCGGTGGTCGAGGACTGCGTGAACGCCGTGGGCGTGGACGTCAACACCGCCTCGGTGGCGCTGCTGGCACGCATCTCGGGCCTCAACAGCACCCTGGCGCAGAACATCGTGGCACACCGCGATGCCAACGGTGCCTTCAAGACCCGCGCCGCGCTGAAAAAGGTCAGCCGCCTGGGCGAGAAGACCTTCGAGCAGGCCGCAGGCTTCTTGCGCGTGATGAACGGCGACAACCCGCTGGACGCCTCGGCGGTGCACCCTGAAGCCTACCCGCTGGTACAGCGCATCGCCGCCGACACCGACCGCGACATCCGCTCGCTGATCGGCGACAGCGGCTTTCTCAAGCGCCTGGACCCGAAAAAATTCACCGACGAAACCTTCGGCCTGCCGACCGTCACCGACATCCTGCAAGAGCTGGACAAGCCCGGCCGCGACCCGCGCCCCGAGTTCAAGACCGCCGAGTTCCAGGAAGGCGTCGAAGACCTCAAGGACCTGCAACTGGGCATGATCCTCGAAGGCGTGGTCACCAACGTGACCAACTTCGGCGCCTTCGTCGACATCGGCGTGCACCAGGACGGCCTGGTACACATCTCGGCGCTGTCGGAGAAGTTCATCAAGGACCCGCGTGAAGCGGTCAAGGCCGGCGACGTGGTCAAGGTCAAGGTCATGGAAGTGGACATTCCGCGCAAGCGCGTGGGCCTGTCGATGCGCATGGGCGACACCCCGGGCGAGAAAATCGACGGCGCCCGCGGCAGCCGCCCGGGCTCGGCACCGCGCCAGCAGCAGCCGGCACGCACCAAGGAGACCCCGGCCCCGGCCAACAACGCCATGGCCTCGCTGTTCGCCAACGCCAAGCAGTTGAAGAAGAAGTGACCGACCTGCCCGAAGAGCAGGTGCGCAGCGCATTCAGCCAACTGCTCGGCTGTCGCCTGCAACGCCTCGACCAGGGCGTTGCCGAGGTGGCCCTGGCCCTTGAGCCGCACCTGCGCAACCGCGGCGGCAAGCTGCATGGCGGGGCGATCTTCAGCCTGGTCGACATCGCCATGGGCCTGGCCTGCTCCAGCGCCCATGGCTTCGACAAGCAGAGCGTCACCGTGGAATGCAAGATCAACTACCTGCGTCCGGTCAGCGAGGGCGAGGTGCTGTGCGTGGCCCGCGTGCTGCAGGCCGGGCGGCGCATCCTGGTGGTCGATGCCGACGTGCTGCAAGGCGAAAAACTGATGGCCAGGGCCCAGGGCACCTTCACCGTGCTCTAGCCGCAAACGCCCAATGTGCGGTACTTTCGGCAGTGCGCGGGCACTGCCGGAACCCTGCGAAAACCAGGCGACCACGCCAGTTCCTCTGTCCACCCTTGTAGACCGTCGTTTCCACCCCCATATTGGGGCGACTGACGCGTGAAGGAATCCATCTTGAGCGAACTTCTCAACCGCCGCCTGAGCCTGCTCGGCCAGGGCGACAACCTCTCCCTGCTCAAGCAGTGCCTGCACGGCATCGAGCGTGAATGCCTGCGCGTGACCGAGGACGGTCGTCTGGCCCAGACCCCGCACCCCGAAGCCCTGGGCGCGGCCCTGACCCACGAGCAGATCACCACCGACTATTCCGAGTCGCTGCTGGAGTTCATCACCCCTGCCCTGGCCGACCCTGCCCAGACCCTCGAAAGCCTCGAGAACATCCATCGCTTCGCCTACAGCAAGCTCGGTAACGAGTACCTGTGGAGCCCGTCGATGCCCTGCCCGCTGCCGGCCGAGGAAGACATCCCGATCGCCTGGTACGGCACCTCGAACATCGGTCAGCTCAAGTACGTGTACCGCAAGGGCCTGGCCCTGCGCTACGGGCGCACCATGCAATGCATTGCCGGCATCCACTACAATTTTTCGCTGCCAGAACAGATCTGGCCGCTGCTGCGCCAGGCCGAAGGCCAGGCGGGCGACGACCGCGACTACCAGTCGTCGGCGTACATCGCACTGATCCGCAACTTCCGTCGCTACAGCTGGCTGCTGATGTACCTGTTCGGCGCCTCCCCGGCGCTGGACGCAGGCTTCCTGCGCGGCCGCGCGCACCAGCTCGAACAATTCGATGCCGACACCCTGTACCTGCCCTACGCCACCAGCCTGCGCATGAGCGACCTGGGTTACCAGAGCAACGCCCAGGCCGGCCTGACGCCGTGCTACAACAACCTGGCCAGCTACACCGACAGCCTGCGCAAGGCCGTCGCCACGCCCTATGCGCCGTATGTCGAGATCGGCACGCACAAGGATGGCGAGTGGGTACAGCTGAACACCAACATCCTGCAGATCGAAAACGAGTACTACTCCAACATCCGCCCCAAGCGCGTGACCTACAGCGGCGAGCGGCCGATCCAGGCGCTGATGGCCCGCGGCATCCAGTACATCGAAGTGCGCTGCCTGGACATCAATCCGTTCCTGCCCACCGGCATCGACCTCACCGAAGCGCGCTTCCTCGACGCCTTCCTGCTGTTCTGCGCACTGGAGCAGAGCCCGCTGCTGGACAACGGCGAGTGCGGCCAATGCACCAGCAACTTCCTCAGCGTGGTCAAGCAGGGCCGCAAGCCTGGCCTGGAACTGCAACGTGACGGCCAGCCGGTCGCGCTCAAACAGTGGGCCGACGAGCTGCTGCAACGTATCGCCCCGCTGGCCGAACTGCTCGACCGCAGCCACGCCAGCGACGAGCACGCCAAGGCCCTGGCCGCGCAGGCGGCCAAGGTCAGCGACCCGTCGCTGACGCCGTCGGCCCAGGTGCTGGCAAGCATGACCGAGCACAAGGAGAGCTTCAGCCGCTTCTCCCTGCGCCAGAGCCAGGCGCATGCCGACTACTTGCGCGGCACGCCGCTGAGCAGCGAGGCGCAGCAGCGTTTCGAGGCCCTGGCGCGTGAATCGCTGGAGGCCCAGGCCACCCTGGAGCGCGAAGAGGACGTGGTCGATTTCGACCTGTTCGTGGGCGCCTACCAGGCCAGCATCCTGGCGATCAGCAACTGACATGAGCCGTGCAGCCACGCCCCGCAAACCGCGCGCTGCCAGCCAGGCCCGGATCGACTCGATCCTGGCCGCCGCACGCGACCTGCTGGCCAGCGAAGGCGTGGCCAGCCTGTCGATCTATGCAGTGGCCGAACGCGCACAGATCCCACCCTCGTCGGTGTACCACTTCTTCGCCAGTGTGCCGGCGCTGCTCGAAGCCTTGACGGCGGATGTGCACAGCGCCTTTCGCGCCTGCCTGCAGGCGCCGATCGAGCCTGGCAGCCTGCAGCACTGGGGCGACCTGTCGCGCCTGGTGGAGCAGCGCATGCTGAGCATCTACAACCAGGATGCGGCGGCGCGCCAGCTGATTCTGGCGCAGCATGGGCTGAGCGAAGTGACCCAGGCCGACCGCCAGCACGATATCGAGCTGGGCGACCTGATGCACAAGCTGTTTGCCGAGCACTTCCGGCTGCCGGCGTTGCCGGACGATGTGGATGTGTTTGCCCTGGCGATGGAGCTGGGAGACCGGGTGTATGCCCGTTCGGTGCAGCTGCACGGACAGATCACCCCGCGCATGGCGGAGGAAGGAATGCGGGTGTTCGATGCGTACCTGGGGTTGTACCTGCCGCCCTTTCTGCCCAAACGCTGACGGCCTCATCGCGGGTCAAGCCCGCTCCCACAAGGTAATCGCCGTCCTTGAGAACGGCGGGACACCTGTGGGAGCGGGCTTGACCCGCGATGCAGACGGCGCGGTCTCAGAGCTTGGCGATCGACACTTCAGTCGACTTCACGAACGCAATCACCTCACTGCCCACCACCAGTTCCAGCTCCTTGACCGAACGGGTGGTGATCACCGAGGTGACGATGCCCGATGCCGTCTGCACGTCGATTTCCGACAGTACAGGGCCTTCCAGGATTTCTTTCACAGTGCCTTTGAACTGGTTACGTACGTTGATCGCTTTGATGGTCATGTGCAGGTTTCCTTTTAAAGACGAAAGATCAATGGGCCCAACGCAGTTGCGTGGGCAAAGGTGCTACAGGTTCAGGCTCGGGCGGGGTGCCCGGCACCGACAGGACACGGTTCAGCACTTCGGTTTCCAGCGCCGCCAGGCGATGCGAGCCGCGTGCCCGCGGACGCGGCAGGTCGACCAGCAGGTCCAGGCCGATCTCGCCGTCCTCGATCAGGATCACCCGATCGGCCACGGCCACCGCTTCGCTGACGTCATGGGTCACCAGCAACACGGTGAAGCCGTGCTTGCGCCACAGGTTCTCGATCAGTTGCTGCATCTCGATCCGGGTCAGCGCATCCAGTGCGCCCAGCGGCTCGTCCAGCAGCAGCAGGCGCGGCTGGTGAATCAGCGCACGGGCCAGGGCCACGCGCTGCTTCTGCCCACCGGACAACGCCGCCGGCCACTCGTTGGCCCGGTCTGCCAGGCCCACTGCCTCCAGCGCCTGCAACGCACGCTCGCGCCAGTTGCCGGTCAGCCCCAGGCCGACGTTGTCGATGACTTTCTTCCAGGGCAGCAGGCGCGCCTCCTGGAACATCAGCCGGGTGTCCTCGCGGGCATCGCTGAGCGCCGCAGAACCGGCCAGCAGCTCGCCGGCACTGGGCTGGTCGAGCCCGGCCAGCAGACGCAGCAGGGTGCTCTTGCCGCAGCCGCTACGGCCGACGATGGCAACGAACTGGCCCGCCGGGATGTGCAAGTCGATGTCGCGCAGCACCTGACGTTGGCCAAAGGTCTTTTGCAGCTTGTGCACGGCCAGCGGTATTCCGCGCAGCAGCCGTGGCGGTTGTTCCTTGAGCACGGTCATGCGCCGTCTCCCTTGCTGACTTGATAGGCCGGGTGCCAGCGCAGCCATACACGCTCCAGGCCACGGGCGGCCAGGTCGGCGAGCTTGCCGAGCACGGCGTACAGCACGATCGCCAGCACCACCACGTCGGTTTGCAGAAATTCGCGGGCGTTCATCGCCAGGTAGCCGATGCCGGCGTTGGCCGAGATGGTTTCGGCCACGATCAGGGTCAGCCACATGAAGCCCAGCGCGAAGCGCACGCCCACCAGGATCGAGGGCAGCGCACCGGGCAGGATCACCTGGCGAAACAGCGCAAAACCGCTCAGGCCATAGCTGCGGGCCATTTCCACCAGCGCCGGGTCGACGTTGCGGATGCCGTGGTAGGTGTTCAGGTAGATCGGGAACAGGGTGCCCAGGGCCACCAGGAAGATCTTCGCCGACTCGTCGATGCCGAACCACAGGATCACCAGCGGGATCAGCGCCAGGTGCGGCACGTTGCGGATCATCTGCACCGAGCTGTCGAGCAGGCGTTCGCCCCACTTCGACAGGCCGGTGATGAAGCCCAGCGCCAGGCCGATGCTGCCGCCGATCACGAAGCCGACCGCGGCGCGCCAGCCGCTGATGGCCAGGTGGGTCCAGATTTCGCCGCTGCGCACCAACTCTACGCCGGCACTGAGCACCGCGCTCGGCGCCGGCAGGATGCGCGTCGACAGCCAACCGGCACTGACCGCCAGCTGCCACACCGCCAGCAGCAGCACGGGCAGGGCCCACGGCGCCAGGCGATGCGACAAGGGAATGGAGGATCGTTTCATGCTTCGATCCTCACGCCTTGGCCGCGGCTTTGGGCAGAATGTCGTTGGCGACCATCTCACCGAACGGGCTCACATAGTTGGCACCGGCCGGGGCCTCGGGGCGCTGGATGTCCAGGTGCGGGAACAGCAGTTCGGCCACGCGGTAGGACTCTTCCAGGTGCGGGTAGCCGGAGAAGATGAAGGTGTCGATACCCAGGTCGGCGTATTCCTTGACCCGTGCGGCCACGGTCGGGCCATCGCCGACCAGCGCGGTGCCGGCACCGCCACGCACCAGGCCGACCCCGGCCCACAGGTTGGGGCTGACCTCCAGGTTGTCGCGGTTGCCGCCATGCAGCGCAGCCATGCGTTGCTGGCCCACCGAGTCGAAGCGCGCCAGCGAGGCCTGGGCACGGGCAATGGTGTCGTCGTCCAGGTGCGAGATCAGGCGCTCGGCCGCTTGCCAGGCCTCGGCGTTGGTCTCGCGCACGATCACGTGCAGGCGGATACCGAAACGAACGCTACGGCCCTGCTTGGCGGCCTTGGCGCGCACCTGTTCGATTTTCTCGGCCACGGCGGCCGGTGGCTCGCCCCAGGTCAGGTACAGCTCGACCTGTTCGGCGGCGAGGTCCTGCGCCGCTTCCGACGAGCCACCGAAGTACAGTGGCGGGCGTGGCTGCTGCACCGGCGGGTAGAGCAGCTTGGCGCCTTTTACCTTGATGTGCTGGCCATCGTAGTCGACGGTTTCGCCTTCCAGCACGCGGCGCCAGATGCGGGTGAATTCCACCGAGGCCTGGTAGCGCTCTTCGTGACTGAGGAACAGGCCGTCGCCGGACAGCTCTTCCGGGTCGCCACCGGTCACCAGGTTGAACAGCGCACGGCCATTGGACAGGCGGTCGAGGGTCGCGGCCTGGCGTGCCGCCACGGTCGGCGAGATGATTCCCGGGCGCAGGGCCACCAGGAACTTCAGGCGCTGGGTCACCGGAATCAGCGACGCGGCCACCAGCCACGAGTCTTCGCACGAGCGGCCGGTAGGGATCAGCACGCCACCGAAGCCCAGACGGTCGGCGGCCTGGGCGATCTGTTGCAGATAACCATGATCGACAGCGCGAGCACCTTCGGCGGTGCCAAGGTAATGACCGTCGCCGTGGGTTGGCAGAAACCAGAAAACATTGAGGCTCATTGGAGTTGTCTCCTAAGGGGTGGCGCAAGCCGGGGCGGCGCCCCGGTGCGGTCGAACGTCAAGGCGCGGTGGCGACCTTGGCCGGTGGCGTCCAGATCACATCCTTGATGCTCAGCGGCTTGGGAATCAGCTTCAGGGTATGGAAGGTGTCGGCGATCTTCTGCTGGGCGGTGACCACGTCCGGGGTCAGGAAATGCGCACCGTAGCCCTGGCGCTTGACCGAGGTCAGGGTGATGTCGGCCGGCAGGCCCAGCAGCGGCGCCACCTGGTCGGTGACCTCCTGCGGGTTGGCCTTGGACCACTCGCCCACCGCGCGCACCTCGTCCACCAGCGCGGCAATCACTTCAGGGTGCTGCTGCGCATAGGGCCGGGTGGCCAGATAGAACTGGTGGTTGTCGACGATGCCACTGCCATCGCGCAGGGTGCGTGCCTGCAACTGCTGCTCGGCGGCGGCCTGGTACGGGTCCCAGATGACCCAGGCGTCGACGCTGCCACGCTCGAACGCGGCGCGGGCATCGGCTGGCGGCAGGAATACCGGCGTGATGTCGGTGTACTTGAGGCCGGCGTCTTCCAGGGCGCGCACCAGCAGGTAGTGCACGTTGGAGCCCTTGTTCAGGGCGACCTTCTTGCCCTTGAGTTCCTTCACCGACTGGATCGGCGAACCCTTGGGCACCAGGATCGCCTCGCTGGTGGGGGCCGGTGGCTCGTAGGCCACGTAGAGCAGGTCGGCACCGGCGGCCTGGGCAAACACGGGCGGGGTTTCGCCGGTCACGCCAAAGTCGATGGAGCCCACGTTGAGGCCCTCGAGCAGCTGCGGGCCGCCGGGGAATTCAGTCCACTGCACCTGCACGCCCTGGGCAGCCAGGCGCTTTTCAAGGGAGCCCTTGGCCTTGAGCAGCACCAGGGTGCCGTACTTCTGGTAACCGATGCGCAGGCTCTCGGCCTGGGCTTGAGTGATGGCGCCGAAGGACACAGCCGCAGCAAACAGAGCGACCAGACCGCGACGCAAAACGACAGTGCGCATAGCGCTCTCCTTTTTGCTGTGGGGGTTCAGGCTGCACCTGCTTGCCCGTTGGCGGGCGAGTAAGGTGGGGTAAGACGGTAAAGCCGGTGTAGCGCTTCAGATGCTCCAGCGAGCACTGAGCAGACGTTCGTTGAGCAGGCCCGGGGCCACCGGCTTGGGGCGGCGCGCCAGGGCGCTGTGAAACAGTTCCAGCGATTCGTTGAGACGCTGCTCAAGCACCGGCGCCAATTGGGCGGCGGCGCTGCCTTCGCCGTAGGCGATCTGGCTGTCGTCGGCGAAGATCCCCTGCAGGGTCTCCTGGGCCTTGAGCGCCGAGAGCACCGGCTTGAGCGCGTAGTCCACCGCCAGCATGTGGGCGATGCTGCCACCGGTGGCGATGGGCAGAACCACCTTGTGTTCCAGCGCACGCTCGGGCAGCAGGTCGAGCAGGGTCTTCAGCGCACCGGCGAAGGACGCCTTGTATACCGGGGTGGCAACCACCAGGCCGTCGGCCTGGGCCACCAGTTGCAGGAAGTGCTGCACCGTGGGGCTGTCGAAACGTGCGTGCAGCAGGTCTTCGGCGGGGAAATCACGCACCTGGAAGCTCACCACTTCCACGCCCTGGCTGTTCAGCCATTGCCGCGCGCGGTCGAGCAGGACGCCGGAGCGCGAACGCAGACTGGGACTACCGCCGAGAGAAACAACCAGCATTGGAGCACTTCCTTGATCGTGTTCTAGAGGGCCGCGAGATTGGATCTCGCTGGAGTGGAGTGACCATAACAGCTCGGCATATATACCAATAAATCATATTTTTTCATTTGTTTATTCTATATAGAACTATAAGAGCTTCGCCGGCAAGGCCGGCTCCTACAGGGGGCAGTGCAACCTTGCAGGAGCCGGCCCTGCCGGCGAAAGAGGCCCGCGCGGACATAAAAAAGGGCCGTCGAAACGGCCCCGAAATGCCCTGCTGTGGCTACATCAAAACATTCAACGGTTAGGCTGCGGGGTCAGGCGCAGGTACGGCTTGACCGCCCGGTAGCCCTTCGGAAAGCGCCGCTTGATTTCCTCTTCGTCCTTGAGCGACGGCACGATCACCACCTCGTCACCGTCCTGCCAGTTGGCCGGGGTGGCGACCTTGTGGTTGTCGGTGAGCTGCAACGAATCGATCACCCGCAAAATCTCGTTGAAGTTGCGGCCGGTGCTGGCCGGGTAGGTGATGGTCAGGCGGATCTTCTTGTTCGGGTCGATCACGAACAGGGAGCGTACCGTCAGGGTGTCGCTGGCGTTGGGGTGGATCAGGTCGTACAGGTCCGACACCTTGCGGTCGGCGTCGGCCAGGATCGGGAAGTTGACGAGGGTGTTCTGGGTTTCATTGATGTCTTCGATCCAGCGGTGGTGCGAGTCCACCGGGTCGACCGACAGCGCGATGGCCTTGACCCCGCGCTCGGCGAACTGGTCCTTGAGCTTGGCGGTAAAGCCCAGTTCCGTGGTGCACACCGGGGTGAAGTCGGCGGGGTGCGAGAACAGCACGCCCCAGCTGTCGCCCAGCCACTCGTGGAAGCGGATCTTGCCCGCGCTGGAATCCTGTTCGAAATCGGGGGCGATATCGCCGAGTCTGAGGCTCATGGTGCGGCTCCTTGGCTGGGTTGTTTATGACCTCACTGTAGCCTGCCTGTGCATAAGGTTAAAAAGAATAAATATCGATTTATTTATAACTGAAAAGCCTATCAATTCACGAACAAAAAAAACCCCGCACACGGCGGGGCTTTTCGTTCAGCCAGGCCTTACAGGAAGCTGTAGGTGTAGCTGAGGATCAGACGGTTTTCGTCCTGATCGCGCTGGTTGACCGCGTCGGAACGCAGCGAGGCGTTACGCCAGGCCAGGCCCAGACCCTTGAGGGTACCTTCCGGTACGACGTAGCCCAGGGTGAAGTCACGTTCCCACTCGGAACGGTCACTGCCCGGCGCGTTGACGTTGTCGCCCTTGAGGTAGATTACGGAGGTGGTCAGGCCAGGCACGCCGATGGCAGCGAAGTCATAGGCGTACTGCGCCAGCCAGGTGCGCTCGCCGGCACGCTGGAACTTGCCGATCTGCACGTCGGTGATCAGGTAGCTGGTCGCACCGTCGCCCTGGTTCAGGAACGGGAAGTCGCTGGTACCGTTGACGCGCTGGTAGCCGGCACTCAAGGCATGGCCTTGCAGGCTGTAGGTGAACTTGGCGCTCCAGGTACGGTTGTCGACTTCACCGTTGTTCTGGTAGCCGGAGGCACGGTAGCCGGCCAGGCGGCCTTCGGTGCTGCCGTTCTTGCCGTCCGAATCACTGTAGAAGTAGCGCAGGTCGGACTTCAGGCTACCCACTGGCAGTGCCAGGGTGTGGGTCAGGCCCAGGAAGTGCTGCTTGTAGAAGTCGTCCAGGTTGCCGTAGTAGTACTGCGCCAGCAGGTCCTTGGTGACCTTGTAGTCGGCACCGGCGTAGTAGAAGCCGTTGCTGCGCTTGCCTCCGCTGGCGGCGTTGGAGCCGGCGATGCTCAACGACTCGTTGTTGGTCGAGTTACGGCCCTTGGCATGTTCCAGCTTGCCGCCGATCAGGGTCAGGTTGTCGATTTCGTTCGAGGTGATCTGGCCACCTTCGAAAGTCTGCGGCAGCAGACGACCGTCGTTGTAGGTCACGACCGGCAGTTTTGGCTGCAGGGTGCCCAGCTGAGCGACGGTTTTCGAGATCTTGACCTTGCCGGTCAGGCCCACGCTGCTGAATTCGTTGACCGCACGGCCGTCGCCGTCGGTTGGGAACACCAGGCCGCCCTTGGCAGAGCTGGTTGGGTTGTAGTGGGTGCCTTTACCCGAGTCCAGACGGAAACCGGCCAGGCCGATGGCGTCGACACCAAAGCCGACTGTGCCTTCGGTGAAGCCCGAGCTGAAGTTGAAGATGAAACCTTGGCCCCATTCTTCCTGCTTGGAAGGTTTGGCGGTGCCATCACGGTTGTCTTGGTTGATGTAGAAGTTGCGCGCAGTGATGCTCGCCTTGCTGTCTTCCACAAAACCGGCTGCACCCGCTTGCTGGGCCAGTACCCCTACGGCCACGGCAAGTGCCAGGCTGGACTTGTTCATGCATCACTCCTTTCGATTCTAATTTTTGTGTGTCGCTTGATGGGCAGACTCTGTCGTTCCGCTCCAAAGACGATTGGCGATTAGCACCAAAGCGTGACTGATAAGTCAATCGTAACCAGTCGTTTCACTACTTTGGTCTAAGGCGCCGGCCTTGGGTGCGAAGGATAATGACAATCCTATAAATCAAAAAAGACAATTTTGTGAATTTTTCAGATTATTACGGAATATAGTCCGATTATTTCAGCGTTTTGCAGGATAGCCCATAAGCTAATTCCCATATCTTCTTAAAAAGATATTTTTTATACCGATCATCTTCCTCATTGCCCCGGCAGCCCGCGATTGTTCACCACCCTGGCAGCGACCACCTTGACCCGGGTCATCCAGCCAATGACTCCTAAGCTAATGCCAAAAAGTTATTTATTTTGGAATTCTTAGATCAACTAGTCTTCTCCTCATCCACACCGCCTACCCGCCTGACGAGGAGTTTTCCATGACCCTGCCTGCCCCGCTGCGCCTGTTCACCGCCCTGGCCCTGGCCGGTGCCGCCTTCTTCGTCCAGGCCGCCGACCTGACCGTGGCCTACCAGACCACCGTCGATCCGGCCAAGGTGGCCCAGGTCGATGGCACCTATGAAAAGACCAGCAAGGCCAGCATCGACTGGCGCAAGTTCGACAGCGGCGCCGACGTGATCACCGCCGTCGCCTCCGGTGACGTACAGATCGGCTACCTGGGCTCCAGCCCCCTGGCCGCCGCCGCCACCCGCAAGCTGCCGGTGGAAACCTTCCTGATCGCCACCCAGATCGGCGCCGCCGAGGCACTGGTGGCTCGCGAGGGCAGCGGCATCAACTCGCCGCAGGACCTGATCGGCAAGAAGATCGCCGTACCGTTCGTGTCCACCGGCCACTACAGCCTGCTGGCCGCACTCAAACAGTGGAACATCGACCCGTCCAAGGTGCAGATCCTCAACCTCGCGCCACCGGCGATCATCGCCGCCTGGAAGCGCGGCGACATCGACGCCACCTACGTATGGGACCCAGCCCTGGGCGTGGCCAAGGAAAACGGCAAGGTGCTGATCACCTCCGGCGAGCTGGCCGAAAAAGGCGCGCCGACCTTCGACGCCTGGATCGTGCGCAAGGACTTCGCCGCCAAGCACCCCGAGATCGTCAAGGCCTTCGCCAAGGTCACCCTCGACGCCTACGCCGACTACCGCAAAAACCCGCAAGCCTGGCTGGCCGACAAGGCCAACGTCGACAAGCTGGTCAAGCTTTCCGGCGCCAAGGCCGCGGACATTCCGGGCCTGCTGCAGGGCAACGTGTTCCCGCTGGCCGCCGACCAGGTCGCGGCCCTGGGCGCACCGACCACCAAGGCCATCACCGACACCGCCACCTTTCTCAAGGAACAAGGCAAGGTCGACGCGGTACTGCCGGACTACGCGCCCTATGTCAGCGCCCAGTTCATCACCAACTGACACCGGAGCCTCTTCATGGCCCTGCTACAACTGGAGCGCATCAGCGCACAGTACCCCGGCGCTGCCGAACCCGTACTGGCCGACATCTCACTGAGCCTGGGCCCGCAGCAGCTGCTGGTGGCCCTGGGCCCTTCCGGCAGCGGCAAGACTTCGCTGCTCAACCTGATCGCCGGCTTCGTCACCCCCAGCGCCGGGCGCATCACCCTCGATGGCCAAGCGGTGCAGGGCCCCGGCGCCGACCGTGGCGTGGTGTTCCAGGACGACGCCCTGCTGCCCTGGCAGGACGTACTGGCCAACGTCGGCTTCGGCCTGGAACTGGCCGGCGTACCCCGTGCACAACGTGAAGCCAGGGCCCGCGAAATGCTCGCCCTGGTGGACCTGGCCGACTTCGGCAGCCGGCGTATCTGGCAATTGTCGGGCGGGCAGAAGCAGCGTGTGGGCCTGGCCCGTGCACTGGCTGCCGACCCGCGCATCCTGCTGATGGACGAGCCGTTCGGCGCCCTGGATGCATTCACCCGCGAACAGATGCAGGAACTGCTGCTGCAGGTGTGGCAACGCACCGCCAAGCCGGTGTTCCTGATTACCCACGACATCGAGGAGGCGGTGTTCCTGGCCACCGAACTGGTGCTGCTGGCGCCCAACCCGGGGCAGATCGTCGAGCGCCTGCAACTGGACTTCGGCCAGCGCTACGCCGCAGGCGAATCGGCACGCGCGATCAAGTCCGACCCACGCTTCATCGAAACCCGCGAGCACGTACTGTCGCGGGTGTTCTCCCAACGCAGCGCCACCCCGCGCAAGGAGCTCGCATGAGCAGCCTCGACCTGCCGGTAACGGCCAAACCTGCCGCTGCTGCAGCGGTGCCCGTGAAGGTGCGGCGCAGCCTGAGCACACGCTGGATCAGCGTACTGACCCTGGCCACGCTGCTGCTGGCCTGGTGGGCGGTGACCGCCGCCGAATGGATCGAGCCGCTGTTTCTGCCCTCGCCCGAGGCGGTGCTGGGCAAGGCCTGGCTACTGATGACCCAGGGCTACATGGAATCGACCCTGTGGCAGCACCTGGGCGCGAGCCTGCAGCGTATCGGCCTGGCCCTGGGCGCGGCGATCCTGACCGCAATCCCGATCGGCATCGCCATCGGCCACAACCGTATTGCCCGCGGCATCTTCGATCCGCTGATCGAGTTCTACCGGCCGATCCCGCCGCTGGCCTACCTGCCGTTGATCGTGATCTGGTGCGGCATCGGCGAGTTGTCCAAGGTGCTGCTGATCTACCTGGCGATCTTCGCCCCGATCGCCATCGCCACTGCCACCGGCGTACGCACCGTCGACCCGGCCAGGCTGCGCGCCGCGCAGTCGCTGGGGGCCACCCGGGCACAACTGATTCGCCACGTGATCCTGCCCAGCGCACTGCCCGACATTCTTACCGGCGTGCGCATCGGCCTGGGCGTGGGCTGGTCGACCCTGGTGGCCGCCGAACTGATTGCCGCCACCAGCGGGCTGGGCTTCATGGTGCAGTCAGCCGCGCAGTTCCTGGTGACCGACGTGGTGGTGCTGGGCATTCTGGTGATTGCCCTGATCGCCTTCGCATTGGAAATGAGCTTGCGCGCCCTGCAGCGCAAGCTGGTGCCCTGGCATGGCCAGAGCCATTGAGACTTGCACAAAGAGACCGACATGAGCCTGACCATTACCCCGCTGAGCCCCGCGCTCGGCGCCCAGATCAGCGGCATCGACCTGACCCGCGAGATCAGCCGTGAACACCGTGACGCCGTGGAGCAGGCGCTGCTCCAGCACCAGGTGCTGTTCTTTCGCGAGCAGCCGCTGACCCCGCAGCAGCAGGCCAGTTTTGCCGCGCGTTTCGGCGATCTGCACATTCACCCCATCTACCCCAACGTGCCCGAAACGCCACAGGTGCTGGTGCTCGACACGGCCGTCACCGATGTACGCGACAACGCCATCTGGCATACCGACGTGACCTTTCTGCCCACCCCGGCGCTGGGTGCGGTGCTCAGCGCCAAGCAGTTGCCGGCCTATGGTGGCGACACCCTGTGGGCCAGCGGCATTGCCGCCTATGAGGCACTGTCGGCGCCGCTGCGCCAGCTGCTCGACGGGCTGACCGCCACCCACGACTTCACCAAGTCGTTTCCGCTGGAGCGCTTTGGCAACACCGCCGAAGACCTGGCGCGCTGGGAAGCGGCGCGGCGCAACAACCCGCCGCTGTCGCACCCGGTGATCCGCACGCACCCGGTGAGCGGGCGTAAATCGCTGTTCGTGAGCGAAGGCTTCACTACCCGCATCAACGAACTGGGCGAGGCCGAGAGCGAGGCGATCCTGAAACTGCTGTTCGCCCACGCCACGCGCCCGGAGTTCACCATCCGCTGGCGTTGGCAGGAAAACGACGTGGCGTTCTGGGACAACCGCGTAACGCAGCATTACGCGGTGGACGATTACCGACCGCAGCGGCGGGTAATGCATCGGGCGACTATTCTGGGCGACAAGCCGTTTTGAAGCGGTGCGCCGCGGCCATCAATTACGTACTACGTGGTACGAATCAAGGTATGAAAACACCCCGTTGGGCGTAGCTGGCAAGAGGGGGGCATTCGCCGGCAAATCCGGCTCCTGTAGGAGCCGGCCTTGCCGGCGAAGGGGCCGGCAGCCCTAACGCACCATGTGCAAAAACTGCAGGTGACGCTCGTACTGGTCGAGGATGTCGTTGATGATCTGCTCCTTGCTGTAGCCCACCAGGTCGTAATCCTGGCTGCCTTCGCTCAGGTGCACCTCGGCGCGGTAGTAGCGCCGGTTCTTCAACTCCTGCGTGCCCAGCCCTGCCAGTGCGAACGATGGCGTGAAGTAGCCGCGCATCTGCACCTGGTAGATGAACGGCTGCTCTTCGCCATGGCCGATCTTCAGGCTCACGTTGTCGTGGCTCGGGTCTTCCTGGGTGATGACATTCAGCCCCTTCTCGGCAAACACGTCGGTCACCTCGGCGATCGCCGGGCGCACCACGTCATCCATGAACCGGTACACCTCGTCCCGCGAGGGGAAGTGCACCGCCTGGCTCAGGCGATGCCGCCAGCCGCCACGCCCGCGCCGCGAGTTGGCGAACGGTGCCAGCGAGTGCATTTGCGCGATCTGACGCTGCGACTCCAGGTAGAACGCCTTGTGCAGGCCCCACATCATCGCCAGCAGGATCACCGAGAACGGCAGCGAGGTCAGCACCACCGCCGACTTGAGCGAGTCGATGCTGCCGGCAAACAGCAGCCCGCTGGTCACCAGCGCCGTCATCGCACCCCAGAACACCCGCAGCCAGTTGGGGCCGTCCTCGTCCGGGCTGCCGTCACGGGCCGACAGGGTCGAGAGCACCACCGTGCCCGAGTCGGCCGAAGTGACGAAGAACACGAAGCTGATGAACACCGTGACCGCGATCACCACCTTGCTCCACGGGTAGGTTTCCAGCAGCAGGTACAGGCTCATCGAGGGGTTTTCCAGCGCCGACTGCCCCAGCGCCGTGGCGCCATTGAGCACCTGCAGGATCGCGCTGTTACCGAAGATGGACATCCACGCCAGGGTGAAGCCCAGCGGAATCAGAAGCACGCCGAACACGAACTCGCGGATGGTGCGCCCGCGGGAAATCCGTGCGATGAACAACCCGACGAACGGCGCCCAGGCAATCCACCAGGCCCAGTAGAACACCGTCCAGCCGCCCAGCCAGTCGCTCGGTTCGTTGTAGGCGTACACATCGAAGCTCTTGCGCGGCAACGCGCCCAGGTAGTCGCCCAGGTTCTGGATCAGGGTGTTGAACAGGTGCTGGGTAGGCCCGGCGAACAGTACGAACAGCAGCAGTGCGCAGGCCAGCACCATGTTGATGTCGGACATCACCCGCACGCCCTTGTCGACCCCGGCGATGGCCACCACCACCGCTGCCCCCATCATCAGGCTGATCAGGATCACCTGCACCCACTGGGTGTGCGGGATGCCGAACAGGTAGTCCAGGCCCGAGTTCAGGTGCAGCACGCCAAAGCCCATGTCGGCGCCCAGGCCGAACACCGTGGCGATGATGCCGAAGCCGTCCACCGCGTAGCCGATGGGGCCGTTGATGCGCTTGCCGATCAGCGGGTACAGCGCCGAACGCAGCGCCAGCGGCAGGTTGTGGCGGTAGGCGAAGTAGGCCAGCGCCATGCCCACGAAGGCGAACACGCCCCAGCCGTGCAGGCCCCAGTGCAGAAACAGCAGCTGCATCGCCTGGCGCCCGGCCTCGGCGGTGCCGGCTTCGCCCTGGGGCGGCTGCAGCAGGTGGGTCAGGGGTTCGGAGACGCAGAAGAAGAACAGCGTGATGCTGATGCCGGCGGCGAACAGCATGCCGGCCCACGACAGGTAGCTGAACTCGGGTTCGTCGTGGTCGGCACCGAGCTTGATCTTGCCGTAGCCGGACAAGGCGGTGACCACCACGAAGACCAGGTACAGGGTCATCGCCAGCATGTAGTACCAGCCCACGGTGTTGGCGGCCCAGTTCTGAGCCGCCAGCAGCCATTCACCGGCCACCTGCGGGTTGCTGATCACGGCCAGGCCGAACAGCAGGATGAAGCTGGCGGCAAAATAGAACACCGGGGGGTTCATGCGGATAGTGCTGGGGGTATTCGAAGACGGTGCACTCATTGCGTGTGCACCTCGCGGGGGTGTGTGAGGGTTGAGTTGTACGGGTTCAGCAAAGGGTTTCCTCCTGTTGAACACCGGCAGCGGACCACCGTTTAAGTTGAACGAACGTTCAAGTTAAACATGGATGGGGGTTACGGTGCGACCCATCGCGGGTCAAGCCCGCTCCCACAAGAACAGCGGTGATCGTTGTGGGAGCGGGCTCGGCCCGCGATGAGGCCTTCAAAAACACTGAAGATCTACTTCTGCGTCCCATCATCATGCTGCAGATTGGCCTGGGTCAGGTTGCTGCCTGCCGCCACACTGCGGGTCAGCCACACATTGCCGCCGATGGTCGAGCCCTTGCCGATGGTGATACGCCCCAGAATAGTCGCGCCGGCGTAAATCACCACGTCGTCCTCGACGATCGGGTGGCGCGGCTGGCCCTTCTGCAACTGCCCCGACTCGTCCGCCGGGAACCGCTTGGCGCCCAGGGTCACCGCCTGGTAGATACGCACCCGCTCGCCAATGATCGCCGTCTCGCCGATCACCACACCGGTGCCATGGTCGATGAAGAAGCTCGGGCCGATCTGCGCGCCGGGGTGAATGTCGATGCCGGTGGCCGAATGCGCCAGCTCCGAACTGATGCGCGCCAGCAGCGGCAGCCCGGCGCGGTACAGGTGATGCGCCAGGCGGTGGTGGATCACTGCCAGCACGCCGGGGTAGCACAGCAGCACCTCGTCCACGCTGCGCGCCGCCGGGTCGCCGTGATAAGCCGCCAGTACATCGGTATCGAGCAACGTGCGCAGGCCCGGCAGGGCGGCGGCGAAATCCTGGATCAGGCGCAGCGCCTGGGCGTCAATCTCCAGCGACTCGGCCTTGCCCTGGCGCGCGGCGTAGCGCAGCTCAAGGCGCGCCTGGGCCAGCAATGCGGTCAGCGCCGCGTCCAGGGTGTTGCCCACATAGAAGTCTTCGCTCTCTTCGCGCAGGTCCACCGGGCCCAGGCGCATGGGGAACAGCGCGCCGCACAGCTGCTCGAGAATCTGGCGCATCGCCTCGCGCGAGGGCAGCTCGCGCCCGCCCTGCTCGCCACTGCTGCGGCCATTGCGGCTGCGCCATTGGTCACGGGCTGAACGCAGCTGGCTGACGAGGGTTTGCAACTGCCAATGGCCTGTTTGCGCGTTGTCGCTCACGGTTGTTTCTCCTGACGCGGCGGCGGCTTGTGGAGGGGGTGGCCGCCTTGTTGCGGATCACTTTACGGCAAATGGCCACGGCGGAAAAAATATCCCTTTATGCGCTTTGGCTATAAATCCGGCATAAGCCGGCCCAGTGGAAGAGACGCCCACGGCTGCCTATAGTCGAAGTTTCCCCAGTCAGCCCGATGCCATGATCGAACACCAGCTCGAACGCTTCAAACGCCTGCCCTTGCTCGATGCACCCACCCCGCTGCACCGGCTCGAACGCCTGTCGGCCTGGGCCGGGCGCGACATCTACATCAAGCGCGACGACCTCACCCCGCTGGCCCTGGGCGGCAACAAGCTGCGCAAGCTCGAGTACCTGGCCGCCGACGCGCTGGCCAGCGGTGCCGACACGCTGATCACCGCTGGCGCCATCCAGTCCAACCACGTGCGCCAGACCGCAGCACTGGCCGCGCAACTGGGCCTGGGCTGCGTGGCCCTGCTGGAAAACCCCATCGGCACCGATTCCCCCGCCTACCAGCACAACGGCAACCGCCTGCTGCTGGAGCTGTTCGACGCCAGGGTCGAGCTTGTGGATAACCTCGACGATGCCGATGACCAGTTGCAGGCGCTGGCCGTGCGCCTGCATGCCAGCGGACGCAAGCCCTACATCGTGCCGATTGGCGGTTCCAATGCGCGTGGCGCCCTGGGCTATGTGCGCGCCGGGCTGGAGCTGGCCGAGCAGATCACCCGCAGCGGGCAGACCTTCGCCGGGGTGGTGCTGGCCTCCGGCAGTGCGGGCACCCACAGCGGCCTGGGCCTGGCGCTGGCCCAAGCGCTGCCGCAACTGCCGCTGATCGGCGTGACCGTGTCGCGCAGCGACGAGGCCCAGCGCCCCAAGGTGCAGGGCCTGGCCGAACGCACCGCCGAGCTGCTGGGCATCGACCTGCCTGACGCCTTCAAGGTCGAACTGTGGGACGAGTACTTCGCGCCGCGCTACGGCGAACCGAATGCCGGCACCCTGGCCGCCATCCGCCTGCTGGCCAGCCACGAGGGCCTGCTGCTGGACCCGGTGTACACCGGCAAGGCCATGGCCGGGCTGCTCGACGGCATCGCGCGCCAGCGTTTCGACGAGGGCCCGCTGATTTTTCTGCATACCGGTGGGGCACCTGCATTATTCGCCTACCCTGAGGTCTGGAGCAGTCAACCAATAACGGCTTAATTGATATCAGCGGGGCCAGTCATGACGATTTCCGTATTCGGTAAACAGTTGCTGGGCACAGGGGCTGCCCTGGTACTTGGCCTGGGCCTGCTTGGCCAGGCGGTCGCCGGCGAGCAATTGCAGAAGATCAAGGACAGCGGCAGCATCAGTGTCGGCCTGGAGGGCACCTACCCGCCGTTCAGCTTCGTCGACACCGACGGCAAGCTGACCGGCTTCGAGGTCGAGCTGTCCGAGGCCCTGGCCAAGGAACTCGGGGTCAAGGCCAGGCTGCAGCCGACCAAGTGGGACGGCATCCTCGCCGCCCTTGAATCCAAGCGTCTGGACATCGTGGTCAACCAGGTGACCATCTCCGACGAGCGCAAGAAGAAATACGACTTCTCCGAGCCCTACACCGTTTCCGGCATCCAGGCCCTGGTGCTGACCAAGAACAAGGACACCATCAAGACCGCACAGGACCTGGCCGGCAAGAAGGTGGGCGTGGGCCTGGGCACCAACTACGAGCAATGGCTCAAGGACAACGTGCCCAAGGCCATCATCAAGACCTACGACGATGACCCGAGCAAGTTCCAGGACCTGCGCGTGGGCCGCATCGACGCCATCCTGATCGACCGCCTGGCCGCACTGGAATACGCCAGAAAAGCCAAGGACACCATCGCCGCCGGCGACGCCTTCTCGCGCCAGGAAGCCGGCGTGGCCCTGCGCAAGGGCGAGCCGGAACTGCTCGACGCGATCAACAAGGCCCTCGACAAACTGCGCGCCGACGGCACGCTGAAAAAGCTTTCCGAGAAGTATTTCAGTGCTGACGTGACGCAATGATCGAAGAGAGCCTGCAGCTGGCCCTGGACAGCGCGCCCTTTCTGCTCAAGGGCGCCTACTTCACGGTGTTCCTGAGCCTGGGCGGGATGTTCTTCGGCCTGTTGATCGGCTTCGGCCTGGCGCTGATGCGCCTGTCTGCGATCAAGCTGCTGAGCTGGACGGCGCGGGTCTACGTGTCGTTCTTTCGCGGCACGCCACTGCTGGTGCAGCTGTTCATGATCTATTACGGCCTGCCGCAGCTGGGCATCGAGCTGGACCCGCTGCCCGCGGCGCTGATCGGGTTTTCCCTGAACATGGCCGCCTATGCCTGTGAAATCCTGCGCGCCGCGATCAGCTCCATCGACCGCGGCCAGTGGGAGGCCGCCGCCAGCATCGGCATGACCCGCGGCCAGGCGATGCGCCGCGCGATCCTGCCGCAGGCGGCGCGCACCGCCCTGCCGCCGCTGGGCAACAGTTTCATCTCGCTGGTCAAGGACACCGCGCTGGCCGCCACCATCCAGGTGCCGGAGCTGTTCCGCCAGGCCCAGCTGATTACCGCACGCACCTTCGAGATCTTCACCATGTACCTGGCCGCCGCCCTGATCTACTGGGTGCTGGCCAGCGCGCTGGCCCACCTGCAGAACCGTCTGGAAGCGCGGGTCAACCGCCATGACCTGGAGCCCTGAGGCATGATCGAAGTCACCCGCCTGAGCAAGCAGTTCAACGGCCTGACCGTGCTCGACGACATCAGCCTGAAGGTCGAGGCCGGTGAAGTGATCGCCATCATCGGCCCCAGCGGCTCGGGCAAGACCACCTTCCTGCGCTGCCTGAACCTGCTGGAGACCCCCAGCAGCGGACGCATTCGTGTGGCCGACATCGAGATCGACGGCGACCGCCCGCTGGCCAAGCAGGCCACGTTGATTCGCCACTTGCGCCAGCAGGTCGGTTTCGTGTTCCAGAACTTCAACCTGTTCCCGCACCGCACCGCCCTGGAGAACGTCATCGAGGGGCCGCTGGTGGTCAAGAAGGCCCCCCGCGAAAAGGCCCTGGCCCTGGGCCGTGCGCTGCTGGCCAAGGTCGGCCTGGCGGGCAAGGAGGATGCCTACCCGCGGCGCCTGTCCGGTGGCCAGCAACAGCGCGTGGCCATTGCCAGGGCATTGGCCATGGAGCCGCAGGTGATCCTGTTCGACGAACCCACCTCGGCGCTGGACCCCGAGCTGGTGGGCGAGGTGCTGGCGACCATTCGCGGCCTGGCCCAGGAAAACCGCACCATGATCATCGTCACCCACGAAATGAACTTCGCCCGCGACGTGGCCAACCGGGTGATCTTTTTCGACAAGGGCGTGATCGTCGAAGAGGGCGAGGCCAAGGCCCTGTTCGCCGCGCCGAAGGAAGAACGCACACGCCAGTTTCTGGGCAAGTTTCTCGGCGCGCAGGGCCACGCCCACTGACCCGGATGCACCGCCCGAGCACAGACAAATCCGAGTTTATCCACAGCCCCCATGCCGCTTCGGGTAGGACCGCTCTGAAGCGCTGCCGACTGCCCGGTCACGGCCATCGGGCACCTTGACTCACCTGCCGATCCAGCCAATAACCAAAGCCTCGTGCCACCACCCGCACAAGGAAACGGACCATGCACCGCGCAGCCAAAGGATCTGAACTGCCGCCCCCCGCCCTGCTCCATATCGCGCCCCATGGCATTGGCGTGCACACCGCCAGCCACCTGCAAGCCAGCATCCAGACCGCACCGACCCTGCAGGCCGGCGACCTGCTGGAACTGTTCTGGGGCAACCGCTACGTGGCCGCGCATCTACTGCGCGCCGGCGAGCCCGGCACCTCGATAGCCCTCGCCGTGCCCAGGCAGATGCTCTACCCGGGGCTCAACACCCTGCACTACCGCCTGCTCCAGCCCGGCCAGCACCCGCGTCGCTCCGCGCCATTGCAGGTAGCGGTCAAGCTGAACTGCCCCGGCGGCTACGTGACCACCCCGGAGAACCCGCACCTGACGCCCTTGCGCCTGCCTGGCCGGCTGCTGCGCCAAGGGCTGGATCTGAGCCACTGCGGGCAGGGTGTACCGTTCAACATCGCGCCGTACCGGCACATGGCCGAAGGCGATGCGATCACCCTGCGCTGGGCCGACCTGCGCATCGACCTGGCGCCACTGCCCGGCGACGGTATCGGCGGCCCGATACAGGGCCTGATCCCGCCCCAAGTGCTGCTGGAAGCCGGCAACGACGAGCACCTGGACGCCAGCTACTGCATTCTGGACAAGGTCGGCAACTGCTCGCAGTGGGCCCCGGCCGTGCGCCTGCGGGTGTTCGGCCAAGGGCCGCGGAGGCACTTCTATGCATATTCCTAAAGGTTAGTTTATTTAATTTTTATACACGCTTAGGGTATATAGACCGGACCACCGGACCAGCGCATTTCTGTCGCCCATATCGATCACGGCGACGTTTCCAATACGTGAGGTAGGTATGGTCAGGAACACAATCACCCCAGTGCGCAACGCCAGGGCATTGAGTGCAGCCAAGGAGCGGTACTGATGTCCAGCTTGGTACACGACGCAGTCCACAGCGATCTGGACAACGCCCCATTACTGCTGCCGGCCAAGGTCCTGCGCAATGACGCAGAGGCCCTGGAGGCCGCCCATGAACTGGCCGCCGCCGCGCGCCTGCAGGCCGCCCGCCGCGACCAGCAGCGCAAGCTGCCGTGGGCCGAGATCGAGCAGTTCACCCGCAGCGGCCTGGGCAGCATCAGCATCCCGCGCGAGCACGGCGGGCCGGACGTTTCCTTCGCCACCATCGCCGAGGTGTTCCGCATCATCAGTGCGGCCGACCCGGCCCTGGGGCAGATCCCGCAGAACCAGTTCGGCATCCTCCAGCAGGTCAAGAACACCGGCAACGAACGCCAGAAGCACCTGCTGTTCAAGTCGGTGCTCGACGGCTGGCGCATCGGCAATGCCGGCCCCGAGCGCGGCAGCAAGAACACCCTCGAACTCAAGGCCCGCGCCGTGCGCCAGGGCGATCACTTTCTGCTCACCGGGCAGAAGTTCTATTCCACCGGCGCGCTGTTCGCCCACTGGGTGGCAGTCAAGGCGCTGAACGACGACGGGCGCCAGGTCATGGCCTTCGTGCGCCGTGGCAGCCCGGGCCTGCGTATCGTCGACGACTGGTCCGGCTTCGGTCAGCGCACCACCGCCAGCGGCACGGTGCTGCTCAACGAGGTGCCGGTGGACGCGGAGCTGGTGCTCGACAACTGGCGCCAGGCCGACAGCCCCAACATCCAGGGCGCCGCCTCGCAGCTGGTGCAGGCCGCCATCGACGCCGGCATCGCCGAGGCCGCAGTGGCCGATGCGATCAGCTTCGTGCGCGAACGCGCGCGGCCGTGGGTCGACGCCAAGGTCGATCGCGCCAGTGACGACCCCTATGTGATTGCCGACATCGGCCGCCTGACCCTCGAACTGCATGCCGCCCAGGCGCTGCTCGGCCGCGCCGCGCGCGTGCTCGACGAGGTCAACGCCGCGCCCATCGATGCCGCCGCTGCCGCACGTGCCTCGATTGCCGTGGCCGAAGCCAAGGTGCTGACCACCGAGATTGCCCTGCAGGCCAGCGAGAAGCTGTTCGAGCTGTCGGGCAGCCGCGCCACCCTGGCCGAGTTCAACCTCGACCGGCACTGGCGCAACGCCCGCGTGCACACCCTTCACGACCCGGTGCGCTGGAAGTACCACGCCGTGGGCGCCTACCACCTCAACGCGACCCTGCCTGCCCGGCATTCCTGGATCTGACCAGACCACTGGAGCCCTCTCATGAGCCTATTGCCGCAACCGCACGATCTTGTGGCGGTCATCTCTTCTGATGCCCAGGCGTTGGAAACTGCCGAACAGATTGCCGAACAACTGCGCCGCGACAGCATCGAGCGCGACCGCGAACGCCGCCTGCCGCACCCGGAACTGGCGCTGTTCTCGCGCTCGGGCCTGTGGGGCATCAGCGTGCCGAAAGCCTTCGGTGGCGCGGGCGTGTCCAACGTCACCCTGGCCAAGGTCATCGCCCGTATCGCCCAGGCCGACGCCTCGCTGGGGCAGATCCCGCAGAACCATTTCTACGCCCTTGAAGTGCTGCGCGTGAACGGCAGCCCGCCGCAACAGGCGCGCCTTTACGCCGAGGTGCTGGCCGGCAGGCGCTTCGGCAACGCCCTGGCCGAACTGGGCACCAAGACCGCCCACGACCGCACCACCGCCCTCACCCGTGACGGTGACGGCTACCGCATCAACGGCCGCAAGTTCTACGCCACTGGCGCGCTGTACGCGCAGCGCATCCCCACCTCGGTGATCGACGAACAGGGCGTGCAACAGCTGGCCTTCGTGCCCGCCGACAGCGCCGGGCTCGACGTGATCGACGACTGGAGCGGCTTCGGCCAGCGCACCACCGGCAGTGGCTCGGTGGTGTTCGACAACGTGCGTGTCGAAGCCGACGATGTGGTGCCGTTCCAGAGCGCCTTCGAGCGCCCGACCCCGGTCGGCCCGCTGGCGCAGATTCTGCACGCCGCCATCGACACCGGCATCGCCCGCGCCGCCTATGAAGATGCCCTGCATTTTGTGCGCACGCGCACCCGGCCATGGATCGACTCGGGTATCGACAAGGCAGTCGACGACCCGTTGACGCTCAAGTCCTTCGGTCACCTGGCGATCCGCCTGCATGCCACCGAAGCCTTGCTCGAACGCGCCGGCGAATACCTCGACCGAGCCCAGGCCGAGACCAATGCCGACACCGTCGCGGCGGCCTCCATCGCCGTGGCCGAGGCGCGCGCCATCAGTACCGAGATCTCCCTGGCCGCCGGCAGCACGCTGTTCGAACTGGCCGGCAGCCAGGCCACCCTGGCCGAACACGGCCTGGACCGCCACTGGCGCAACGCCCGCGTGCACACCCTGCACGACCCGGTGCGCTGGAAGTACCACGCCATCGGCAACTTCTACCTCAACGATGAAAACCCACCGTTGCGGGGCACTATCTGATGGCGAAAAAGAAGATCCTGCTCAACGCGTTCAACATGAACTGCGTGGGGCATATCAACCACGGCCTGTGGACGCACCCGCGCGACACCTCGACCCGGTACAAGACCCTCGAGTACTGGACCGACCTGGCGCGGTTGCTCGAGCGCGGGCTGTTCGACGGGCTGTTCATCGCCGACATCGTCGGGGTGTACGACGTGTACCAGCAGTCGGTCGATGTGCCACTCAAGGAGTCCATCCAGCTGCCGGTCAACGACCCGCTGCTGCTGGTGTCGGCGATGGCCGCGGTCACCCGCCACCTGGGTTTCGGCCTCACCGCCAACCTCACCTACGAGCCGCCGTACCTGTTCGCCCGCAGGCTCTCGACCCTCGACCACCTGAGCAATGGTCGGGTGGGCTGGAACATCGTCACCGGCTACCTCGACAGCGCGGCCAAGGCCATGGGCCTGGACGCGCAGCCCGAGCATGACCGGCGCTACGACCAGGCCGACGAGTACCTGCAGGTGCTGTACAAGCTGCTCGAAGGCAGCTGGGAAAACGACGCCGTGCGCAACGACCGCGAACAGCGCGTGTACGCCGACCCGGCCAAGGTGCACAAGGTGCAGCACCACGGCGAATTCTACCGGGTGGAGGGTTATCACCTGTGCGAACCGTCGCCACAGCGCACCCCGGTGCTGTTCCAGGCCGGCGCCTCCGAGCGTGGCCTGGCGTTTGCCGGGCAGCATGCCGAATGCGTGTTCATCAGTGGCCAGAACAAGGCCGCGACCCGCGCCCAGGTCGACAAGGTGCGCGCCG
Source organism: Pseudomonas sp. FBF18 (assembly GCF_024261405.1). Classification (NCBI taxonomy): domain Bacteria; kingdom Pseudomonadati; phylum Pseudomonadota; class Gammaproteobacteria; order Pseudomonadales; family Pseudomonadaceae; genus Pseudomonas; species Pseudomonas sp. FBF18. The sequence goes on along the minus strand of NZ_QKRS01000003.1, from coordinate 76,874 downwards.
CGGCCACGGCGGCCGGGCGTGATGGCGACGCGGTGAAGGTGTTCATGGGCCTCACCGTGATCGTGGCCCGCACCGAGGAGCAGGCCCGCGCCAAGCACGCCGAGTACCTGCGCCATGCCAGCCCCGAGGCCGGCGTGGCGCACTTTGCCAGCTCCACCGGCATCGACTTTGCCGAATACGACCTGGACGAGCCGATCCAGTACGTCAAGAGCAACGCCATCCAGTCCGCCACCAAGCACCTGCAGAACAACGACTGGACCCGGCGCAAGCTGCTCGACCAGCACGCCCTGGGCGGGCGCTACATCACCCTAGTCGGCTCGCCGACCCAGGTTGCCGACGAACTGGAGCGCTGGATCGAGGAGACCGGCCTGGACGGCTTCAACCTGGCCCGCACCGTCACCCCGGAAAGCTATGAGGACTTCATCGACCTGGTGATCCCCGAGCTGCAACGTCGCGGTTCGTACAAGACCGCCTACACCGACGGCAGCCTGCGCGAAAAACTCTTCGCCGCCGGCCCGCACCTGCCCGCCGACCACACCGGCGCGGGCTATCGCACCCTCAACCCGACTGGAGCGCAACCGCATGCTTAAGACATTTCTGGCCCGCCCTGTCGCGGCCCTGGCCCTGGCCCTCGGCCTGATCGGTGGCGCCCATGCCAACGATGCACCGCTCAAGGTCGGCACCACCGCAGCCTTCGCCCCGGCCCTGGAAGCGGCCGTGGACGAGGCCAAGAAGCAGGGCCTCAAGGTGGAACTGGTGGAGTTCAGCGACTGGATCGCGCCCAACGTCAGCCTCGCCGCCGGCGACCTCGACGTGAACTACTTCCAGCACATCCCGTTCCTGGAAAACGCCAACGCCGCGGCGGGCTCGACGCTGGTGCCGTATGCACCGGGCATCATCAACAATGTCGGGCTGTACTCGAAAAAGTACAAAAGCTTCGACGAGCTGCCCCAGGGCGCCACCGCCGCCATCGCCAACGACCCGATCAACGGCGGACGCGGCCTGCAACTGCTGGCCAAGGCCGGCCTGATCACGCTCAAGCCGGGGGTGGGCTACAAGGCCACCGAGGACGACATCGTCGCCAACCCGAAAAAGCTCAGAATCCTGCAGGTCGAGGCCGTGCAACTGGTACGTGCCTATGACGACGCCGACCTGGTGCAGGGCTACCCGCACTACATCCGCCTGGCCAACACCTTCGATGCAGGTTCGGCACTGATGTTCGACGGCGTGGAGCACAAGGAATACGTGATCCAGTTCGTGATCCGCCCGCAGAGCAAGGACGACCCGCGCCTGGCCAGGTTCGTGGATATCTACCAGCACTCGCCGGTGGTGCGCGCAGCCCTCGACAAAGCCTACGGCAAGCTCTACCAGCCGGGCTGGGAGAGCTGAGATGAGTGCTGCCACCGCCCGCCAGACGGCGCACCCCAGCCCACCTGCGCAGCCCGCGCCACGGCACGCGCTGCACCCTGAGTTGAGCAGCGCGCAAGTGCGCCTGATCGGCGTCAACAAGACCTACCCCGGGCAGGCCACGGCGGCGCTGGCGGACATCGACCTGAACATCCAGCGCGGCGAGATCTTCGGCATCATCGGCCGCAGCGGCGCCGGCAAATCGTCGCTGATCCGCACCCTCAACCGCCTGGAGCAACCCAGCAGCGGCCGGGTGCTGATCGACCAGGTCGACATCGGCGAGCATAACGAGGACCACCTGGTGGCGTTGCGCCGACGTATCGGCATGATCTTCCAGCACTTCAACCTGATGTCGGCCAAGACCGTGTGGCAGAACGTCGAACTGCCGCTGAAGGTGGCCGGCGTGCCCAAGGCCCAGCGCCAGCGCAAGGTGGCCGAACTGCTGGAGCTGGTGGGCCTGCAGGACAAGCACGGGGTGTACCCGGCGCAGTTGTCGGGCGGGCAGAAGCAGCGCGTGGGGATTGCCCGCGCGCTGGTGCACGACCCGCAGATACTGCTGTGCGACGAGGCCACTTCGGCGCTGGACCCGGAGACCACCGGCTCGATTCTGGCGCTGCTGCGCGACATCAACCAGCGTCTGGGCCTGACCATCATCCTGATTACCCACGAGATGGCGGTGATCCGCGATATCTGCCATCGCGTGGTGGTGCTCGAGCGCGGGCGCATCGTCGAGCAGGGGGCGGTGTGGCAGGTGTTCGGCGACCCGCAGCACGCGGTCAGCAAGACCTTGCTGGCCCCGCTGCAGCCAGCCTTGCCGCAGCACCTGCAGGCCCGCCTGCTGCCCGAGGCGCCGAATGCGCAGGCCGCGCTGGTACTGCGCCTGCGCGTCAGCGGGCGCGACCGCGAGGCACCGGAACTGTCGACGCTGTTCGCGTTGCTGGGCGGCCAGGTGAGCCTGCTGCAGGGCGGTATCGAACCAATCCAGGAACGTGCGCTGGGGCAGTTGGTGGTGTCGGTGGCCAACTCGGCGCACGGGCATGCGCAGGTGATCGAACGGGCGCGCCAGTGGGCGGCGCAGGTGGAGGTGCTGGGCTATGTGGTTTGATCGTTTGTTGCAGGGGGTACTCGACACCTTGCTGATGGTGGGCGTGTCGTCGCTGATCGCGTTGCTGGCGGGCATTCCGCTGGCGGTGATCCTGGTGACCAGCGGCAAGGGCGGCATCTACGAGGCGCCGCTGGTGAACCGCGTGCTGGGGGCGTTCGTCAACCTGTTCCGCTCGATACCGTTTCTGATCCTGATGGTGGCGTTGATCCCGTTCACTCGGCTGATCGTGGGCACCACGTATGGCGTGTGGGCGGCGGTGGTGCCGCTTACGATTGCGGCCACACCGTTTTTTGCGCGCATTGCCGAGGTGAGCCTGCGCGAGGTGGATCACGGGCTGATCGAGGCGGCGCAGGCGATGGGGTGCCGGCGCTGGCACATCGTCTGGCATGTGCTGTTGCCCGAGGCGCTGCCGGGGATCGTGGGCGGCTTCACCATCACCCTGGTGACCATGATCAATTCGTCGGCGATGGCCGGTGCGATTGGTGCCGGAGGGTTGGGGGACATCGCGTACCGGTACGGGTACCAGCGCTTCGACAGCCAGATCATGCTGACGGTGATCGTGATGCTGGTAGTGCTGGTGGCGTTGATCCAGCTGGGCGGGGACCGGTTGGCGCGGGGGTTGAACAAAAGATAGACCGCAGCGTCCGTATCGCGGGTCAAGCCCGCTCCCACAGGTCCGCTGAAGTCCTTGTGGGAGCGGGCTTGACCCGCGATTGGCCAGCCCGGACACATCCGGAGTCAATGACACCCTTCATGCAGGTGCACACCTGACTACCTTGAGATTTCAACCTCAAGGAGATCGACATGGACTGTCCAAGCTCTCGTTTCCTGCGCCGCGGCCGTTTCTCGGAACCTGGCCGGCTTTACCTGCTTACCAGCATCATCGAACACCGCAAACCTCTTCTTCGGGACTTCCACATCGCGCGCCTGGTGGTAGCCCAGTTCATGCAGGCGCAGCGAGAAGGCAGTGCACACTCGCTGGCCTGGGTCGTCATGCCTGACCACGTTCACTGGTTGATCGAGTTGCAGAACCTGACCCTGGCGACACTCATGCGACGTTTCAAGTCGCGCACGGGTTGTGCCGTACTCAAGGCTTGCAGGCATCAGGGGCGCATCTGGCAGCCCGGGTTTCATGATCGTGCGTTAAGACGGGAAGACGATGCGCGCGCAGTCGCCCGCTACATCGTTGCCAATCCTTTGCGGGCGGGGCTGGTAAAGCGGCTCGGCGACTATCCGCATTGGGACGCCGTATGGCTCTAGAACCGGTAACGGCCATCGCGGGGCGAGCCCGCTCCCACAGAGACAACACCGGACCTGTAGGAGCGGGCTCGACCCGCGATGGCCATTACTCGCGCTGCGGCTCCTTGATCTTGTACCAGGCCACATACAGCGCCGGCAAAAACAGCAAGGTCAGCAACGTGGCGACAATGATGCCGCCAATCATCGCGTAGGCCATCGGCCCCCAGAACACTTCCCGCGCAATCGGAATCATGCCCAGGCTCGCCGCCGCCGCCGTCAGCAGAATCGGCCGGCGACGATGGTCCGTGGCCTCCACCACCGCATCCCACGGCGCATACCCATCAGCCTCGTACGCATCGATCTGCGTCACCAGGATCACCGAGTTGCGGATGATGATCCCCGCCAGCGCCAGAATGCCCAATATCGCCACGAACCCCATCGGCGTACCCGTGGGGATCAGCGCCAGCACCACGCCAATCAAGCCCAGCGGCGCCACGCTCGCCACCAGGAACAGCTTCTGCACACTGTGCAGCTGAATCATCAGGAACGTCGCCATCAGAAACAGCATCAACGGCACCACCTTGGCAATCGGCCCCTGGGCCTTGCCGCTCTCCTCCACCGTGCCCCCCGTCGCCACCTGATAACCGGCCGGCAACTTACGCGCAAACTCGTCGATCTGCGGCTTGAGCTGCGCCACCAGGTCGGTCGGCTGGATCTCGTCACGCACCGCCGCCTTGACCGTGATGGTCGGCTTGCGGTCACGCCGCCACACCAGCGGCTGCTCCAGCTCGTAGCGCACCGTGGCAAACGCCAACAACGGAATCGAGGTGCCGCTGGGCGTGACGATCTGCAGGTTCTGCAGGGTCTGCGGCGAGTCACGCTCGCTGTCCACCGCGCGCCCGATCACGTCGATCAGGTAGATGTCATCGTTCACCTGGGTCACCGGCGAGCCGCTGACGATGCCGTTCATCAGGTTGGCCACGTCCTCGGACGACAGCCCAAGCTGGCGCGCCTTGTCCTGGGCAATGTCGATGCGCAGCACCTTGCCCGGCTCGTTCCAGTCGTAAATGATCTCGCCCACATGGGAGTTGCCATCGAGCAGCGCCGCCAGTTCGATCGCATGCTTGCGCACCTGGTCGATGTCCTTGCCGCTGACCCGGTACTGGATCGGCCGCCCCACCGGCGGGCCCATCTCCAGCGATTGCACGTAGCTGCCGATGCCGACGAAGTCCTTGCGCAGGCGCTCCTTCAGACGCGCCGTCAGCGCCTCGCGCGACTCCAGGCCCTTGCTCACGATCACCAGCTGGGCGTAGTACGGGTTCTCCAGCTGCTGGTCCAGCGGCAGGTAGAAACGGATCGCGCCCTGACCGATGTAGGTACTCCAGCGCACGATGTCCGGGTCGTCCTTGAGGGTCGCCTCCAGCTTGTCCACCGCCTTGCGCGTCTCGTCGATGGAGGCGTTCTGCGGCAGGTTGAGGTCCACCAGGATCTCCGGACGGTCCGAGGACGGGAAGAACTGGTTCTGCACGAAGCGCATGCTGAACACCGCCAGGGCGAACAGCACCACGGTGCCGATGATGGTGATCCAGCGGTGGCGCATGCACCACAGCAGGCCATGGTTGAAACCGCGACCGATACGCCCGGGCTCGGCGTCGTGGGCCTTGACCTTGGCGCTGAGCAGGTGCACCCCCAGCACCGGCGCGAACAGCACCGCCACCACCCACGACACCAGCAGCGCCACGGCGATCACCGCAAACAGGGTGAAGGTGTACTCGCCCGCGGAGCTGGCGTTCAGGCCGATGGGCACGAAACCCGCCACCGTCACCAGGGTGCCGGTGAGCATCGGGAACGCAGTGGAGGTGTAGGCGAACGTGGCCGCCTGCTCCTTGCTCTCGCCCTTCTCCAGCCGCGTGACCATCACCTCTACGGTGATCATCGCATCATCCACCAGCAGGCCCAGCGCGATGATCAGCGCGCCGAGGGAGATCCGCTGCATGGTGATGCCGCTGTACTCCATGAACACGAACACCATGGCCAGCACCAGCGGGATCGAGCAGGCCACCACCAGCCCGGCACGCACCCCGAGGCTGATGAAACTGACCACCAGCACGATCACCACCGCCTCGAACAGCGCACTGGTAAAGCCGCCCACGGCCTCCTCGACCACCACCGCCTGGTCCGACACGGTGTGCACGCCCACGCCCACCGGCAGGTCGGCGGTGGCGGCCTCCATGCGCTCGTGCAGCTGCTTGCCGAAGGCCTGGATGTTGCCGCCCTTCTTCATGCCGATGGCCAGGCCGATGGCAGGCTTGCCGTCGTAGCGGAACATCGGCGTGGGCGGGTCGGCGTAGCCGCGGCTGATCTCGGCGATATCGGCCAGGCGATAGAAGCGGTCGTCCAGGCGCAGGTTGACCTGCTCCAGGTCTTTCTCCGAGGCGAACTGGCCAGTGGTGCGCACCGAGATGCGCTCGGGGCCGGCCTCCATCACCCCGGCCGGGGTCACCGCGTTCTGCGCCTGCAACGCCTGCACCACCTGACGCTGGTCGATGCCCAGGGCCGCCAGCTTGCGGGTGGAGAAGTTCAGGTACAGCACCTCGTCCTGCTGGCCGATCATCTCGACCTTGCCCAGCCCCGGCACCTCGCGGATTTCTGCACGTACCTGCTCGACGTAATCGCGCAGCTGGCGCATCGAGATGCCGTCGGCGGTGAACGCATACACCGAGCCGAACACATCGCCGAACTCGTCGTTGAAGCCGGGGCCCTGGATGCCCTGGGGGAACTCGCCGCGGATGTCCTGGATCTTCTTGCGCACCTGGTACCAGATCTGCGGGATGTCGCCAGCCTTGGTGGTATCGAGCAGGTTGACGAACACCGTCGACTCGCCGGGCCGGGTGTAGCTTTTCACGTAGTCGAGCGAGTCCAGTTCCTCGAGTTTCTTCTCGATGCGGTCGGTGACCTGCAGCAGGGTCTCGTCCTGGGTGGCGCCGGGCCAGCGGGTCTGGATGACCATGGTCTTGATGGTGAACGAGGGGTCCTCTTCACGGCCCAGGTTGAAATAGGAAAACACCCCCATCAGCAACGCGACGAACATCAGGTACCAGACGAAGGATTGGTGCTTGAGTGCCCATTCCGACAGGTTGAAGCTTCCTTTCATCGCGGGCCTTCCTCATCGATTTTTACCTTCTGGCCAGGCTTGAGGCTGTTGACCCCCGCCGTGACCACACGCTCGCCCGGCTGCAGGCCGGCACTGAGCACCACGCTGTTGTCCAGCCGCTCGCTGACCTTCACGTCACGCAATGAAACCGTATGCTCCTGCGGGTCGACGACCCATACCCGGGTGTGCCCGTCGACCTCCTGCAGGGCGCTCAACGGCAGCTCGCTACGCGGTTGGATCGCCGAGCTCAGGGTGACGCTGATGGCCGTGCCCAGGCGAAAGGCCTCGGGGGTGTCGGCCAGGGTCAGGCGCGCGCGCCGGGTACGCGTGGCCGCGTCGGCCTGGGGCTCGATCTCGCGCAGCACGGCACTGGTGTTCACGCTGGGGTCGAGCTGCGCGGCCACCAGGAACTTCACCTCGCCCGACAGTTCGTCGGCCAGGCCTGCGGGCAGGTCGATCACCGCCTCCTTGACGTCCGGGCGCGCCAGCGTGACCACGCCCTGGCCGGCGGTGACCACCTGCCCGGCCTCGGCCTGCCAGGCAGTGACCACGGCGGGGTGGTCGGCCTGCAAGGTGCTGTAGCCCAGCTGGTCGCGGGCCTGGTTGACCGCCGCCTTGGCCTGTTCGAGCGAGGCGCCGGTAGTCTTCAGGTCGGTCTGGGCGATGTCCAGCTGGGCCTGGGCCCCCACGCCCCGGTCGAACAGCTGCTGCTGACGACGGGCGTTGGCCTGGGCGTTGATCCACTGCGCCTGCACCTTGGCCAGGTCGCCTTCGGCGGCACGCAACTGGTTCTGCTGGTCGGTGGGGTCGAGGGTGGCCAGGGTGTCGCCGGCCTTCACCGTGGCGCCCACATCCACCCAGCGCCGGGCGATGCGCCCGCCCACGCGAAAGCCCAGGGTGCTTTCGTAGCGCGCCTGGATGGAGCCGGCAAAGCGCCCCAGGCGCGCCTGGTCCTGCGCCTGCACCACCTGGGACAGCACCGGGCGCACCGGCTCGGGCGGCGGCTCGTCATCGGCGCAGGCGGCCAGCAACACACAACCGAACATCAGCCACAGGGTTCTCATTGCGTCACCCCGATATCGGCTGGGTCTGCCACTTCCACCTGCATGTCCGGGTGCAGCAGCTGCCCACCCGCGATCACCACGGTTTCGCCGCCCTTGAGGCCGTCGCCCACCACCACCTTGCCGGTGAGGTAGCGCAGCACCTTGACCTTGCGCAGGTTGACCTTGTTGTCCTGGCCCACCAGCCACACCGCCGGGTCATGCACATCCTTGGTCAGCGCCGACCACGGCAGCTCGATGCTCGGGGTGCCCTCGGCCCTGGCGGTGGCGCTCACCACCGAGCCCAGCTGCATGGCCGGCGGCACCTCGCTCAGGCCGACCTTGACCTGCACCGTGCCGCTTTGCGCCGAGACCGTCGGGGTGATTTCGCGCACGTGCCCCTTGGCTTGCACCTTGGGGTCGTCGAGCAGGCTGACGATGATCGCCTGCTGGGTGGGTGGCGCCATCAGCAGCGATTCGTAGACGTTGAACACCGCGTCGCGCTCGCCGTCGCGGGCCAGGGTGAAGATCGGCACGGTGGCCTGCACCACCTGCCCCACCTCGGCCTGGCGCGCGGTGATCACCCCGGGCGCCTCGGCGATCAGCGCGGTGTAGCTCAGTTGTTCGCGGGCGTTGGCCAGTTGCGCCTGGGCGGCCTTGAGCGCGCTCTGGCTGCTGCGTAGGGCGGCCTGGGCCGCGTCGTACTCGCTCTGGCTGGTGTAGCCCTTGGGCAGCAGCTTCTGCTGGCGCACGAAGGCGGCGGAAGTCTGGGTCACGCGAGCCTGTTCGGCGAAGACCTCGGCCTTGGCCGAGTCGACATTGGTTTGCAGGTCCTTGGGGTCCAGGCGCGCCAGCACCTGATTGGCGCTGACGTGATCGCCCACGTCGACGTTGCGCTCGATGATCTTGCCGCCCACGCGAAACGACAGGTCGGCCTGCACCCGTGCCTGGACATCGCCGGTGAGGGTCACGGAGGCTGCAAAGTCGCCGGCCTTGACCTGTTGCACCGCCACCCTGGGCAGGTCGGGTGCGGCGGCTTTCTTCTCGCCGCAGCCAAGCAGCAGCGCAAGCCCCAGGCAGACGATCAGGTTGGGGGGCGACACCGTCATGCGGGCTCCTTGCGTGGGTTCTGGGCAGTTGCTAGATGCGACTGTTAGCGTAGATCAGGGTTCCGCGTGCCGCTTGTCCTGGGGGCAATTGAGCACAGCGGCGACGTTGCGAGGGGTGGGGGCTGTCGCCTGCATCGCGTTTGATCGCGGCGCTGGAGCAGGATGCGCAGAGCAACTGCATCGTGCTGGAGAAGGCGTTGGGGTAGACGCGGGGGGTGGGGCAAGGGCGGTGGCCGGAGAGAAGGCGGGGCCGCGGGGCGGCCCATCGCGGGTCAAGCCCGCTCCCACAAGGACCGTCGCTGTCTGTGTGGGAGCGGGCTTGACCCGCGATAAGAGCGACGCGGTGTCAGGGCCTCAGCCCTGCCATTTGCCGCCCTCGACGATCACGCTCTCCGGCTTGGTGTCGTCGCTAAGCTCCTTGCGCACGTACTGGTCATACAGCTTGAGCAGGTACTTCTGCTCGCCCAGGCGCGCCAGCTCGCTGTTGACCCAGTCACGCAGCTCGATGTTGCCCTTCTTCACCGCCGGCGCAATCGGCGCTTCCTCGCCCAGCTTCTCGTCCAGCACACGGTAGCCCGGGTTCTGCTTGGACCAGCTGAACAGGATCAGGTTGTCCTGCGCATACGCATCGCCACGGCCATTGGCCAACGCCTGCAACGACTCGGAGTTCTTCTCGAACTTGAGCAGTTTCCAGTCCGGGTGGTTCTTGGTCAGCCAGATGTCCGCCGTGGTGCCGGTGGTGACGATGGTGGTCTTGGCCGCCAGGTCGTCGAGCTTCTTCACCTCGCTGCCCTCGGGCACCAGCGCCTGTACCGCCACGCGCAGGTTGGGGTTGGTGAACTCCACCGCTTCCTTGCGCTCCGGGGTCACGGTCATGTTGGCCAGAATCAGGTCGACCTTGTCGCTCTGCAGGAAGGGAATGCGGCTGGCCGGCTCCACGGCCACGAACTCGACCTTGTTCTCGTCGCCCAGCAGCGACTTGGCCAGCTCGCGACCGATGTCGGTGTCAAAACCCACATAGCGCCCGCTTTCATCCACATAGCCGAATGGCGGCTTGTCGGTGAACACGCCGACGATCAGTTTGTCGCGGGCCTTGATGGTTTCCAGGTAGCTGGTGGCCGGCGCTGCGGCATTGGCGGCAGGCTTGCTCGGCGCTTCGGATTTGTTGCAACCGGCCAGTACGGCCAGGGTGAACAGCGACAGCAGCAGTTTTGAAGCGTGGGCAGTCTTCATGACAGTTCCTTGTGTGGTGTCTTGGGCAGGCTTTCGACAAAGGAGAATTTCTCCAGGAACTGCTGCGCGCGTGCGGTCTGCGGGTTCGTAAAGAAGCTCTCGGGGGGGCTCTGTTCAAGGATCCTGCCGGCCTCCATGAACACGATGCGGTCGGCCACCGCGCGAGCGAAGGCCATTTCATGGGTCACGATCAACAGGGTCATGCCGTCGCGGGCCAGGCCCTGGATCACCTGCAGCACTTCCTTGACCATCTCCGGGTCGAGGGCGGCGGTCACCTCGTCGAACAGCATCACCTGCGGGTTCATGCACAGCGAACGCACAATGGCGATACGCTGTTGCTGGCCACCGGAAAGCTGGCGCGGATAGGCGTCGCGCTTATCCAGCAGGCCCACCCGCGCCAGCAGTGCTTCGGCCTGGGCCTGGGCCTCGAGGCGTTCGCGCTTCTGCACCTTGAGCGGCCCGAGCAGCAGGTTTTCCATCACGCTCATGTGGCCGAACAGGTGGTAGCTCTGGAACACCATGCCCACCTGCTGGCGCACCTGGCGCCAGTCGGTGGCCTTGCTCAGCAGCTCTTTACCGGCCAGTGTCAGGCTGCCGCCGTGGGCCACTTCCAGGCCATTGAGGCAGCGCAGCAGGGTGCTCTTGCCGCAGCCGCTGGGGCCCAGGATCACCACCACTTCGCCGCTGCGCACCTGCAGGTCGATGCCCTTGAGCACCTGGTGCTCACCGAAGAACTTGTTGAAACCCTTGAACTCGATCAATGCGCTCATGCGTGTGTCCAGCGCCGCTCCAGCGCCCGCGAGGCGGCCGACAGCGGGTAGCAGATGAAAAAGAAGAACAGGAACAGCGCGCCGTAGATCAGCACCGACTCATAGGTGCGCTCGATGATCTGCTGGCCCACCTTGATCACGTCCACCACGCCGATCAGCACTGCCAGCGAACTGGTCTTGATGATGCGTGTGTAGATGTTGATGGTCGGCGGGGTCATGCGCTTGAGTGCCTGGGGCAGCAGCACGTAGCCATACAGCTGCCAGCCATCCAGGCCGATCGAAAGCCCCGCCTCGCGTTGCCCGCGCGGCAGCGAATGCAGTGCACCGCGCACCACCTCGCCCACCTCGCTGGCACCCCACAGCGACAACACCAGCACCGCGCACCAGAAGCTGGGAATGCTCACGGCAAAGAAGATCGGCAGGCCGAAGAACAGCAGGTACAGCCACACCAGTACCGGTATCGCCCGAAACAGCTCCAGGTACACCCGCAGCACCAGGTTCACGCTGCGCTTGCCGAGGGTGGCGAGCACGCCGTAGAGCACCCCGCCCAGGGTGCTGAAGGCGATGCCCAGGGCCGAGATCGACAGGGTTTGCGCGGCGCCCTGGGCCAGTTGCGGCAGCGACACCAGCAGCAGTTCAAGACCCGAACTGGCCATGTTGCAACCTCCTTTCCAGACGGCTCAGCAGCAGCGACAACGGCAAGAACAGCAGCACGCAGATCAGCGTCAGCACCGCGAGCATTTCGTAGGTCTTGTAGTACAGGGCGATGTAGCTCTTGGTGGTGTAGAGAATCTCGGGCACCGCCACCGCCGACACCACGGTGGTTTCCTTGAGCAGGAAGATGAAGTTGGCGAACAGCGCCGGCAGGCTGAGGATGCCGGCCTGGGGCAGGATCACGTGGCGCAGCAGCTGGCCTTCGGACAACCCGATGGAGCGCCCGGACTCCAGCTGTGCGGCGGGCACCGCCTCGACACCGGCGCGCAGCACCTCGGTCAGGTAGGCCCCGCCGAGAAACGTCATGGTGATGATCGCGGCGGCGAAGCCGGAAATCTTCAGGCCCAGGCTGGGCAGCGCGAAGTACACGAAAAACAGCTGGATCAGCAGCGGCGTGTTGCGTGCCAGCTCCACGTACAGGCCCACGGCGCGCTGCAGGTAGGGCGTGCGGTAGACCAGGATCGCGGTGTTGATCACGGCCACCACCAGCGAGGTGGCGATGGCGATCAGGCCGACCTGCAGGGTGACCCCGACGGCCTTGAGAAACGCGGGAAATGTGCTGAGGATGAATGCGACGTCGAAGCTCATCGGCGTGGCCTCGGCGCCCGAAACAGGGTGCGCTGCATGGGGGTGGTCTCGAACCGGCCCGAGGGTAGACGGGCGGTGGCGGCTAGGGTTGGGCGTGCCGGTAAGCACTTTGGTAATACTCTAAAGCTATAAAAATATTTATTTAAATATCGTTATTGCATATTGATATCACGCAAAAAACTAACCGCAAATTTCCTCGTGGCAGGCGGGATCTTTCCCGCGCGCGCGCCATCAAACAGCTGTCGTGCGCGGCCCCGTGGGCCGTTCAACCCACAAGGAAAACAACACCATGAACAGCGACCAGCCGACCCTCGACCCCAGCGAACTGATCAAATGGCTGACGGCCCTGCGCCGCGCGGTCAACACACCACGCTGAAACCCCATTCAAAAAAAACGCCGACCCGGTAACCGGAGTCGGCGTTTTGCATCGTGCGGTCTACAGCGGGCGAATCAGAACGCCGGCAGTACCGCGCCTTTGTATTTCTGCTCGATGAAGGCTTTCACTTCAGGGCTGGTCAGGGCCTTGGCCAGCTTCTGGATGGCGTCGCTGTCCTTGTTGTCGGGGCGCGCCACCAGGAAGTTCACGTAAGGCGAGTCGGAACCCTCGATCACCAGGGCATCCTTGGCCGGGTTCAGGCCGGCTTCCAGCGCATAGTTGGTGTTGATCATGTCCAGGTCGACCTGGTCCAGCACGCGTGGCAGCAGGGCCGACTCAAGCTCCTTGAACTTGAAGTTGTGCGGGTTCTTGGCGATGTCCTTGGGCGTGGCCAGGGCGTTTTTCGGATCTTTGAGTTCGATCAGCCCGGCCTTCTGCAGCAGGATCAGCGCACGGCCACTGTTGGAGCCTTCGTTGGGGATGGCGATGGTGGCGCCGTCCTTGAGCTCGGCCAGGCTCTTGACCTTCTTCGAGTAGCCACCGAACGGTTCGACGTGTACGCCGATCACGGTTTCCAGGTGGGTGCCTTTACCTTCGTTGAAGCTCTTGAGGTAGGGCAGGGTCTGGAAGTAGTTGGCGTCCAGACGCTTCTGATCGACCTGCACGTTGGGCTGCACGTAGTCGGTGAACACCTTGATTTCCAGGTCCACGCCTTCCTTGGCCAGGGTTGGCTTGATCAGCTCGAGGATCTCGGCGTGGGGCACCGGGGTGGCGGCAACCACCAGCTTCTGGCCGGCGTGGGCGAAGCCTGCAACCGACAGAGCGGCTGCCAATGCAGTCAACAACAAAGCCTTTTTCATGCGCAGTCCTTATTCGAATCACAGCCATCGTCGACGGCGGAAGAGAGGGTGCCAGTATTGTGCTAGCTGGCGTGGAGGCGACAATACCGAGATTTTTTATTCCTTAACAATATCTTTTATGCAGACGCTTATATCTTTTTGACTGATAAAGAAGAGAGCACCGGCTGTCCTGCCAGGTGCATCCGGCGCCGCAACAGACAATGCTCGCGGTCTATCGGTTAGCGGTCTCGATGGCAACCTCGGTGATGACAGTGGCCAGTTCCTTCTCGAGTGCACCATCACCCTGCACATTGGCGTAGATGTCATACCTGATCTCATGCGTGGAATTCATCCAGCGCAATCCTGTCCTCCTGACCCCACCCATTACTTTTTCCGACGTTTTCACCAGGGGCTTGCCGGGGTCCTGAGGCTTGGCGTAATCATCGTCGTAAACCACCACGCGCTGTGTCAGCTCGCGCTCATAGTGGGTCTCGTAGGTCACCACATAATCATCGCCGCACGAATAAAGCGACATGACGCCGTTCAAGCCGCCCTCCTTCATCTCGACCCCGGAGGGGAGTTCTTTGGACAGCCGACATTGCAACTTCTCGATCGCTGCTCGGGATTGCGATTTGAATCGGACGGCTTGAGCCAGCCTTCTGTCGCTCGCCTGGGCGAGTGTGATCATCGAACTGAATTGCTCGAAACCAGGAAAGGTCGAGTTCTTCTCTGGCTCGGCCGTGGGCGAGACCGCCCTTTTCTCAATGACCTTCTGGATATGGGTATTGCCACTGAGCGGTAGAATCTCCAGCTCGGCGCTTGCCGAAAAGGAAGCGAGCAGCGTGCTCATGCACAGCATCGACAGGCGCATCAGCGGCTGGCCTGGGCAAGGAAGACACGTACCGCGCAAGGTAGGTTTTTCATGAATATCCTTTCAATGCTTCAAGCGATCCAAGGCTTGCGAAGCAAGAAGGTAATCCACCTCATTCGCATCTGCAACGGTTGCTCCGCAGACAACCGCCTGTGCGTTACGCCTACACACCCAACCGCAGCGCCACCTTCTCCAGCAAGGCCTTCAGGCCACTGCGCTCACTTGCACCTGCGCGCAGCAACACCTCGATCTGCCGCTCCAATGCGGCCAGCGGCGTCAAGGTTTCCGGCAGGTTCAGATGCTCGGGCAGTATTTCCTCCCCGCTGCTGACCAGCAGGGCGAAGTGAATGACGTTTTCCAGTTCGCGGGTGTTGCCCGGCCAGCTGTGCAGTTCCAGCACCCGCTGCGCGGCCTCGCTGAGCAGCGGCGGCACGGCCAGGTTCAGGCGCGGGCTGTAGATGCCCACGAAGTACTCGGCCAGCGGCAGGATATCGCCCACCCGCTCGCGCAACGCGGGCAGCTCGAGGCGGCCTTCGTGCAGGTAGTGGTAGAGACGGTCGTGGAACTTGCCGGCGGCCACCGCCTGGGCCAGGTCGATGCTGGAGGCGGCCACCAGGCGCACGTCCACCGGGTTGGGTTGCTGGGCGCCAACGCGGGTGACTTCGCGGTTTTCCAGGGCAGCCAGCAGCTTGACCTGGATCGGCAGCGGCAGGTCGGCGATTTCATCCAGGTACAGCGTGCCGCCGTTGGCCGAGCCGAACCAGCCGGCGCGGCTGCTGGCGGTACCACTGTGGGCGCCGGCGCTGTAGCCGAACAGTTCGGCGTCGGCGTAGGTGGGGCTGATGGCGCCGCAGTTGACCGAGACGAACAGCCCGCCGCGGTCGCTGGCGCGGTGGATCTGCCGGGCCAGCAGCTCCTTGCCGGTGCCGCTTTCGCCGCGGATCAGCACGGGCAAGGCCAGCGGCGCCAGCAGCTCCAGCTCTTCGCGCAGCTGGCGCGAGCGCGGGTCGACGAACACCAGCGCCTTGGCGCGGATGCTCAACGGGCTCTTGTCGCTCTCGGGGAAGGTCAGCAGTGGCTGGCCGTAGGTGTCGTGAAGGCTCATGGCAAACTCCCGCCCGAGCGACTCACGGCGCGGACGTCTTGATGAAAAAGAGGGTAGCGCCCGGGGTCAGGCGCGACGCAGTGCGTGCTGTTCCAGGCGGCTCTGCAGGCGATAGAGGTAGGCAAAGCCCTGCTCCCAGCGCCGGTGTCCAGACTTGACGTTGATATGCCCGGCGCCGCCGAGCACACCGGCTTCTGCGCCCCAGGCGCGAGCCAGTTGCATCGCCCGTGGCGCGCTGACCGCCGGATCGTTGTCGGAGGTGACCACCTGGCTGGGAAACGGCAGCAGGTTCTGCGGAATCGGCGCGAAGTTGCGCAGGGCCGGTGCACAGGCCGGGCGTTCGACGTCGGCCGGGGCCACCAGCAGTGCGCCACGTACCTGCTGCAGCAGGGTTTCGCTGGCGTGGGCGGCCCAATGCGCGACGGTGATGCAGCCCAGGCTGTGGGCGATCAGGATCACCGGCGAGGTGTCGGCGGCGATGGCATGTTCGAGCGCGGCAACCCAGTCTTCACGACGCGGGGTGATCCAGTCGGCCTGTTCGACGCGGGCACTGTTGGGCAGGCTGTTCTGCCAGTGGGTTTGCCAGTGATCGTCTGGCGATCCTTGCCAGCCCGGCACAATCAGGTAACGAATCGACTCATTGCGCATGAGATGCCTCCTGCTGGGTTTGCATTGCATGAGGGCAAGTATAGGGCGGGGGTTATATTCGTAAAGGAATAAGAAGCTATTTATTAATAACCAAAACTGCTTTCCGAATGCTGTGTGCAACCCTGTGGGCGCTGGTATCGGCGCCCTCGGAACGGGCATAAAAAAAGGGGCCGTCCCCTGCCAGGATACGGCCCCCGAATGCGTTGCCCTTACCGTTGCATCGTGTTCAACGCGCGGTGATCACCGAAAGCTTGGTGATACCCGCCCGCTCGATCGAGGCCATGGCGCGCGCCACTTCCCCATAATTCACACCGTCGTCCGCCTGCAGTTGCACGCGTACCTCCGGGTCCTTGGCCTTGGCCGCCTGCAAGCTGGTCTCCAGCAAGTCCGGCTGGATCTCGTCCTTGTTGATGAACAACTTGCCGCCCCCATCGATGCTCACCACCAGCGGGTCCTTCTGCTCCACCGGGGCCACGGCCTCGGTCTTGGGCAGGCTGATCGGGATCGCGTTGGTCAACAACGGCGCGGTCACGATGAACACCACCAGCAGCACCAGCATCACGTCCACCAGCGGCGTCACGTTGATCTCGCTGAGTACCTCGTCACTGTCCTGGGTAGAAAAGGCCATGTCAGGACGCCTCTTTCACAGGTTGGCCGCTCACTGTTGCAGCTTTGTGAAGCGCAGGGTGCACCAGCACGCGGAAGGCACTCTTCTGCGCCAGGCTGTAGAAGTCGTGGGCAAAGTCGTCGAGGTCGGCCGCCGTGAGTTTCAGGCGACGCAGGAAGTAGTTGTAAACCAGCACCGCCGGCACCGCGACCGCGATCCCCACACCCGTGGCCACCAGCGCCGCACCAATCGGCCCGGCCACGGTTTCCAGGCTCGCCGAGCCCGCCGCACTGATGCCCTTGAGCGCTTCCATGATGCCCCACACGGTACCGAACAGGCCGATGAACGGCGACGTGCTGCCGATACTGGCCACCACCGCCAGGCCGGTTTCCAGCGAGCGGCGCTCACGCACGATCTGCTGGCGCAGGGCACGTTCGAGGCGGTCCTGGTGATTGATCGCCTGGCTCAGGTCATTGGCCTGGCCGGGCTCGCCCACCGCGATGGCGGCGTAGCCGGCCTGGGCCACGCGGGCGGCGGCGCCGGGCTGGGTCTGGGTGAGTTCGGCGGCCGAATCAAGGCTTGAGGCTGCCCAGAACTGCTTGTGGAAGCGCTTGTCCTGGTTCTTAAGGCGGGCGAACTGCAAGCCCTTGACCAGGGCCAGGCCCCAGGTCGCGACGGAAAACACCACCAGCAGCCAGATCACCGCGCTTTCGATGGATTCAAGGGGGGATGCCAATACACTCATGATGGTTTCTCTCTGTTAGCGCGAAATTTTTAGCGAATCTTGAAATCGATCGGCACGCTGACCCAGCCCGCCTGGGCCACGTCGCCCTGCTTGGCCGGCACGAAGCTCCAGCGCTTTACCGCCGCCAGCGCGGCATCGTCGAGCTGCTGGCGACCACTGCTCTTCTGCAACTGGATCTCGCCAGGCTTGCCGCTGGGCAACACATGCACCCGCAGCAGCACGGTGCCTTCCCAGCCGCGACGCTGGGCCAGCGACGGGTATTCCGGCGCCGGGTTCTTCAGGTACGCCGCGCTGGCCGAAGCCGGGGTCACCGGCGCCGGGGCAGGTGGCGCAGGCGGGGCGGCAGGTTGTGGCGGTGCCGGCGGCGGCTCGACCGGTTTGGGCGCAGGCTTGGGCTCGGGCTTGGGCACCGGCTTTGGCTTGGGCTTGGGTACCGGCTTGGGCGGTGGCGGCGGCTTGACGGCCAACTCGTCGACCACCGGCGGTGGCGGCTCCACCACAGGCTCGGCCGGCGCCGGGGGCGGCGGCTCGACAACCGGTGGCGCCGGCTGGGAAAACTCGATGGTCATCGGCGGGATTTCCGGTGGAACCACCGGCAACACCGGGGCCGGTGCCTGGCTGACCCAGTAGGCCACGGCACCATGCAGCACCAGCGCGAAAACCCCGAGCAGCACCTTCTCGCGGCCCTTCAAGGCACTACGCGGGGTGCGCTGCAAGCGCTGTTGCGCCAGCGGCAACCGGTGCGGCCGACCGAGGTCGACCAGCTCGCCGCCCGGCGCCTGGCGCCAAAGCACATCGAGAGCACTGGCGGCGGTCTGGACATTACCCATTGATCAACTCCTGGGAGGTTCGGTGCATGTGCATCGAAGGCCGCCCGGTCTGGCCGGCCTTCGCTGAGGTGGATGATCGACGCGTGCTGCTTATCTCTTAAAGTAATCTTTAAAGTTATGGATAGAACCTGATCGCATATACAAAACCGCTGAACCGCTCTAGCCCGCGCCAATCAAGGGCTGGAGGGCATTGCTGATCTGGCAATGCCTTTGCGGCATCGAAAATATTCGCCAAAGGCATCGAAAAACCCCTCAGAAGTCATAGCGACCGGTCACGCCCAGGGTCCGCGGGGTGCCGAGCAGCCCTTCGTAGCCGCCGTTGGCGGCGCTCCACAGGGTGGTGTAGTAGGTCTTGTCGAAGGCGTTCTTCAGCCATAGCGACACGTCCCACTGCCCGCCCTCGGCATCGCCGCGCAGGCCGGTACTGAGGTTGACCACGGCGTAGCTGGGGATCTGCGCGAAGTCCGAGTCCTCGACCGTGCCCACCGCCCTGGAACGGAACGCATAGCTGGCGGTGACATAGGGCTGCAGGCCGTTGTCCAGGTCCCACTGGTACTGCCCGTTGGCGTTGGCGATCCATTTGGAGGCGCCGACCACCTGATGCCCGCTGAGGTCGCAGGCGGCCGGGGCACCCGGTTGCAGAGCCACCTCCGGCGCGCACGGGGCGTCCTTGTAGGCGAGGTAGCGCACGTCGTTGAACGAGCCGTTGAGGTTCAGCGTAAGGCCGCGCAGCGGCACCAGGGTGCTGTCGAACTCGACCCCGCGTGAGCGCACCGAGCCTGCGTTGGTCAGGTACTGCACGCGGTTGGCGTCGTCGTAGGCGTTGGTCTGGTAGCCGTTGACCTGGGTCCAGAACAGGTTGGCGTTCAGTTGCAGGCGGCGGTCCCACAGGGTGCTCTTGAAGCCCAGTTCGGCGTTGTTGGCGCGCTCGGTGCCGATCAGCAACGAGTCGGCGCCAGCCACCGGTGCGGTGCCCACCGCCAGGTTGACCCCGCCGGACTTCTCGCCGTGGGACAGCGTGGCGTAGCCCAGCAGGTCGTCGGTGAAGCGGTAACTGAGGTTGAGCAGGCCCGAGGGGCTGGTGCTGTACTGGTTGAGGTCGCCCGAGTCATACGCACCGGCCCGTCCCTGGCGTACCGCTGCCGCCGCCCCGCTGACCGCAGCGCCGCCCACCGGGGCGCTGCGGTTGACCCAGGCGCTTTTCTCTTCGTAGGTGCCGCGTATCCCGGCGGTGAAGTCCAGGCGCGGGGTGAGGTGCCAGGTGCCTTGACCGAACAGGGCGAAGCTGTCGGTCTTAATGTGCCCCTTGCCCACCGAGCTGACGTTGGCCAGCGCACCGGTCGGCGTGCCGTTCCACACGTCGGCCTGGGGGCCGTAGAAGGCGAAGGACTTGTTGTCCAGGTTGGAGCCGAAGTAGTACGCGCCCAGTACGTAGTCGAAGAAGCCGCCCGTGGGCGAGGCCAGGCGAAATTCCTGGGAGTACTGCTTGTCTTGCACCGACACCCCGGCGTTGTAGGTCGCCGGCACATCCAGGCCGTCGTCGTTGCGCGGGGTGAAGTCCCACCAGCGGTAGCTGCTGATGGAGGTCAGGGTGAAGTCGTTGTCCAGGGTCCAGTTGGCCTCCAGCGAGGTGCCGCCCTGGAACACCGTTACCTTCTGGTCGTCGTCCAGGTTGACCTTGCGGTGGCGGCCGTCGACCAGCGTGGCGCCGGCCGCCGCCGCACGGTTTTCATAGCGGTTGACGCCGTTGATGGTCGGCCCGGTGCTGTACAGCACGCGGGTGCCGGCGCTGGAGTCTTCCTCGTTGTAGTCGCCGATCCAGCGCAGGTTGAACTGCTCGCTGGGCTTGTACAGCAGTTGCCCGCGAAAGCCCTGGCGCGCGCCACCGTTGAGGGTGTGGCCGTCGTGCTCGTTGCTGATGTCGCCGTCGCTGCGCGTGCGGTAGGCCGAGAAGCGGCCGGCCAGGGTCTCGGTGAGCGGGCCGGAAAGCGTGCCCTTGGTCTGGAAGTAGCCGTCCTCGCCCACCGAGGCCTCGATGCTGCGCTCGGGGGTGAAGCTGGGCGCACGGGTGCTGATGTTGATGACCCCCGCAGTGGTGTTCTTGCCGAACAGGGTGCCCTGGGGGCCGCGCAGCACTTCGAGCTGCTCGATGTCCATGAGGTCGAACACCGCCATGCCGGGGCGGCCGAGGTAGACGTTGTCCAGGTACAGCCCCACGCTGCCTTCCAGGCCGTCGCTGGCCGGGTTGTTGCCCAGGCCGCGGATCGACACGCTGGACTGGCGCGCATGCATGTAGGCCACGTTGACGCTGGGCACCAACTGCTGAAGGTCCTGGATGCGGTACACGCGCTGGCTTTCCAGGGCCTGGCCGTCGAGCACGCTCATCGGCGTGGGCACGTCCTGGGCGCTCTCTTCACGTCGGCGCGCAGTCACGGTGACGGCCTTGAGCTGGCTGTCGGGCTTGACCTCGGGCGCCGCCTCGGTGGCCGCCTCGGTGGCCGCCTGGGCCGGCAGCCAATGCGCGCTGCCGGCCAGCAGCAAGGCCAGCGGCAGGCGCTTGAGCCGTCGGGAAGACAAGGGTGCGGCGGGGGAAGACGGGCACATGGGCGGCTCCTGGGCAAGGAATTGATATTCCTTAAAGTTATTTATTTATGATTTCACATATGTTTACTGCATAAGAGATTGCCTTTATAAGGAGTGCAGCCGAGGCAGAGCAAATGCATTTGCCCGATACTTTTCATGTGAAAAATGCATATCGACCTACGCCAGCTTCGCCACCTGATCGCGCTTGCCGAGCACCGCAGCTTCGTGGCGGCGGCGAACGCGGTGAGCCTTTCGCAATCGGCCTTCAGCCGTAGCATCCAGGCCCTGGAACACAGCGCCGGGTGCCTGCTGGTGGACCGGTCGAGCAAGGAGCTGGCGCCGACCAAGCAGGGCCTGGTGGTGCTCGAACATGCACGCCGGCTGGTCAGCGGCGCGCATCAGTTGAGCAACGAGATCAGCCAGTTCAACGGCCTGGAGGCCGGCGAGCTGCGCTTTGGCTGCGGCCCGGCGCCGGCCGCCGGGCTGGTGCCGCGTGCCATCGGCACGTTCATCGGGCGCTACCCCAGGGCACGGGTGCGTTTTCAGGTGGATGACTGGCAGAACCTGGACAAGCGCCTGCTGGCCGAAGAGTTCGAGTTCTTCGTGGCCGATACCCGCCGCTTCGAGGCCGACCCGGCCTACCACACCGTGCGCCTGCGCCCGCGCCGCTGGCACTTCTGCTGCCGCGCCGCGCACCCGCTGGCGCAACTGCCGAGCGTCAGCGCCGAGCAACTGCTGGCCTACCCCCTGGCGGTGACCCTGCGCCCGCCCAACCTGCGCAAGGTGATCAGCGACCTGAGCGGGCGCCCGGACTTCACCGCCAGCGTCGAGTGCGAGAACGGCTACAGCCTGCTGGGGGTGGTGCTGAACTCCGACGCGATCGGCATCTGCAGCGCCAACAGCGATGCGCTGCACAGCGCCGCCCAGCAACTGGTGCGCCTGAACATCGACGGCCTGCACGACGACTGCGAGGAGCTGTACACCCGCTACGGCATCGTCAGCCGTGCGCGCCAGCGCCTGTCGCCGCTGGCCGAGGCAATGATCGCGCAGATCGTCGCCACCGATCAGGCCGACCAGGACCTGTGCAACCTGGAGCGCCTGGCCATCTGAGGTGTTGCGCCGGGCGCATCGAAGGTATTCGGCAAATGCGCTTGTGGTCGCGTGGCGTGCAGGGCGAAATCACCCACCAGACTTTCAACCGGTGAGCGCCATGACCCAACCTGCCCCCGTGCGCAACGTGCTGTACATCATGTGCGACCAGCTGCGTCGCGATTATCTGTCGTGCTACGGCCACCCGCACCTGCACACGCCCAACATCGACCGCCTGGCCGCTGCCGGGGTGCGCTTCAGCCGCGCCTACACCCAAGGCACCATCTGCGGGCCGTCGCGCATGTCGGCGTACACCGGGCGCTATGTGAGCAGCCACCAGGTGGCCTGGAACAGCGTGCCGCTGCCGCTGGAGGAGCTGACCCTGGGCGACTACCTGCGCCCGGCCGGCATCCGCACCGCGCTGGTGGGCAAGACCCACGCCACGCCGAACCTTCAGGCGCAGCAGCAGCTGGGCATCGACGCCGACATGGCCAGGCAGCTCGATGAAGTGGGTTTCGAAGCCTATGTGCGCCATGACGGTATCTACCCCGACGACCCGCAGTTCGCCGACAAGCGCGAGAGCGCCCCATACACCCGTTACCTGCGCGAACACGGCTATGGCGGCGACAACCCCTGGCACGACTGGGCCAATGCGGCGCAGGGCGAAGACGGCGAGGTGCTCAGCGGCTGGCACATGCGCCACGCCGACCGCCCCACGCGCCTGCCCGAGCAGCATTCGGAGACGGTGTACACCACCGACCGCGCCATCGACTTCATCACCGAACAGGGCGAGCAGCCGTGGTGCCTGCACCTGTCGTACATCAAGCCGCACTGGCCGTACATCGCGCCGGCGCCCTACCACGCGCTGTATGGCGCGGCGCAGGTGCTGCCGGCGGTGCCTGGCGGGCGCAGCGATCACCCGGTGTATGGCGCGTTCCGCCAGCATCAGGAGAGCGTGAACTTCTCCCGCGAGGAGGTGCGCCTGAAGGTGATCCCCACCTACATGGGGCTTATCAGGCAGGTGGACGACCAGCTCGGACGGCTGTTCGAAGTGCTTCGACGCACCGGGCGCTGGGACGACACGCTGATCGTGTTCACCAGCGACCACGGTGATTTTCTGGGCGACCACGGGCTGGGGGAAAAGGAGTTTCTGCTGGAGCAGGCGGTGGGTGTGCCGTTGATCGTGCGCGACCCGCGTGGGGCGGCAGATGCCACCCGTGGCACGGTGGATGCGCGGCTGGTGGAGACCATCGATGCGCTGCCGACGTTTCTGGACGCACTGGGATTGCCGGGGGCCGAGCATCGGCTGGAGGGGCGGTCACTGGTACCGTTGCTGCACGGTACGGCGCAGGGATGGCGCGAATACGCGATTGCCGAGTACGACTATGCGTTCCAGACCCCGGCGCGGGAGCGGCTGGGGCAGCCGATCGACCGTTGCCGCATGACCATGGTGCGCAGCGAGCGCTTCAAGTACATCGCGTATGACGGCTTCAGGGCGCAGCTGTTCGACCTGCAGGAAGACCCGCAGGAGCGGCACGACCTGGGCGATGATCCGGCGCATGCCGGCGTGCGCGAGGTGCATCAGGGGTACCTGTTGCAGTGGCTGCGCGGGCTCAAGCGCCGCACCACGATCAGCCATGCGGAGATCGAGCGGCGGGGGGAGCGGTTCCGCTACGGGGAGCCGCAGGCGGACAGCGTGGTGAAGATCGGGGTGTGGTGAGGCGGGCCGCTTCGCGGCCCGTCGCGGGTCAAGCCCGCTCCCACAGGGATATCACTGATCCAAGGGGCAGTGGAGTACCTGTGGGAGCGGGCTTGACCCGCGATGAGGCCCGTAAGGCCTCAGATATTGCCGACCTTCTGCCACACCTTCGGCTTGAAGAACAACGTCTCGCCACGGGCCAACCCGGTCAGGCTGTCGTGGTCCTTGACCACCTCGGCCTCGATCAGCTCGCTCTGCCCTTCCACCTTCAGCGTCACCCGCGTGGTCGCGCCCAACGGGCGTATGTCACGCACTTCAGCTGCGTGGTGGCCTTCCACCTCCTGCCGCGACAGCGACACTTCGTGCGGACGGAACAGCACGTGCTGGTCCTCGCTCAGGTGCAGGCGGTTGGAGTCGCCCAGAAAGTGGTAGACGAAGTCGCTGGCCGGGTTCTCGTATACCTCGCCCGGCGAGCCGATCTGCTCGATCACGCCCTTGTTCATCACCACGATACGGTCGGCCACTTCCATGGCTTCTTCCTGGTCGTGGGTCACGAACACCGAGGTCAGGTTGATGTCTTCGTGCAACCGCGCCAGCCAGCGACGCAGCTCCTTGCGCACCTTGGCGTCCAGCGCACCGAACGGCTCGTCCAGCAGCAGCACCTTGGGCTCCACCGCCAGCGCCCGCGCCAGGGCGATACGCTGGCGCTGGCCACCGGACAGTTGCTCGGGGTAGCGGTCGCTGAGCCAGTCCAGCTGCACCATGTTCAGCAGCTCGTGGACCTTCTCGGCAATGCGCGTCTCGTTCGGGCGCTCGCCCTTGGGCTTCATGCGCAGGCCGAAGGCGACGTTGTCGAACACGCTCATGTGGCGAAACAGCGCGTAGTGCTGGAACACGAAGCCGACGTTACGATCACGCACGTCGTGCCCCGACACGTCCTCGCCATGGAACACGATGCTGCCCTGGTCCGGCGTCTCGAGCCCGGCGATGATGCGCAGCAGGGTGGTCTTGCCGCAGCCGGACGGGCCCAGCAGCGCCACCAGCTCGCCGCTGTGGATATCCAGGTTGATGCTGTCCAGGGCCTGGAAAGCGTTGAAGCGCTTGCTGACGTTACGAACTTCGATCGACATGAATTATTCCTCCGCGGCGCTGTGGCGCAGGCGGTTAATGCGGGACTCGCTCCACTGCTTGAGCAGCAGGATGAAGAGCGCCAGGATCAGCAGCAGGCTGGCCACGCTGAAGGCCGCGACATGGTTGTATTCGTTGTAGAGGATCTCGACATGCAGCGGCAAGGTGTTGGTCACCCCGCGAATATGCCCGGACACCACCGACACCGCACCGAACTCGCCCATCGCGCGCGCCGTGCACAGCACCACGCCATAGATCAGGCCCCATTTGATGTTGGGTACGGTGACGTGCCAGAACATCTGCCAGCCGTTGGCCCCGAGCAGGCGTGCAGCCTCCTCTTCCTGGGTGCCCTGCTCCTGCATCAGCGGGATCAGCTCGCGCGCCACGAACGGCACGGTGACGAAGATGGTCGCCAGCACGATGCCGGGCAGGGCGAACACGATCTGGATGTCATGGTCCTGCAGCCACGGGCCGAAGAAGCCCTGGGCACCGAACATCAGCACGTAGACAAGACCGGCGATCACCGGCGACACCGAGAACGGCAGGTCGATCAGGGTCACCAGGATGCTCTTGCCGGGGAAGCTGTACTTGCTCACGCACCACGCCGCGCTGACCCCGAACACCAGGTTCAGCGGCACCGAGATGGCCACCGCGATCAGGGTGAGCTTGAGCGCCGACAGCGCGTCGGGCTCGAAGATCGCCTCGAAGAAGGTGCCCAGGCCCATCTTCAGGCCCTGGGACACCACGATGAACAGCGGCAGCAGCAGAAACAGCGCGAAGATCAGCCAGCCGAGGCCGATCAGCACGCGCCGTGAAATCGCGCTGCCACGGCGGGCAGCGTTGGCCGAAGCGGCCACACCAACAGATGATGCAGACATGGGTCAGGCCTCCTTCACGGGGTTTCGATGCGCCGCTGCAACAGGTTGATCAGCAGCAGCAGGATGAAGGAAACCACCAGCATCATCACGCCGATGGCAGTGGCGCCGGTGTAGTCGTACTGGTCGAGCTTGACCATGATCAGCAACGGCAGGATCTCGGTCTTCATCGGCATGTTGCCGGCGATGAAGATCACCGAACCGTACTCGCCCACACCCCGTGCGAAGGCCAGCGCGAAGCCGGTCAGCCAGGCCGGCAGCAGCGCCGGTGCCAGCACGTAGCGGAACACCTGCAGCGGCTTGGCCCCCAGGCACGCGGCGGCCTCTTCGACCTCGCGCGGGATGTCGGCCAGCACCGGCTGCACCGTGCGCACCACGAACGGCAGGGTCACGAAGGTCAGCGCCAGGGTGATGCCCAGCGGCGTGTAGGCGATCTTGAAGCCCAGGTCGGTGGCGAACTGGCCCACCAGACCGGACGGCGCATACAGCGCGGTCAGGGCGATGCCGGCCACGGCGGTGGGCAGGGCGAACGGCAGGTCGATCATCGCATCGATGACCTTGCGCCCTGGGAAGGTGTAGCGCACCAGCACCCAGGCCAGCAGCGTGCCGATCACGCCGTTGATCAGCGCCGCATAGAACGCGGTGCTGAAGCTGAGCTTGAGCGCGGCCAGCACCCGGGGTGCGGTGACGATGGTCCAGAACTGGTCCCAGGTGAGCTGGGCGGCATGGATGAACATGGCCGCCAGCGGTATGAGCACTATCAGGCTGAGGTACACCAAGGTGTAGCCCAGCGTCAGCCCGAAGCCGGGTATGACGGGGGAGATACGACGCGACATAGAAGTCCCTGGTTTAACGCACGAAGCCCGAGACGAATCCCGGGCCCATGCTGGCTACTGAATGGCGATTATCCTAACGGCCACGCATCACTGCGCCGTGTAGATCTGGTCGAACACACCACCATCGTTGAAGAACTTGGGCTGCGCAGTTTTCCAGCCACCGAAGTCTTTGTCGATAGTCACCAGTTCGAGTTTAGGGAACTGCTTGGCGTATTCGGCAGCGACCTTCTCGTCACGCGGGCGGTAGAAGTTCTCGGCGGCGATCTTCTGGCCGGCCGGGCTGTACAGGTACTTGAGGTATTCGGTGGCGATCGCGGTATTGCCCTTTTTCTCGGCGTTCTTGTCCACCACCGCCACCGGCGGCTCGGCCAGGATCGACAGCGACGGCACGACGATGTCGAACTTGTCGGCGCCACCGTCTTCCTTGAGGGCCAGGAAGGCTTCGTTTTCCCAGGCCAGCAGCACGTCGCCCTGACCATTGTTGACGAAGGTGATGGTCGAGCCGCGGGCGCCGGTGTCCAGTACCGGCACGTGCTTGAACAGCTCCTGCACGTATTCCTGGGCCTTGGCTTCGCTGCCGCCGGCCTTCAGGCCGTAGGCCCAGGCTGCGAGGAAGTTCCAGCGCGCGCCACCGGAGGTTTTAGGGTTGGGCGTGATCACCGACACGTCCTTCTTGATCAGGTCGCCCCAGTCCTTGATGCCCTTGGGGTTGCCCTTGCGCACCAGGAACACGATGGTCGAGGTGTACGGGGTGCTGGCGTCGGGCAGGCGGGTCTGCCAGTTCTCCGGCAGGGTCTTGCCGAGCTTGGCGATTTCGTCGATGTCGCCGGCCAGGGCCAGGGTCACCACGTCGGCGCGCAGGCCGTCGATCACCGCACGGCCCTGCTTGCCCGAGCCACCGTGGGACTGCTGGATCTTGACCTTGTCGTCCGGGTGCGCCTGCTGCCAGTGCTTGATGAATTCGGCATTGTACTGCTGATACAGCTCGCGGGTGGGGTCATAGGACACGTTCAACAGCTCGTAGTCCTTGGCGATGGCGGAACCGGCAAACACGGCACTGGCCAGTGCGGCCAGGGCATAACGGCGGATGGACATGGTGAAGCTCCCGATTGGCGTATTTTTTTCTAATTAGAGGGCTGAATCAGCTGGGCTTGTTGCCTGGATTCTGCAGGCGGAATTTTTCCTTGCGTTCGATCTGCACGACCTGGGCGTTGTGCACGGTGATTTCCACCGCGCCGAAACGCAGGTCGCGCAATGCGCTCTGGATCTCGCGCAGAATGGTGGCTTCGTCCTGTCCGTCAACGCTACGCAGAGATGCGCTCATGCTCGTGCTCCTGGAAATAAGGGGTGCCGTGCAGCTGCATCTGAAGGGGACGACTGCGCCTGGCTTGAGGGCAATCTTAGAGAGGGTGGAATATTCTTAAAAATACTATTTAAGAATTTTTATATAACTAAAAAGTGTAGAGGCGGGCTGCTTTGCAGCCCATCGCGGGTCAAGCCCGCTCCCACAAGGTTCTCCACCGGCCCCTGTGGGAGCGGGCTTGACCCGCGAAAGGGCCCTCAGGACCAGCGCAGTTGCTGCGCCGGTACCGGTCGACCGTACCAGTAGCCCTGGCCCATGTCGCACTGCTGCTCCAGCAGGAAGCGCGCCTGCTCGGCCTCTTCGATGCCCTCGGCCTGGATCTGCATGCCCATGCTGCGCGCCAGGGCGATGATCACCCGCACGATGGCGACGTCATCATCGTCATGGGGCAGGCCCGCCACGAAGCCCTGGTCGATCTTGAGCTTCTGCACCGGCAGGCGCTTGAGCCGCAGCAGCGAGGAGTAACCGGTACCGAAATCGTCGATGGCCAGTTGCAGGCCCAGCTCGCGCAGGCGGTGCAACTGCTCCAGTGCCACCTCGGGGTCTTCCATCACCGCGCTTTCGGTCACCTCGACCTCCAGCCGCGCCGGGTCCAGCCCGGTGTCGTGCAGCACCTGGGCCACCAGCTGGTACAGGCTGCGCTTGCCGAACAGGCGGCTGGACACGTTGACCGCGACAAACCTCAGGGCCTTGCCCTCGGCCTGCCACTGCACCATCTGCTGGCAGGCCTGGCGCATCACCCAGGTGTCGATCTCGGCAATCAGCCCGGTGCGTTCGGCAATCGGAATGAACTCGCCCGGCGGCACCAGCCCGCGCTCGGGGTGCTGCCAGCGCACCAGTGCCTCGACGCCGATCATGGCGCCGGTGAGCAGGTCGTGCACCGGCTGGTAGTACACCCGCAGCTCCTGCTGCTCCAGGGCACGGCGCAACTCGCCGGCCGTCTCGACCCGCTGCTGGGCATGGGCGGTCAGCTCCTCGGTGTACAGGGCGTACCCCGAGCGGCCATTGCCCTTGGCCTTGAACAGCGCCGAGTCGGCGTTGCGCAGCAATTGCTCGGCGCTCAGCGCATCGCTGGGGAACAGGCTGATGCCGATGCTGACGCTGGTGAACAGGCGATGGTGGTCGAGCTCGAACGGCTCCTTGAGGCAATCGATGATGCCTTGCGCCAGGGCAGCGGCCTGGCCGACCTGGGCGCAGTTCTCGGACAGCACGGCAAACTCGTCGCCGCCCAGCCGCGCCAGGGTCATGCCGGTGCCCAGCTGGGCCAGCAGGCGTTCGCTCACGGCCTTGAGCAACTGGTCGCCGGTGTTGTGGCCGAGGCTGTCGTTGATGCTCTGGAAGTGGTCCAGGTCCAGCAGCAACAGGGCACAGCCGCGCTTGTTGGCCTGGGCCGCAGCCAGGGTCTGCTTGACCCGGTCGTTGAACAGCAGGCGGTTGGGCAGGTCGGTGAGCGGGTCGTGGTGCACCAGGTGCGCCAGCTCGCGCTCGGTGTGCTTGATCGCGCTGATGTCGCTGAACACCGCCACGTAGTGGGTCAGCTGGCCGCTGTCGTCGTGAATGGCGCAGATGGTCTGCCACTGCGGGTAGATCTCGCCGTTCTTGCGCCGGTTCCAGATTTCGCCGCTCCATTCGCCCTTCTCGGCCAGGGTGGCGAATATCTGCTGGTAGAACGCGGTGTCGTGGCGGCCCGACTTGAACTTGCTCGGGCGCTGGCCCAGCACCTCGTCCTTCTGGTAGCCGGTGATCTGCATGAACGCCCGGTTGACGTGCACGATCAGGCCGTCGCGGTCGCTCACCAGCACCCCTTCGAGGGTGCTGTCGAACACCGCTGCGGCCATGCGCAGGCGCTCGCGGTCCTCGCGGCGCAGGCGCGCGCCCACGCCGATGAAATTGAGCAGGCGCCAGCGCGACACAAAGATCAGCGCAGCGCTGCAGCCCATCCACGCGTAGGCGTTGATCAGCTCCCAGCGTGCCAGCTGGGCGGGATCATCGAAAAGATTGCTCAGTATTTGATCAGACAGCACCAACCACATGACCGACAGCACCAGATACAGCGCGGACATACGCAGGGCGTCTCGAACGGATACAGACATAGAGTCGCTGGAACCCAGGGCAAAATGATGGCCATTATAGGGGTAGAAATATCCCGTGACCTCCTATCTAAAACGCCGACTGGTTTTATTTAGTAGGGTAGGGATAATACTTTGCGCTGTTTCTTTCGCTTTACGAGGGCCCACCCGCCTATGTGGTACAACGGTTTTCTCGACCTGTCAGCCTGGCAACTGCTGGCCGTCACCCTGCTGATGACCCACGTGACGATCGTCGCGGTCACGGTTTATCTGCACCGCTATTCCGCGCACCGCTCCCTGGAGCTCAATGCCGGGCTCAAGCACTTCTTCCGCTTCTGGCTGTGGCTGACCACGGCGCAGAACACCCGCGAATGGACCGCCATCCACCGCAAGCACCACGCCAAGTGCGAAACCGTCGACGACCCGCACAGCCCGGTCATCAAGGGCCTGTCCACGGTGCTGCGCAAGGGTGCCGAGCTGTACCGCGAAGAGGCGCAGAACCCCGAGACCCTGCGCATCTACGGCAAGAACTGCCCCGAGGACTGGATCGAACGCAACCTGTACTCGCGCTACAAGCTGGGCGGCATCGCGCTGATGGCGCTGATCGACGTGCTGCTGTTCGGCACCATCGGCATCACCATCTGGGCAGTGCAGATGATGTGGATTCCGTTCTGGGCCGCCGGCGTGGTCAACGGCCTGGGCCACGCGGTGGGCTACCGCAACTTCGAATGCCGCGATGCCGCCACCAACCTGGTGCCGTGGGGCATCATCATCGGCGGCGAAGAGCTGCACAACAACCACCACACCTACCCCAACTCGGCCAAGCTTTCGGTCAGGCGATGGGAGTTCGACATGGGCTGGGCGTGGATCAAGCTGTTCACCTGGCTGCGCCTGGCCAAGGTGCAGCGCGTGGCACCCATCGCGCACCGCGTCGAGGGCAAGGGCCAGCTCGACATGGACACCGCCATGGCGATCCTCAACAACCGCTTCCAGATCATGGCGCAGTACCGCAAGCTGGTGATCGCGCCGCTGGTCAAACAGGAGCTGATGCGCGTGGACGACTCGGTGCGCCACCAGTTCCGCCGCGCCAAGCGCCTGCTTTCGCGTGAGCCGAGCCTGCTCGAAGACCGCCACCACCAGCGCATCGAGTCGATGCTGGCGCACAGCCAGGCACTCAAGACCATCTACGAGAAGCGCCTGGCCCTGCAGCAGATCTGGGCACGCACCAGCGCCAACGGCCACGACATGCTGGCCGCGATGAAGGACTGGGTACACGAGGCCGAGGCCAGCGGTATCCAGTCGCTGCGCGACTTCGCCGCACAGCTCAAGACCTATTCGCTGCGCCCTGCCCTGGCCTGACGCCGTTGATCGGCGCGCCCCGTCCTGGGGCGCGCCTGAGGAACTCTCCCTTCGATTTTCACTCTGACTGGCATATCGCCCGCGTGGCGGGCCGTGTTAGGCCGCACGCCCTTCGCCTTTCGATTCCGCTTTTCGAGACGCTTCGTGCACATGGTCAACAAGAACCCGCCGTCCCCGTCGTTCAGCCCACCGTCGCATCCCGCGCACACCTTGCTGGCCCTGCTGCATGCCCAGGGTGAAGTCGCGCGCCTGAGCGAGCGCGAGCAGCTGTTCAGCTCGCTGCTGGACAGTGTCAACGCGGTGCTCTGGGCCATGGATTGGGAAACCCGGCGCGTGCTGTACGTGAGCCCGGCCTACGAGCGGATTTTCGGGCGCTCGGCCGGTCTGCTGCTGGCCGATCACAACGAGTGGCGCGACAGCATCTACCCCGACGACCTGGAGTACGCCGAACGCAGCCTGGCCGAGGTGCTGGTCAAGGGCGCGGTGGAAGACCGCGAGTACCGCATCATCGCCGCCGACGGGCAGGTGCGCTGGCTCAGCGACAAGTGCTTCATCAACCAGCAGGCCGATAGCGCACAGGGCGTGATCGTGGTCGGCATGGCCGAGGACATCACCGAAAAGAAGCAGCTCGAAGGCGAGTTGCAGCGCCTGGCTACCACCGACGTGCTGACCCAGAGCAGCAACCGCCGGCACTTTTTCGAATGCGCGTACCACACCTTCGAAAAGGCACGCCAGGAGCAGGCGCCGATGGCGTTCCTGCTGCTGGACATCGATGACTTCAAGCAGGTCAACGACACCTACGGGCACCAGACGGGTGATCAGGTGCTGCAACGCATCGCCGACAGCGGCAAGGCGGTGCTGCGCCGTGGCGACCTGTTCGGGCGCATTGGCGGCGAAGAGTTCGCGGCGGTGTTTCCCGGGTGCACGCCAGAGCTGGCGCTGCAGGTGGCGCAGCGTCTGCAGCGCGAGATCCAGCGCCTTAGCTTCAGCCAGGACGAACAGGTGTTCGGGGTGACGGTGAGCCAGGGGCTGACCGGCATCGATGAGGAGGATGAAGTGCTCGACAGCCTGTTCGCACGGGCGGATGCGGCGATGTATCAGGCCAAGCGGCAGGGCAAGAACCAGATTGTCAGGGGCTGAAACGTCCGGCGCCTGAGCCGGCCCCATCGCGGGCCAAGCCCGCTCCCACAGGTTTACCAGGGCCCTGTGGGAGCGGGCTTGACCCGCGATTGCGGTCTCAGGCCTTGCGCAGCAGCTCCAGCTGCGCCAACCCCACCCTCAGCAGGCGCGCCGTCTTGCTCTCGGCCAACTGCTCCAGGCCCTGCTCGGCCGGCAGCCGCGCCAGCTGCCCGGCCAGGTTCAAGATCAGGTTCTCCCGCGAGTACACCCCGCCCCCCAACTGATACACCGAGGCAATCAGTTCGCGCAGCTCCAGCGGCAAGCGCCAGCGGGTACGCAGCGCCGAGCCGTACGCAGCGCCATACTCGTTCAACGACAACTGCACCGCGTCCTCGTCCAGCTCGCCCCCGGCCAGGCTCCACTCCTGCAGGCAGCGCAGCAACGCCAGGTCGCCCAGGCAATGCAGCAAGCCGGCACAGTAGCAACGCTCCTGGTCCAGCTCCATCGACCGCGCCAGGCTGGCGGCATACTCGGCCGTGTGCAGCGACAGGCCCCAGAAATGCTCGGCATGGCGTGACAGCAACGGGTCGCTGAGCCTGGCGCTGCGCTTGAGTGCCAGGCCCATGATCAGGTTCATGCTCTGGGTGGTGCCCAGCTTGTTCAACGCCTGCAGCAGGGTCTGCACCGCACCGTCACGATGCAGCGCCGCGCTGTTGGCCGCAGCGATCAGCACCGCGGTGATCTGCGGGTCGTTGCGGATCTCTTCTTCCAGTGCCTTGAGGTTGAGCCCCTCGGGGTTGAGCGCGTGCTTGATCGCCTGCTTCACATCAGCCAGCAACGGCCCGCCATCGGCGGTGCTGCGGTGGTCTTCGAGAAACCGCGACAAGGTGATGCCCGGGCGCAATGCCGGCACCGGGCAGGCCACCGCCTCGCCGGCACCAAGCAGTTGCTCCTCCAGGCGCTGGCGCAGCAGCTCGGCATTGAGCGGCTTGCTCAGGTACGCCGTGGGCGCCAGCGGCAGCGCCTCGCGCACGCTGGCCACATCGCTGCGGCTGCTGATCAGGATGAACGGCAAGCTGCGGCGCTTGGCGCGCACGCTGCGCAGCAGGTCCAGGCCGTCGATGCCGGGCAGCTCGCGGGCGGCGATGATCAGATCGGGTTGGCTGGCCAGCGCGGACAGCGCCTCGTGGCCATTGGCACAGACGTGCAGGCGGGCATCGCAGCGCACGCTGAGCAGCATGTCCTTGAGCATGTCACGCACCCACGGGTCGCCTTCGGCAATCAGCACACAGGGTGCGGTGGGTGGGTTTGAAACGGTCATCGGGCTTCTCCTGACATCTCGATGCACGCCATCCAGGGCGTCTTCCAAGGTAGCTCCTGTGCAAACCTTAGCGCCCTTGTCGGGCTTTGGGCGAAAAAAAACCCGCCGAGGCGGGTTTTTTCCTATCGCGTCACACTTACGCCAGTTCGGCGAAGCACTCTTCGATGATGGCCAGGCCCTTGTCCAGCTGCTCGTCAGGCGAGGTCAGCGGAACCAGGATGCGCAGCACGTTGCCATAGGTACCGCACGACAGCAGGATCAGGCCCTTGTCACGCGCCTTGGCCACGACGGCTGCAACGGCAGTCGGGTTAGGGGTGTGGGAACCGGCCTTGTCGAACACCTCGACCGCGATCATCGAGCCCAGGGCACGCACGTCACCGATGATCGGGTGCTTGTCCTGGATCTTGCGCAGGCCAGTGACCAGACGCTCGCCGACTGCCTTGCTGCGGTCCAGCAGTTTTTCTTCTTCGAACACTTCCATCACGGCCAGGGCCGCGGCGCAGGCGATCGGGCTACCGGCGTAGGTGCCGCCCAGGCCGCCTGGAGCGATGGCGTCCATGTACTCGGCCTTGCCGCACACACCGGCCAGCGGGAAGCCGCCAGCGATGGATTTGGCGAAGGTGGTCAGGTCAGGCGCGACGCCCATCTGTTCCATGGCGAAGAAGGTACCGGTACGGCCAGCGCCGGTCTGTACTTCGTCGGCGATCAGCAGGATGCCGTGCTGGTCGCACAGGGCGCGCAGACGCTTCATGAACTCTTTAGGCGCGACGTAGAAACCGCCTTCGCCCTGGACCGGCTCCAGGATGATCGCAGCGATATCCTTGGCTTCGGCGTCGTTCTTGAAGATGCGTTCGATCGAAGCGATCGAGTCGTCGATGCTCACACCGTGCAGTTCGTTCGGGTAGATGGCGCGGAAGATGCCGCCTGGCATCAGGCCCATGCCGGCCGAGTACGGTACGACCTTGCCGGTCAGGCCCAGGGTCATCATGGTGCGACCGTGGTAGGCGCCGGTGAAGGCGATCACGCCGGCACGGCCGGTGGCGGCACGGGCGATCTTGATGGCGTTTTCAACGGCTTCGGAACCGGTGGTGACCAGCAGGGTTTTCTTGGCGAAATCACCCGGGATCAGCGCGTTGATCTTTTCGCACACTTCGACATACGGCTCGTAGGCCAGTACCTGGAAGCAGGTGTGGGTCAGCTTGTGCAGTTGAGCTTCAACGGCAGCGATGATTTTCGGATGCACGTGACCGGTGTTGAGTACCGCGATACCGCCGGCGAAGTCGATGAACTCGCGGCCTTCGACGTCAGTCACGGTGGCGTTCTTGGCCGACTCGGCGAAGATCGGGTGGATCTGGCCGACGCCACGTGGGACGGCGGCTACACGGCGTTGCATCAGGGATTCGTTGGTCTTGCTCATAATGTCCTCATTTCGCCACACGCAGGTGGCGCGATTCGATCGGGGCGGCCGGTATTCGACTGCAGCAGCATGCGTTGATCGACTGCTGCAGGGGCCCAGGCGGCCGGATGTCACGGTGTAAAAAAGGCCAGCGGGACGGCGCTCTCGCGCCCCGCTGGCAGAGGTAAAGCCTTACGCTGCGATCAGACGCTGATGCACAGGTATTTGATTTCGAGGTAGTCCTCGATGCCGTACTTGGAGCCTTCGCGGCCCAGGCCCGAGGCCTTGATACCACCGAACGGCGCGACCTCGTTGGAGATCAGGCCGGTGTTGATGCCGACCATGCCGTATTCCAGGGCTTCGGCGACACGGAACACACGGCTCATGTCACGGGCATAGAAGTACGAGGCCAGGCCGAATTCGGTGTCGTTGGACATGGCGATGACTTCGGCCTCGTCCTTGAAGCGGAACAGCGGAGCCAGTGGGCCGAAGGTTTCTTCCTTGGCCACGGCAGCGCTTTTCGGCACGTCGACGAGGATGGTCGGCTCGAAGAAGTTGCCTTCGATCAGCTTGCCGCCGCTCAGTACCTTGGCGCCCTTGCTCACCGCGTCAGCGATGTGCTCCTGCACCTTGGCCACGGCCTTGCCGTCGATCAGCGGGCCGGTGGTGGTGCCGTCTTCCAGGCCGTTGCCGATCTTGAGCTTGGCGACTGCCGCCTTGAGCTTCTCGGCGAACACGTCGTAAACGCCGTCCTGCACGTAGATACGGTTGGCGCAGACGCAGGTCTGGCCGTTGTTGCGGTACTTGGAGATGATCGCGCCCTCGACGGCCTTGTCCAGGTCGGCGTCGTCGAACACGATGAACGGAGCGTTGCCGCCCAGCTCCAGGGAAACCTTCTTGATGTCCTTGGCGCATTCGGCCATCAGCTGGCGACCGATTTCGGTCGAGCCGGTGAAGGACAGCTTGCGCACGATCGGGTTGCCGGTCAGTTCGCTGCCGATGTCGCCGGCGCTGCCGGTGACCACGCTCAGCACGCCAGCCGGGATGCCGGCACGGGTGGCCAGCTCGACCAGGGCCAGGGCCGAGTACGGGGTCTGCGAAGCGGGCTTGAGCACCATGGTGCAGCCAGCGGCCAGGGCCGGGCCGGCCTTGCGGGTGATCATCGCAGCCGGGAAGTTCCACGGGGTGATGGCCGCGGTAACGCCGATCGGCTGCTTGATCACGATCAGGCGCTTGTCGGGCTGGTGGCCCGGGATGGTGTCGCCATAGACACGCTTGGCTTCTTCGGCGAACCACTCGATGAACGAGGCGGCATAGGCGATTTCGCCCTTGGCTTCGGCCAGTGGCTTGCCCTGTTCGGAGGTCATCAGGCGGGCCAGGTCGTCCTGGTGCTCGATCATCAGTTCGAACCAGCGGCGCAGCTTGCCAGCACGCTCCTTGGCGGTCAGTGCGCGCCAGGCCGGCAGAGCCTTGTCGGCGGCCTCGATGGCGCGACGGGTTTCGGCGGCGCCCATTTTAGGCACGGTGCCGAGCACTTCACCGGTGGCCGGGTTGGTCACCTGGATCGTCTGACCGTTGTCCGCGTCCAGCCACTCTCCGTTGACGAAGGCTTGCTGGCGGAACAACTGGGCGTCTTTGAGCTGCATGTCGGGCTTCCTTAACTGCACCGTGCGAACACAGGGCGAATTATTGATTTGTAGAAAAAGGAGAGCGTTTGAAATCTCAAACGAATCCTAGGATCAACGGGAACAAAGGACAATAGGGTGTTCGAAAAAAAGAACAAAAAGCCTAGCAGACCCTGAAATTTCAGATCAACGTCACTTTTGCACCAGCGGGTGTTCGGAATCGAACACAACATTACTGGCGATGGACGCCAAGGGTGCAGATGGGTATCATGGCGCCCGCGTTGCACTCGTAGCTCAGCTGGATAGAGTACTGCCCTCCGAAGGCAGGGGTCGTGGGTTCGAATCCCGCCGAGTGCGCCATCTACGACAAAAGGCCCAGGTGAAAACCCGGGCCTTTTTTCATGGGCGCGAAAAAGGGGCAGGCCGGGCCTCAGACCGTGCGCTCCCCCTCTATCAGCTGCCCCTGGCTGTTGCCATGCAATGCCGAGTACCTGGCCAACTGCCCCAGCCGCCGATCCAGCTCCTGCAGCAGGCGGTTGCGCCGGGTGGTCACCTCATTGCCGTTGAACAGCCCGGGCTCGACGGTATACAGGTTGAATATCTGGTTGATCGCGGCCGGCCCGGCGATCACATGGTTTTCCTGCGAGCTGTGGTTGTACAGCGCCACCATCTGCCCGGTCTGGGTGTCGGCAGGGCGCGCGAACAGCATGCTCACTGTCTGCCCGGTGCGGATGCGCACGGCGCTGTCGGCGAACTGGAAACACGCTTCCCTGCCATCGCGCAGCTTCACCCAGAACTCATGCTCCTGGATGTTGTGGCTGCTCACATGCATCGACGACGAACTGCCGCCGATGGAGCCGTAGCCGTCGATCATGTAGCCGCCGCCGGAATGGTGCGAGTGGCTGGCGCTGAGGTGGGTCTGGTTGCGCTTCTGGGTGTCGAGAATCTCGCCGGTGACCACGAAGAAATGCAACTGGCGATCGTAGTGGTTGAACGGCTCGTCGATGAAGTTGGGGTCGTCGGGCGACAGGCTGATGTCATACATGGTGCGCACCATTTCCTCGCGCGCGGCCTTGTCGTGCCTGGCGCGCTCCTTGAGCTCGGCGCGGCGCACCTTGGCGTCGTCGATGGCCTTGAGCGCCTGGGCCTTGAGGATCGGGGTTTTCTCCTGGGCGTAGGCAGCGGCCTTTTCGCTGGCCTCCTTGAGCACCGGCGCGGCCTTCTGGCCGGCCTCCACGGCCAGTTCCCTGGCCTTGGTCAGCGCCTGGGCCGCCTTGGCGGCAAGCTCGGGGTTGGCGTCGACGGCTTTCTTTTTCAGGTCATCCCAGAGACTCATTCTCTATCCTCTCAACGCTTGATCGATCAACCGCACAGGTGCGGGGCGCTGGAGAGTCTACAGGCAGTGCCGGAGGTTTTGGCAGGCGGTGCGGGCCTGTTCGCCGTCGATGCCGGCTCTGCTGATACCTGTCAACCGGCCACCAGCAGCCGGTCCTGCAGCACCACGCTCATGCCCCCCAGCCGCCACAGCTCGAAGTAACGCGCAAAATCCACCTCCAGCGCCAGCAGCGGCGCCGCGATGTACCACGCCAGGTAATAGTCAGCGGCAATCCCGTACAACGCTTCGAGCAGCGCGTACATCGGCAGTTGGCTGCCACGCACGTCCTCGATGACCGTGTCGGCGAAATGCTCGAACACCCAGGCATTCGGCGCATCGCTCTGCAACGCCTTCAACGCCACCTCGCGGCTTACCACCTCGACCACAGGCTGCCAGTGGGCCTGCTCCGGCCACGGCCCCTGGGTGGACAGGCAGTACCGTGCCTGTTCGTTCCACCAGGCCAGCGCCGCGGCCTTGAGCCGGCCTTCATCGCAGCCGCGCTGCGGCAACAGGTACAGGCTGCTGTCCAGCGAACCTGCCGCCAGCACCTGCTGCGCCCGCGCCTGCAAGGCATCGGCCTGGGCAAAGCCGGCAAAGATCTGCGCCAGCTCCGCGTCGCTGCCATGCTCCTTGAACAAGCCGAGAAAATGCGAGCTGTCGAGCACGACGCGACCTTCGCGGCACGCTATCCAGTCATCGAGCAGGGTCATGCGCTCAGCGACCGAACTGGCGAAGAATCGTCAGGTGCACATCCAGCTGCAGCTTGCGCAGGTTGCCCAGCACCGCCTTGCCGCCCATCACCAGCGCGGGCTCGAAGCCGTACAGCTCCTGCTCGCCCAGCGGGCCCAGGGCCTGCAGCGCACGCTCGAACAGGAACTCGCCATCGGCGTCCTCCATGTCGAAGTCCTCGCGCTCGACCATCGACAGGAACGACTGCAGCTCCAGGTCCGGGTTGCTGCAGGGCACGTTCTTTTCGCTGCTCATGGCGTACACGCGGTTGTACGCACACAGCACGATCAGCTTGCGGCCATAGGTTTCGCCCCATGCATAGAGGTCGCCAAAGGCCGTGCGGCCGATCACATGGTAGGTGTCCAGCTTTTCGAACTCGGTGCCTTGCAGCCACATGTCCAGCAGGTGCTGGTAGTCGTGCGGGTTGACCAGCCAGAACAGGCCGTCGGCATAGCTGCCCCACCCCTGCTCCTGCCAGTACTCCAGCAGTTTGTCCGGCAGGCGGCCACGGTACTGCGCGATGCTTTCGGCCGGCACGGGCCGCTGATGGGCAGGCTCGCCCATGGCCTCGATAAACATCTCGAGAAATGCGTCCTTCATCACTGACTGGCTCCCCTGGCTAGCTCTAACCTGATGTTCAATTTGGCACTGCCGTTGCCCGCCTCCACCGCCTTGCGCACGGTCTCGTCCAGCAGCGGCAACCGGCTCGACCAGCTGGCGCCGATCGACGAGTTGACGTTCGAATTGCCCATTCTAACAGGGTCGGGTTTTACCCACCCGCCAGCTACCATGTCGGGCTCGTGCAGTGCGGCCAGGTTCGACTTGATTTCCTTGGCCCGTGCCTTGGCCATCTGCGCCGCGACCTTGGGGTCGACGCCGTTGTTGACCAGGCCCTTCTGGATGTTCTCGGCCACGCTGCGCTCGAATTCGCGGCCGAACTTGCGCTGCAGCGCCACCGCGTCGGGGTTGCGCCCGGTGCTGTCGAACGCCTCGCGGGCGAACTTGAACTCGTCGGCGGTCATGTTGTTGATGGCGTCCTGCTGGGCCTGCAACTGCTTGTTGTATTCCTTGAGGTACGCCTGCTGCTCGGTGGGCG
Organism: Pseudomonas sp. FBF18; assembly: GCF_024261405.1. Classification (NCBI taxonomy): domain Bacteria; kingdom Pseudomonadati; phylum Pseudomonadota; class Gammaproteobacteria; order Pseudomonadales; family Pseudomonadaceae; genus Pseudomonas; species Pseudomonas sp. FBF18. The sequence continues at coordinate 36,832 of NZ_QKRS01000003.1, read as the reverse complement.
TCATCTCCTTGTAGCGCGGGTTGTCATAGGGGTTGAACTGCTTCACGGGCAGTTCGTCCAGGCGCTCGACGGTGGCCACGGTGCCCGCACCCGCCGCCGGCTTGCCGGCAGGGGGCAGCTCGACCTTGGCCACCGGCGCTTCCTTGACCAGCACTTCGGCCTTGGCGGCCATTTTTTCCAGACCCGCCCGGCCCATCTTGATGCCGGTCTTGGCCAGCGTCACGCCGGCCTTGGCCGCGCCGCCCACGCCGGTGGCAATGCTGCCGGCCTGCCACACGATCTCGCCCAGGTCACGCCCCAGTTGCATGGCGTGCTCGTCACCGCCCACCTCCAGCGCCAGGGTCACGCGGTCGATCTTGGCGTTGAGTTCATCCACCACATCGGCGCCCAGCTTGTCGCGCGCCTCCTGGTTGGAAATCAGTTCCTTGATGCCCTTGAGGCCATCGATAGGGTGCGCGATGAACTGCGCCAGCCCCTCGATATCGTTGATGCCGGCCTCGACCAGGCCACGCCCCACGCCAACCTGGGTCAGCAGGTCCTGCTTCTTGCTGATGAAGCCCCACTTGGCAATGACCTTGAGCTCGTCCGCCAGGCCCTCGGCTTCCTTGAGCTCCTTCTTGGCCTGCACCAGTTGCTGGGTGGCCAGCCAGTTGTTGTCGGTGGCGGCGCCAGCGGCGGTGTTGGCGGTGGCGGCATCCAGGCCGGTGCTGGCGGCCAGCCCGGTGACCAGGCTGGTGATCAGGTTGCGCTTGGCTTCACGTTGCGCCTCGGACTCGTTGGGGCTGGCTTCGGAGAACAACCCGGTGAGCACGCTCGATGCCGCCGCCCCGGCCGCACCGCTGCCACAACTCTGGCTGCTGGCCGCCGCGCCCGCGCAGGCGAGGATGCCGTGCAGCGCCGCGTGTACCGGCGAGCCTTCGATAAGGCTGCCGTTGGCCACCAGCTCGCCGATATAGCCCGCGCCCTGCTGCTGCACGTAGTTGACCACCAGGCCCTGCATGAACGCCGTGTTGCCGGCGCTGATGTTGCCGCTGGCCGCACCCACCAGCGCGGTGGTGATCTGCCGGTAGGTGCCGCCGGCGCCCCAGTTTTCGGCAATGCCGTCGGCCTGATGGCGCAGGTCGCTGGCCGCCAGCAGCAAGGCAGTACGCTCGCCGTCGCCCAGTTCCGGGTTGGCGGCCTTGGCTTCGGCCTCCTTGGCCTGGTTGCGCTTGGCGTCGACTTCCTTGGCCTTGTTGTTGAGCAGGGTGCCCGCCTCGTTGGCGAACGCGCCGACGATCTCGAACCCGGCGCGAATCTGCTCCTCGTTGAAGATCGGCTTCAGCGCATTGCTGCCATCGCGGTCGCTGGACACGTCGCGGTTGAGGCTGGCTATGGCCTCGTCCACGCTCTTGCCGGTGCGTTTGTGCTGCTCGGCCGCATCGGTGATGACGATACTGCCACCACTGATACCGCTGCGGGTCACGCTGCTGGCGCTATCGCTGGCACTGATGGCGATCGGCATGCTCACACCGATGTCGTTCTCGTTTTTGGCAAGGTCGGTGCCAGGGGTTTGCGTGGCGCCGCTGGTGGCGTTGCCCTGCTGGTCCTTGCCGACCTCGCGGTAACCGCCGCCAAGGCTCAGGCTGCTGCCCTTGTACTCGGCCTCGTTCCTGATGTCGCGGCTGGTCAGGCTGGCGGTGACCAGGCGGTTGCTGCTGTCCTGCACGGCCTTGTCGCTGCTGGCGATCACTGCGCCCACCAGGTCGGTGTTGCCGGCCACGTAGATATCGAAGCCGCCGTCGCCGGCCTTGATCCCCGACTGCTCGGTGACGCTGGCGTACCTGGAGTCGATGTCGGTGGCGCCGAAGCTGCCGCTGGCACCACTGACCGAGCTCATGCCATAGCAGAACGGCGGAATGCACAGGCTGATACCCACGCCCAGGCTCTTCTCGTCCACGGTGTAGGTGCTGGTGTCCTGCAGGCTCTCGATGTTGAGGTTGCCGCCCACGTCCATCACCACCTGCTTGCCGCTGACCACCGCGCCCTTGAGGTTGGTGTCGCCGCCCGAAACCATGACCAGCTGGTTGCCGGCATCGATATGGGTGTTGGTGTGGGTGAGGTCCTCGCCATCGGCTTCGCCGCGATTGCCCGACACCCCGAGGTCGAGGGTGAAGCCGTTGCGCGTGCCGCCCAGCGACAGGCCGATACCGACACTGGCACTGCTGCCGGTGCTGTCGGTTTGCTGGGTGCTGGTGTTGGTGGCGGCCAGCAGGTTGATGTCGCCGTCGGCCAGCAGGCTGGCATTGTTGCCGGCCTTGATCTGGCTGCCGCGTACGGTGAGGGTGCTGTCCTCGTCGGCGCCGGTGGCGATCAGGCGCACGTCGTTGCCAGCGACGATGGTCGAGCCGGCAGCGGTATCGCTGTGCTGCTCGGTGGTGCTCTGGTTCTTCTTGGTGCCCAGCGACAGGCTCAGGTTGATCCCGCCCGCCGAACCCGGATCGGTGGCCACCGCGGTGGCCGCGTTGTTGGCCGCCAGCGCCGCGGTGGCCGCGGCCAGCGCCTTCATGCGCCCGTCTTCGGTCTTGTCCGAGGCCTGCTTCATCTGCTGAGTGGTCTGGATGGCGCTGATCACCGGGTTGGTCAGGGTCAGCGACACGCCAGTCTGCTTGAACAGGGTCTGGCGCTCACGCTCGCTGGTGTTGCGCGCCTCGACGATGGCGATCTTCTCGGCACGGATATCCACGTCGCCCTTGGGCGCCATGACCTGGCTGCCGACCTGGCGATAGCTTTTGCCGGCCTCGATCAGCACGTCGCCTTCGGTAGAGCCGACGGTGCTGGCCACCGCGGTGGTGCTGGTGGTCATGTCCTTGACCCGCTGCTCCTGGGTGCCGACGGTCACGGCGATGCCACCACCGCTGAACAGGCCGCTGGTCTTCTCGGTCTTGTCGTGGCGCTCGCTGCGGCTATCGCTGGCCGCCGCGATGTTGACGTCGTTGCCCGCCACCAGGATGGTCTGCTGGCTGGACACCACGTTGGCGCCCTGCAGGTTGATGTCGCGCCCGCCCTGCACGTAGGTGTGCTCGCCGCTGAGGGTCGAGCCCTGGGCGGTGGTTTCGCTGAGCGTGTCACGGGTGGTTCTGGTGGTCTTGGAGAACATGCCGTTGCCACCGGTGACCTTGTGCGCCTCGTCGGCGAACTGGTAGTTCTGCCCGGCCATCAGGTTCACGTCGCGGCCGGCGTCGGCCATCACCATGCCCTGCTCGCTGCTGGCCTGGCTGGCGCGCAGGTTGATGTCCTGACCGGCCTTGAGGCTGACGTCGCCGGTGCCCTGCACATTGCTGCCCACCTCGGTGCGGCTGGCGTCCTTGCGCCAGTTGCTGCTGTTCCAGGTGATCGACTGCTGGTGCGACTCGGTGACGGTGGTCAGGTTCAGGTTGTTGCCGGCCACCAGTTGCGTGCTGCCGTTGGCACCGGCGTTGACCACCTGGGCGCCGGCCAGGTTGATGTCGTTGCCGGCCGAGGCCGTGAGCGTGCCGCCGGCGCCGCTGACGAACAGCCCGGCCACCCGCGACAGGTTGCTGCGCGTGCCCTGCTCGCTGCTGCTGTCATGGGTGCTGGAGATGACGTTGAGGTCGTTGCCGGCGCTGATCGCCAGGCTGTCCACGGCGCCGATCAGGCCGCCGAGGTTGTCGAGGTTCTCGCGTGCCTGCACCGACACCTTGTCGGCCTGGATGCGCCCGCCGAGGTTCTCCACGTTCTGCGCGGTCAGCGCCAGGATGCTGCGCCCGCCGAGGCTGCCGCTGTTGCTCAGGGTGTCGTTCACGTCGAGCTTGAGCTGCTGGCCGGCCATCAACGCACCCGCGCCGTTGAGGTCGCCCTGCTGCACCCGCACGTACACCTGCGGCACCAGCACCCTGCGGGTTTCGCCGCCGGCCACGGTCACCTGTTTTTCCACCAGCCACACGATGTCGCTGGTCAGCTGGGCCATCTGCTCGGCGCTCAGCGCCACACCCGGCACCAGTTGCCAGGTGTTGGCCACGGTAACCGCGTTGTCGAGCAGCGCGCGGTACTGTTCCTCGTCGTTGGCATAGCCGTCGATGAAGCGCCGGCCAGTGAGCTGGGCGACCTGTTCGCGAATCAGCTTCTGTTCGTAGAAGCCGTCGCCCAGGCGTTGCAGGGTCTGCCCCGGGTCCAGGTGCAACTGTTGCAGCATGTAGTCGGACGACAGCCAGTTGCGGTAGCCGGCAAAGCGCGGGTCGGTCTCCACCAGATAATTGCGCACCGCCTGCGGGTTGCTGTCGAACAGGCTGTTGCTCGGCAGGGTCAGCACCGGGCCGCCGGTGCGGATCTGCTCGCCGACGCCTTCGGCATTGAGCCCGGCCTGCGCCGCCACCTCGATGATCGGCGCCACCTGGTAGGCATTGGCGGCGGCGCTGTCCACCGCGCCGGCGCCGGCGGCCTGCTGGTCGCTCAGCTGGCTGGCATGGCCGCCGAGCTGGGTGCCGCTGCCGGTGATGGCGGCCAGCTCCTGCCATACGGTGGGCTGCAGCGAGATTTCCTGGATCAGCGGCGCGGGCACATAACCGGCCACGCGGGCGCCCTGGCGGTCGCGGCCCTTGCGCTGGATACGGTAGAAGTTGGTCACCGTGCCGCTGTCGGTGGTGACCTGCTGGCCCTTGAACTCGGTGTTCACCAGGCTGCCGATGGCGCCCTGCAGCAGGCCGCCGGCGATGATCCGGCTCTTGTCGTTGAGCACTTCGCCGGCGTTGATGACCAGGTTGCCGCCGGCCAGGATCTGCCCCGGCGCCGAGGTGGCGATCTGGGTTTCGCGCACCACGCGGGTCACGTCGTAGCGGTTCCAGTTGTCCTTCTGGCCCTCGGGGGTGATCAGGTACTGCACTTCGTTGTGGCGGAACGTGACCTGGTCGGTCTGGTAGCGGTTGGGCGAGCCGGCCAGCTGGAATTCCTGGAAGCTCTGGCGGCTGATTTCCACGTCGCGGGTGCTGAAGTGGTTGTTGAGGTTGCGCAGGGTCTGCACGTCCAGCGCCATGTGCCCCAGCGACTCGATGGTGGCACTGGCGTTGGTCAGCAGCGCGGCGCGGCCGCTGGCGTGGTCGGCGTCATCCAGCGTGGCGCCGATGGCCATGTCGCCGGCACTGAAGATCAGCGCCGCTTCGCTGTTGTCGATCTGCGTGGCGCCGATGTCCAGGCGCGCACGGGCGGCGATGGCACCGGAGCGGTCGCCCTCGTTGGCGTTGACCAGGGTGCCGGCAGCGATGCCCAGATGGTCACCGTAGATGCGACCGGTGCCCAGGTTGTACAGCACGCCGGTTTGCAGGCGCACCTTCTGGCCGTCGATCAGGCCACGGTTGGTCAGGCTCTGGTGGGCAGTGATACGCACCTGGTCGGCACTGATTTCACCCTCGGCGCGGTTGTCCAGGGTACTGGCGTCGAGCAGCATGGAGCGGCCGGCCAGCAGCTTGCCGCTGTTGTTCAGCGCACCGCCGGTCTGCACGTCGAGGGTGCCGTTGGCCTGCAGCAGGCCACTGAGTTCAAGGCCTGCGAGCAGGCGCAGGGTCAGGTCGCCCAGGCTCACGGCCTGACCGTTGCCACTGTAGTAGGCGGCGTTCAGGCTCAGCGACTGGCCGGCCAGCAGGCGCCCGTCGAGGTTGCTGATGCTCTGGCGGCGCGCAGCGGGGTCACGGTCGGTAATGTTCAGGTGCTGGCTGGAGCTGATCAGCCCGCCCGCGTTGTCCAGCAGTTGGCTGACGCCGATGTCCAGCGTGGTGTCGGCGCGAATCACACCGGCCTGGTTGCCCAGCACGTCGGACTCAAGGCGCAGGGCGTGCCCTTGCAGGCCCTGGTTGTCGGCCTGGGTGGCGTTGTTGGCGAGGGTGCCGGTCGACACATGCAGCAAACCGGCGGAGCGGATCAGGCCGCCCTGGTTGTCCACACGTTCGGCCGAGGCCACGTCGATGGCGCCCAGCGCCTGGAACTGCCCGGCCTGGTTGTTCAGCCGCAGGCCCTGCACCTGCACACTGTCGGCGCCGACGATGCGCCCGCCGGCGTTGGTCACGTCGGCGGCCAGCAGTTGCATCGCGCCCTTGGCCGAGACGTAACCGCCGGCGTTGCTCAGGTGCGCGCTGTGAATCTCCAGCGCGCCCTGGCTGATGATGCCCTTGCCGCTGCCATCGTCGAGGTTGACCAGTGCCTGTTCGCCGGTATCGATGTACAGCCTGCCCTGGGACTGGATCAGCCCGCCGGCGTTTTCCAGGCGCCCGCTGCGCAGATCCAGGGTGCTGCGCGCATCCAGGGTGCCCTGGGCGTTCTGCAGCAGTTGGCCATTGCTGTCCAGGTTGAGTGCCAGGCCGCTGATCACGCCGCCACTGTTGTCGATACCCTGAGCGTTCACCACGATGTCGCCCGCCGCTTCCAGGCGCCCGCCCACGTTGCCCAGCTGGCTGTCGCGGGCAGTCAGCAGCAGGGCGCCCTGTACCGAGCCGACCGTACCGCCGCTGTTGTTCAGGTGCGCCGCAGTCAGCGTCATCTGGCGGATCGCGGCGAAGGTGCCGGCGGTGTTGAACAGCTCGCCAGCGCCCGCAAACAGTGTGCCGCCGGCGCTCACGGTGCCACTGCGGTTGTCCAGCGTGCCGGCGTTGAACACGCCGTTGCCGCTGGCCGCAAGGGTGCCGCCGGTGTTGTCGAGCAGGCCCTGGGTGGCGACCGCAAGGCTGCCGCCCTGGGTGGCCAGGACCTTGCCGCCGCGGTTGGACAGGGTGTCGGCCTCGATCGATACGTCCTTGCCCTGAGCCACGCCGGCGTCGAGCTGAACCTGGCCGGCGTTGACCTGCAGGGTGCCGGTGCTGACCAGCGTGCCCTGCGCGCTGTCGAGCGTCGTGGCAGTCAACTGCAGGGTGCCGGCGCCGGCATGCTCGACGCGGCCCTGGGTGTTGACCACGGTGGCGGCGCTGAGCGTGGCATGGGTCGCGTTGCTGGCGATGCGGCCACTGCGGTTGTCGAGGGTGCCGTCGACCTTGATCGAGGTGCTGCCCTTGCCGCTCTGGGTCAGCTCGCCGCCCACGTTCGACAGCTCGCCGGCGCGTACTTGCAGGTTGCCCGCCACCACCTTGGCGGCGTCGCTGCGCAGGGTCTGGCGGGCGGTGGCGCTGAGGGTCTTGCTGGCATCGACGCTGGCGTTGGCGAGGTTGATGTCGCCGCCGGTGAGGGTGATGTTGCCGGCCACGTTACGGCTGGCGCTCAGGTCGACGTCGCCTGCACTGACCTGCAAGTCGCCGCCGGCCAGGTGTTCGCCGTGGGCCTGCACGCGCTGCGCGGTGAGGGTCAGGTTGCCGGCCTTGCCCAGCTTGCCGCTCTCGTCCAGCCCGGCAGCCAGTGCCGAGCCCTTGCTGCTGGTGATGGTCGACTGCGCGCCGGTCGCCTTGAGTTCGACATTGGCCTGGCTGGCCAGGGTGCCGCTGTTGTTCAGGTCGCCGGCGCTGCTCAGCTGCAGGTCGCCCTTGGCATAGACCGTGCCGCTGTTGTCGACCCCGCCTTTGGCGGCGACGCGGGTGGCGCCGGCACTGCTGAGGGTGCCGCTATTGAGCAGCTTGCCGTCGGCGCTGATCACCACTTCGCCGGCGCCGGCACCGATCGTGCCGGCGTTGCGCACGCCCACACCGCCCTCGGTGCCCACCAGCATGATCTTGCCGGCGTACATGCCGCCGAGCTTGGCCACGTCGATGGCGACTGCGGGGGCCTCCTCGTCGCTGCCTGCCAGCCGGGTTGCGCGGGTATTGTCGGCGTTGACCTGGTTGCGCCCGGCGGTGACTTTCAGGTCCTTGGCCCAGATGCCGGCGTTGACCTGCACGCTCTGCGCGATCAGGTCGGTGTAGTCGGCGTCGGCGCTGTCCAGGCCCTTGCCCTGGATGCTGAGGGTACCGCCCTTGACCTGGTAGCCGGTGATGCGGCCGTTCTCAAGCTGCGCCTGGCCGGTGGTCAGGGTGGCGCGGTTGGCGTTGATGAACCCGCAGCCGTCGCAGGTGACGCCGGCCGGGTTGGCGATCACCACCTGGGCGCGTTGCCCGGCCACTTCCACATAGCCGCGCAACTGGCTGGGGTTGCTGGCGTTGACCTCGTTGAGGATCACCCGCGCACTGCCCTTGCTCAGGTTGCCGTTGCCCTGGATCCAGCCACCCAGCTGGGTCTGGCTGGCCTTGACGCCGTTGTTGAGGATGACCCCGCGCTTGTCCACGTCGAACTGGCTGTAGGTATTGCGCGACACGCCGGCGGCGCTGGGGGCGGTGATGTTCACCTGCGGCGTGCCGTTGGCACTCTGGCCCACGTTCGGGCGCTGGGCTGCTGGCGCACGCCCATCGGCGACCACCCCGGCAGCCCAGGAAGGTGCAGCGTCCAGCGCCACCAGGCCGAGGGCGAGCATCATTGCGAAACGCAGGCGGCCCATTTCGGCCAGTGTGCCGGCCGAGCCGGCCACGGGCCCGGTGGTGGTGCCCGGCGCCTTGCCCTGGCTGGCGACGTTCTCGGCAACCACCATCAGCAGCCCGCGAGCCTTGTTGAAAACGATACGGTAGAGATGCTTGTTCATTGCAATTCCATTTGCGGTGCCAGACCGCCAGAAGTCAGGGTTACGCTGTGAGTTCCAGCGGGTGAGCGGCAAACCAGGCCTTGGCCTGTTCGGGAATCACGCCGATCCCCAGGTGCGTCTTGACCCGCAGGCCGCGCACTTCGCCCTGGTGGTCGAGGGCGCGCATGCAGCGGTTGGGGAACAGCTGGCGCTGCACCAGGCGCGCCAGCGTTGCCGCATGCCCGAACGGGGCGACGAAGTCGTTTATCCACAGGCGTTCGCCGCTGTTCCAGTCGGCATCGGCCATCTCGACAGGCGAGCGCTGGATGTAGCGCTGCTCGGCGGCGCCGTCGAGGTTGAGCCAGGACAGGTAGAACACCGGCTTGCCGGCCTCGCTGCCGAGCACGAACTGGCGGTGCTTGAGCGCCGGCAGCAACAGGGTGGCCAGGCTGTGCAGCGGTGCGTCGCGGTGAGCTGTGGAATGCATCCACAGCCAGGTAGCCGAGCCCAGCACGGTGGCCTCGTTCCAGGGCTCGTCGAAGAGCCCGGGGGCGATGATGTCGAAGCGATCGATACGCATGGCGGGCCTCAGAACGACAAAGAGACAGTGAAGGCACTGGTGATGTTGGCCGTTTCGAAACCGTCGGGCTTCTTCAGCGGCGTACCCCAGGACCAGTCATACGACAGCGCCTTGTAGCCGCCGCGCACCCCTACCACGGCACCGGCCAGGCGCTTGCCCACCAGGTACTCGCTGGAGTGGCCGCTGACTTCGCCGTAGTCGACGCCGGTGTACAGCTCCTGGCCGGTATCGCCCAGGGCCAGGCCGATCTCGTTGCGCAGGGTCCAGCCGCGTTCGGCCGAGAGGATGTTCTCGCCGTCGAAGCCGCGCACGGTGTAGCGCCCGCCGATGGAGAAGCGGTCCTGCGGCACCAGCGCCGAGCGGTTCCACTGCGCGCGCCAGCCACCGATGTAGCGCATACGCTGGTTGTAGGCGATGAAGGGCACCTGCAGCTGGGCATCGGCACTGATGATCTTGGAGCGCGAGGTGCCTTCGCCGGTGAGTTCTTCTGGCGCCTGCAATGCGCCGTGGGCACCGGTGCCGCGGCGGTAGCCCGCGCTCAGGTCGAGGGTGGAGGCGCCGATGAATTCGCGGTGGCTCAGGCCCGCTTCCCAGCCGGCCATGCGCCGGCGCTGCAGCTGGATTTCAGTGTCGTCGATGAAGTTTTCCGAGGTACGCGTCCACAGGCTGCCCCAGGCCGTGGTCTTGCGCACCGCATCGCGGTACAGCAGGCGCGACAGGCGCAGCTCGTTGTTGCGGGTTTCGCCGCGGTACTGGTAGGTCTCGTTCTCGCCGGCCACCTGCTGGTGGTAATCGTACTCGCTGGTGGTGAAGCCCAGCAGCCAGTAGCCGAACGGCAGCGAGTAGTGCAGCGTGTTGCCCTTGGAGCCGCGATTGCCCGACTCGCCGCCGCCCAGGTCGTGGGTGGCGCTGGCGTAGAACAGGTCGTTGAGCGAGAGGATGTTGTCCAGCGACAGCGCCAGGTTGCCCTGGTACTTGCCGGTGGTCTTGCTGCCGGAGTTATCCACAGACAGGCTGAGCCGCGCCGGGAAGGCCTGGCGCCAGGCGATCACGATGTCGCTCTCGCCGGGGCCGGCGTCGCGGGCCTGGGCCGGGGCGATCTGGATGTCGGCTTCGGCGGTGGGTACGCGCTTGAAGTTCTCCAGGGCCTGTTCGATGTCGCGCAGGTTGAGCAGGTCGCCCGAGTGCGCCGGCAGCGCGTTCCAGGCATTGGCGCGCGAGCTGGTGCCTTCGGCGAAGCGGATGTCGCGGATACGCCCGGGAATCAGGGTCAGGGTCAGTTCGCCGCTGTTGAGGTCCTGGGCCTGGGCCAGCACGCGGGTGGTGACGTAGCCTTTTTCGATGATCGCGTTCTGGATGCGCTTCATGGTCAGGTTGATGCCGGCGCTGCCCAGGCAGCGCCCGGTGGCCGGGTCATCCTTGGGGTTGGCGGCGCGCAGCGCCCACTGGAAGCGCTCGGCCGCATCGCCCACCAGGCGCAGTTGGCGGATGGGGAAGCACGGGGTTTCGTTGGCGGGCAGGCGGCCGTCGCCTTCATCGGCCAGCGGTGCTTCGAGGCGCACGTCGGGGCGTGCTTCGAGCTGCTCGCGCTGCACCCGCTCGCGGTCGCGCTGGCGCAGCAGCTCGGCATTCGGGTCGGCGGCGTGTGCGGCGGTGCCGGCACCGGCGGCCCAGGCAGCGAGGGCCAGCAGCAGTGCGGCAGCGGGAGTGGGGCGCGAGGTGCTGACGAAGCAGTGGGCAACACGTGTCGTCAACGCCCGGCAATGGGCGATCGGCAGCATGGCACATCCTTGTGGGCCGGAATTCTTGGGGGAGTGTTATCGGGGGGCGGAGCGTTGTGCGCGGCTGAATGTTCAAGCCTGCTGGGAGGGACGTGATTTGTCCTACAACCTCTTCCGCACCGCTCTGACGGGGATATCGCGAGAAAGTTGCAACGGGGTGCGGGAAACGTGATGGGGTTCAAGGTTTTGCAGGGGATGGCAACAGATGTGACCTCACAAGGTGCCAGCCGCTGCTTCTGCGGCGATCGATCAGATCGAGCGCCGCCCGCGCGGCGCTTCGCCGGCAAGGCCGGCTCCTGTATCGATTGCAACGCGCCATGGCCTGCAGGATCGGCGTTGCCAGCCTTGTTCGCTCGGCGTCAGGCCTTCAGAAGCTCGCGCGGATGCCCGCGTACAAGGTCCGACCTGGGCCCGGCTCGTAGTAACGGGCGCCTGTGTCGTTGATGCGCAGGTTGTCGTAGTAACGCCGGTCAGTCAGGTTATCCACACCCACGTACGGTTCCAGCTCCTGGCCATGAAGCTTGAGTACCGTGCCCACGCGCAGGTTGAACAAGGCATTGCCCGCCACCCGCGCCTCATTGGCGTTGTCCGCATACTGCGGGCCATAGGCGTTCATGTTGACCCGTGCATAGAACGCATCCGACTCGTAGCCCACCTCGGTGAACAAGGTCTGCCGGGGAATGCCCGGCAGACGGTTGTCGTCATAGCCCTCGAAACGGGTGTAGTGGTAGTCGTTGTAGCTGTAGGCCATCGACAGGCGCCAGTTATCCACAGGGCGGTATTCGCCACTCAACTCGAAGCCGTCACGCCGCGATTTGCCGGCGTTGCTGTAGGTGTTGCCGCGGTCGGTGCTCTGCGCCACCAGTTCGTCCTTGAGCAGGATGCTGTACACCACCGCCTCCAGGCGCAGGTCGTCCCACTCGCCCTTCACACCCAGCTCGCGGGTCAGCGCCCGCGCCGGTTGCAGCCCGGTGTTGAAGCCGCCTGCGGTCGGGTTGCTCAGTTCGTTGAGGGTGGGGGTCTCGAACGAGGTGGCCACCCGTGCATACGCCATGGTGTGCTCGGTAAGGCGGTAGCTCAGGCCGGCACTGTAGTTGAAGTCTTCGAAACGCTGCGCATCGGAGGCATCGCCGTCGCTCGGGAAGCGGTCGTCGACCGACTGGCGCGTGGCGTCATAGCGTCCGCCCAGGGTCAGTTGCAGACGCTCGGTGAGGTCGATGCTGTCCTGCACGTACAGCCCATAGCCACCGGCCTTTTCGCGTTGGCGCAGGGTGAGGTTGCCGGTGTGACCACCGACTTCGTTGTTGTGCCGCTCGCGGTCGTCGCGCTGCTGCTCGATGTCGATGCCGGTGGTGAGCTGATGACCCAGGCCGAACCAGTTGGCCAGGTGCGTGTACTGCCCGCCGACACCGGCAAACAGGCGTTCGTAGGTGGTCTGCCCGCCCGCGCGCAGCGGCAGGCGGTTGCCGAAGTCACGCCGGCCCAGCCAGGTACGCAGCTGGTAGCTGTCGGTGTCGCTCAGCTGGCTGGTCCAGTTGACCGCCAGGCGTTGCTGGTTCATCTGTTCGTCGGAGTCGAACAGCAGGCTCTGCGGGCGCGCCTGGCTGCGCTTGTCGCGCACCTGCGCGAGGGTCAGGGCGCCAGGGTCTTCGGAGCGGTTGTCGAGGGCCTGGAAGGTTACCCCCAGCACGCCGGCATCGGCCTGCCAGCGCAGCTTGCCGGTGAGGTTGCGCGCTTCGGAGGCGGCGTGATCGCGGTAGCCGTCCATGTTGGTGACGTTGAGCGCCAGCAACCCGCCAAGGTTGCCGGAGGTGCCACTGGTTTCGGCACGCACGCGGCGATAGCCGTCGGCACCACCACCCACGTCCACGAGGGTGCGCGGCTCCAGCGAGGGCTCGCGGGTGGTGATCGCCAGTACGCCGCCGGCACCGTTGCCGTACAGGGTGGAAGCCGAGCCGCGGATCACTTCGATGTTTTCCACCAGGCTCAAGTCGACACCGTCCATCTCGGTCTGGCCATCGGGCATGGTCAACGGCACGCCGTCGACCAGTACGCGGATGCCGCGCATGCCGAAGCTGGAGCGGGCACCAAAGCCGCGAATCGACAGGCGCATGCCCTGGGCCATGTTGTAGCGGCTTTGCGGCACCGCACCGGGCACCGCCATCAGCAGGCTGTCGAGGGTCAGCATCTGTTCGCCGGGCTTGTCGGCGACGCTCACCGAGCTGACGGCGGCCGGGGTCTGCAACCATTCGGAGGTCACGCGGGTGGAGGTGACTTCCAGCGGCGCCAGGTCGACACTGTCGGCGCTCGCGGAGCCCGCGCCAAGCAACAGGAAGGTGAGGACGGTGGGCCGCCTTGGCAACATGGTGACTCCTTGAAGGTGGCCGCCGGCTACACACTGTGCCGACGTTTTTGGGGGTTCGTTATAACGCAGATGCCGGGTCGGCAAAACTGTCCAATAGTACCGCCAGCTCCGACCATAGCTGCGGGTCGTCGCTGCAGGCGACGTTGAAGCGCATGCACTGCAACAGGCCGGGCTCGGGGCCGAACAGGCTGCCCGGCCCCAGCAGCACATCCCGCGCCAGGCCTGCACGGGCCAGGGCCTGGGCGTCGCAACCGGGGGGCAGCCGCACCCAGATGAACAGGCCGCCGGCATACCCCTGCAGCGGCTCGCAGCCCAGCGCCCGCAGGCGCTGCTCGACGCGCCCGGCTGCCTCCTGCAGGCGCAGCTGCAGGCGCTTGCGGTGCTTGTCGTAACTGCCATCGGTGAGCAGCTGGTCGACCACCTGCTCCAGCAGTTCGGAGGTGATGCCGCCGCTCATCAGCTTCATGTGGGTGAGGCTGGCGGCCAGTTGCGGCGCGGCCACCACATAGCTGACCCGGGCGTTGGCGCTGAGGGTCTTGGAGAACCCGGACAGATACGTCACCTGCTCCAGGCCCGCCAGCGCCGCCAGGCGGGCCGGCGCCTGCGGGTGCAGGTCGGCGTAGAGGTCATCCTCGATGACATGGCAGTCGTACTGGCGCGCCAGCTGCAACAGCGCGAACGCCTGGCCCGCAGTGAACGAGTGCCCGGTGGGGTTGTGCAGCACGCTGGTGGTCAGGTACAGCCTGGGCCGGTGCTGCGCCAGCAGCTGTTCGAAACGCGCCAGGTCGAGGCCCTCGGCGGTGCGTTGCACGGTGACGATGCGCGCGCCGTGCAGGGCCAGGTTGGCGTGGAAGTTGAAATAGCACGGGCTGTCGAGCACCACGCAATCGCCCGGGCGCAGCATCACCCGCAGCAGCATGTCCAGCGCCTGCACGGTGTTGCTGGTGGTGACGATCTGCTCCAGCGGCGCGGCGATGCCCTGGCCGAGCAGGCGCGTCTGCAGGGTCTGGCGCAGCGCCAGGTAACCGGCCGGCGTACCGTAGCCGCCAATGCGCAGGCGCGTGGAGCGGGCCACGGCGCGCAATGCCTGGCGCAGGTTGCCGGGCTCCAGCCAGTCGGGCGGCAGGTGCCCGCTGCCGGGGCGCAGGCTGTTGTCATCGGCCAGCAGTGAGCGGCGCAGCACGCTGGCCAGGTCCTGCGGCAGCCAGTCGGTGTCGCCCCCCGGCACCCTCGGCGCGTGACGGCTGGCGACAAAGTGCCCGCGGCCCTGGCTGGAGGTGATCAGGTTGCGGGCACGCAGGCGGTCCAGCGCTTCGATCACGGTGAACTTGCTCACGCCCAGTTGCGCGGTCAGTTCGCGCACCGGCGGCAGGCGACTGCCCGCCGGCAGCTCGCCGGCCTCAATGGCACGCGCCCAGGCTTCGGCGATCTGCTGGACCTTGGGTGTTCCGGGGCAGAACTCGATGACGGGCAGCATGCAGGTCTCCACAGGTTTACCGGTAATCCTACCAGTAAAGTCGGGCGCGATTGCCCGCTGCTTGGCCTGCCCGCAGCGTGGCCCGCGCTCTAGACTGCGGCCTTTGCACTGTGAGCACTGCCCCATGAGCCTCGGCCTGACGCCCTCCTCTTTCGGTTACTTCGTGGTGTTCTGCGCCAGCATGACCTTCAGCCCCGGGCCGATGACCCTGCTGTTGCTGAGCCTGGGCCTCAAGGCCGGCCTGCGCCAGTCGCTGCCGGCGCAACTGGGCGCCAGCGTGGCCTACCTGCTGTCGATTCTGGTGTTTGCACTGGGCTTTTCGGCGCTGATCCAGGGCTACCCGCTGGTGCGCCAGCTGATCCAGGCCCTGGGGGTCGCGTATGTGCTGTACCTGGCCTGGCGGCAGTGGTCCAGTACCGGGCTGGCGCTGGGCGATAGCGGCGGGCCGGCGCTGGAGGGTTTCCGGGCGCTGTTCGCAAGGGGCCTGCTGACCGGGCTGTCCAACCCCAAGAGCATCCTGATGTTCAGCGCGGTGTTCCCGCAGTTTGCCAGCCACACCCGCGACATCGCCGTGCTCGGCCTGACCTTCCTGCTGCTGCAGTTTGCCAGCGGCTGCCTGTACTGCTATTTCGGCCAGCGCATCCGTCATGTGCTGCAGCAGCCGGCGCGTCGGCGCCTGCTGCAACGGGCCACGGCGGTGCTGCTGACAGGCGTGGCGTTGATGCTGATGCGCGGTTTCGACGGAGCATGACGTTTTTCAATCGGCCCCATGGCGTTTTCAACCTTGCCGAGTGGGCATCCGTGCACGATTCTTAGGGGATAGGCATCGCCGCTTATCCACCGCCGAGGCTGCACATGAAAACCGTGAAAGAGCTGCTCAATACCAAAGAAGAAAAACACCATGCGGTACACACCATCAGGTCGCACCAGACGGTGCTCGAGGCGCTGATGGTGATGGGCGAGAAGAACGTCGGCGCCTTGCCGGTGGTCGATGACGGCCAGGTGGTCGGGATCATCAGCGAGCGTGACTACGCCCGCAAGATGGTGCTCAAGGGGCGTTCGTCGGTGGGCACGCCGGTACGCGACATCATGAGCGCACCGGTGGTCACGGTAGACCCGCACCAGAGCGTGGAGGTGTGCATGAACCTGATGACCAACAGCCACCTGCGCCATCTGCCGGTGGTGGAGAACGGCCAGCTGATCGGTCTGCTGTCGATTGGCGACCTGGTCAAGGCGGCGATTGCCGAACAGGCCAACCTGATCCTGCAGCTGGAGCAGTACATCCGCGGCGAATGAACCTCAGCGGTATTCGCCCTCCAGCTCGTCGAGCTGGTGGTCGAAGCTGCGCAGGCGCGCCGACCAGGTGTACACCAGCACTTCGAGGTCGCGGTTGAGCACGGCGCTGCCGCGCCCGGCACTCTGCTGCGAGTCGCACAGGTCGAGCTGGTAGCGTTCGCGGGCCATGGCCGTGGCCACGCTGGAAAGTTCGCGGGCGTTGTTCAGCCAGTAGCGGTGGCGCCCGCGGGTCTGCTGGTCGAGCTGCTGGCACTGGCGTTTGAGGGCTTCGAGGCTCTGTTCGAGCGGGGTGCCTTCAAGCTCGCCCATCACTTCCTGAAAGGTGCGCCCCGGCTGCCAGTAGCTGCCCCAGAAGTAGCGGTCGAATACGGTTTCGACCCGGCGCAGGGCAACCTTGGTGTTCCAGATGGCCACCAGGGTGCGGCCCTGCTCTAGCTGGCGCTTGCGCACCTTGAGCTGCTGCCAGCTGCTCCAGGCCAGGGCCGTGAGGGCCAGCGCCGCAATCACGGCGGCGGCCGCGTACATGAAGTGCATGGCCTCCACCAGCTGGTAGAGCTGGCGAACGCCGTAGAAGTAGCCGGTGCTCAGCAGGCCCAGGGCGGTCACGGCCGCCCAGAAGCCGGGTGCGTAGGGATCTTTCATTGGCGCCATCCCCTTATTGTTTTCCTGAGCATAGCAACGCCAACTGCAGGTACAGGTGCCGCTCAGCGCTTATTTGCGGGGATTGCGCAGCGCCTCGTTGAGCTGGTCGAACTGAACGGCCCAGTCGGCATCCTCCAGAATCGCCTCCTTGAGGAATTCGCGCTGTGCCGGCGTCCAGAACGGCGCATCCACCAGCTTGATGTCGCCCTTGAGCGGCGAGTGGCTGGTGATGAACTGGTCGATGCCCTTGGGATCATCGGGCAGGCCAAGCTGCTTGAACAGGGCGCTAAAGCTGTGGGTAGGTGCTTCCATGGGTCACTCCTTCTGGGCGTCAGGCCGGGTTGAATGGGGTAGACAGCGCACAGGTCGTTCGAGGTCAGTCGGGTTGGCGTTTAATTTCACCGCCGGTCCCGACCGCTGGAGTTTAGTCGCTGCAGTTGCGGTACATGCAGACGTTCCGATGCCGATGGCGTCGCTCGAGGGTGGGTGGGGGCCGCTTTGCGGCCCAATCGCGGGTCAAGCCCGCTCCCACAAGGATCACCGCTGCCCATGTGGGAGCGGGCCAGAATGGCCCTGCAAGATAGCGGTTGCTACCAGCCGCCGCCCAGCGCCAGGAACAAGCCGATCTGCCCCATCGCGACCTGGGTATTGGCCGCCGCCAGCTGCGCACGCATGTCGGTGTAGGTGCGCGTGGCCTGCAGGTCGGCCAGGAACGATTCACGCCCGGCCTTGAAGAACCGGTGGGTCTGGTCGGCCGCCAGTTGCGCCGAGCGCTCGGCCTCGGCCAGCGCGTCGCGCCGGTCAAGCAGCGCGCTGTACTGCGCCAGGCTGGTCTGGGTCTCGCGGATGGCGTTGAGCACCACCCCGTCGAAATGCGCCAGCGCAGCCTGGGTCGAGGCCTCGGCCTGGCGAATGCGTGCCCGCGAACCATTGGTGGGCACGGTCCAGGTCAGCAGCGGACCAAAGCCCCAGCGGTTGGTCGCCGGCTTGCCCAGGTTCTCGAGGATGCCGATGGTGCCCACCTGCGCGCCGATGCTGATGTCCGGGTACAGCTGCCCGGTGGCCACGCCGATGCCGGCAGTGGCCGCCGCCAGGCTGCGTTCGGCCTGGCGGATGTCGGGGCGGCGCTTGAGCAGCGCGGCGCCATCGCCCACCGGCACACGTTGCGCGATGTGCGGCAGCTCGGCGCAGTGCGCGGTACCCGCCGGCAGTTGCTCGACCGGCTTGTCCAGCAGCATCGACAAGGTGTACAGGCCCGCCTCGCGCATGGCCTGGTAACGCGGCAGTTCGGCGCGCAGCGACTTGAACTGGGTCTCGCTGCGCGTCACCTGGGTTTCGTCACCGCGCCCGGCATCGCGCAGGCGCTGGGTGAGGGTCACGCTCTGCTCCTGCAGGTCCAGCGAGGCCCGTGCGACGTGGTATTCCTCGTTGGCCGCGCACACCTGGGTGTAGGCCCGCACCACATCCGCCACCAGGGTGATGCGGGCGGTGTCGGCGGCAGCCTGGGTGGCGTCGGCGTGGGCCTGAGCGGCCTCGACGCCGCGCTTGAGCGTGCCCCACAGGTCGAACTGGTACGAGGCGCTGAGGATCGCCTCGCCGATGTTGGCCACCGGCACCTTGTCGGGTTGCAGAAAGGCTTCGCCGGACTCCTGCAGGCGCTGCGCACCCAGCTTGACCCCGCCATTGAACCCGCCCTGGGCCTCGGCCTCCTCGACCTGTGCCCGCGCCCGCGCGATGTTCGCCGCGGCCACGCGCAGTTCGGTGTTGGCGGCCAGCGCCTGGTTGACCAGCGCGTCGAGACGCGGGTCCTGGTAGAGGTGCCACCAGTTGGCGGGCACCGGTGCCGAGACCACGCTGTCGGCGTCGCTGCGCAGCGCGCCCTGCAGGTCGCCGCGATTGACCGCCGCCTCCTTGGGCACGCTGTAGTCGGGCCCGACCATCTGGCAGGCCGACAGCAGCAACCCTGCGCCCAGCAGCGCAAAGCGTTTCATCGGGCGGCATCCTCGATGATCGACACCGTGGCAGTACGCCCGGCGATCATGCGAAAGTTTTCCGGCACCTCGTCGAATGCGATGCGCACCGGTATGCGCTGCGCCAGGCGCACCCAGCTGAAGGCCGGGTTGACGTTGGGCAGCAGGTTGGCGCCACTGCTGCGGTCACGGTCCTCGATGCCTGCGGCGATGCTCTGCACGCGACCGCGCAGGCGCGCGTCGTCGCCCATCACGCGGATATCCACGGCCTGGCCGATATGGATGCCGCCCAGCTTGGTCTCTTCGAAATAGCCATCGACGTGGTAGGAGTTGCTGTCGACCACCGACAGCACCGGGCGCCCGGCGCTGACGAACTCGTGGGCGCGCGGGGCGCGGTCGTTGAGGTAGCCGTCGACCGGGCTGCGTACCACCGAACGGTCGAGGTTCAGCTGCGCCGCGTCCACCGCCACCTGCGCCTCGGCCAGGGCCGATTGCGCGCGGGCCTGGCGCGACTGGCTTTCTTCGAGCTGCTCCTGCGCCACCAGGTTGCCCAGGCCACGGTTGCGGCGCGCCTCGCGCTGCGCCTGGGCCAGGGTTTCACGGCGTTCGGCCAGGGTCGCCTGGGCCTGGCGCAGGGCCAGGTGGAAGCGGTCCTGGTCGATGCTGAACAGCACGTCGCCGCGCTTGACCACCTGGTTGTCGCGTACCGACACCTGCTGGATCAGCCCGGACACATCGGGGGCGATCTGGATCACGTCGGCGCGGACGTGGCCGTCGCGGGTCCAGGGGGCGAACATATAGTACAGCACCATCTGCCACACCAGCACGGTTGCCAGCGATACCACCAGCAGGGTCAGGACCACGCGGCCCAAGGTCAGTAAGGGTTTTTTCATGGCAGCATCAGGCTTCGGCAAAAGTGGTCGACCGTGCCCAGCAGCACGGCGTAGAGAGCAACGTTGAACAGCGCCCGGTGCCAGACCAGGCGGTAGAAGTGCAGGCGCGTGAGTACCGCGTGCACCCCCAGGAACAGCACATAGGTGAACACCATCATCACCAGCAGCGTGGGCAGAAATACCCCGCTGATATCCAGTTCACCGATCACAGGGGGGCTCCATCGATGCCGTAGGGCAGTTGCGGTTGATCGTCGGACGGTTCCAGCACCACCTCCACCCCCGGCAGCAGCGCCAGGCGCAGGCCGCTCAGGGCATGCAGCAGGTGCACGCGGGTTTCCCCGCAGTCGGCCATGGCCTCAAGGTTCAGGGCATGCCGCGCACGCTCCATGCTGCGCAGCAGGTCGGCCGGCGCATGCAGGCGGCGGCGGGCCTTGAGGCACGCCTGAAAGTGCGCACCCACCTCAGCGATCACCTGCGCCAGCGCCGCCTGTGCCGGCGGCGTGGCCCGTGGCATGTAGGCCAGCAGGTCGAGCAGGTTGAGCCCCACGCGCAGGTCGCGCAGCGCGCTGTTGGTGTCCTGGCCGGTCTGGGTCAGGCGCGGCAGGTGCTGCATCAGGCGGTCGAGCATCTGCACGCCGAGGCGCCGGTGTTCGGCCAGGCTGGCCGGGCGGGTCATGCCGACGATGTCGTGCCAGCTGAAGCGGGTCAGGCGCTTGGCCGCCAGCTCCACGCCGAACGGGCGCACCACCAGGGTCCAGACGAAAGCGAACAGCAACCCCACCGGGCCGGCCAGGTTGGCGTTGGCAAAGGTCAGGAAGTCCGCGTCGTAGGCGCCCTGGATGCTGATGAACGAGGCGGTGTTGACGATGGTGAGCAAGGTGCCCAGGTAGAAGCGCGGCTGCACGGTGAGGGTGCCGACGCAGATGAACGGCACGGCGAACGCCAGTACCAGCATCGGGAAGTCATGCAGGTTGGGCAGCACCAGGAACAGGTAGAGGCTGGCGAACACCACCGACAGGGTGGTCCAGAAGAAGAACCGGTAGATCTGCGGCGCGGGATCGTCCATGGCCGCGAAGAAACTGCACGCCACCGCCGCGAGGATCACGGCGCTGGCGCCGTCGGGCCAGCCGAGCAGTATCCACAGCGCGGTGGCGGCGAGGATCGCGGTGAAGGTGGAGAACACCGAGTAGAGCATCAGCCCACGGTCGAAGAACGGCGTCAGGCGGCCCAGGCGCCAGTGCCGGTACACCGCGCGCCAGGGCGACAGGTCTTCGTCGCGGATGGCGTGCTGCAGGCTGCAGCAGTCCTGCCACAGGTCGATCCATTCGCCCAGCCGGTAGAGGGCATTGGACAGCAGCAGGCCGGGGCGCTCGTCGAGGGCGGCGACACTCGGTTGCAGGCGTTCGAGCTGCTCGCGCAGGGCCGTCCAGCGCGCCACCGAGGCGTCTTCGGCGCTGGCCTGCAACCAGCTGCGGGCCTGCTCCAGCAAGCCTTGCAGTTGCGCCGCCTGGGCCGGGGCGCGGCCTTCGAGGGCCAGCAGCGCGTCGTCGAGGGCGTCGATCACCGGGAACAGATGGATCATGCGCCCGCGCAGCTCGCGGGCATTCTTGACCGTCTGCGGCCGCGCGCCCTCGTGGGACAGCTGGCCGATCATCATCTCCAGCGAGTTGAAGGTGGTGACCATCGAGGCGCGCAGCCCGCCCACGGTTTCGGGCGTGGCCTGGCGGGCAAGAAAGGTGTCGCAGTAGCGGATCGCCTCGGCGAACCAGTTGCCGGTGGCGCCGACCACCACCGGGGTGAGCCGGCGCGGCCAGAAGATCGCCCCGACCACCGCCGCGCAGACGATGCCCAGGCAGATTTCCTGGGCCCGCGAGGAGGCGATGTCGAACACCGCCAGCGGGTTGTCCACCACCGGCAGGGCGATCATCGGCAGGGTGTAGCCGGCCAGCATCAGCGCGTAGCTGTTGGCGGTGCGCAGGTGCAGCGAGAGAAACAGCAGGGTGCCGGTCCACAGGGCGATGGCGCAGGTGAGCAGCACCGGGGTCTGTACCAGCAGCGGCACCAGGAACACCGCCCCCGCCGCGCCCAGCAGTGTACCCAGGGCTCGGTACAGGGCCTTGGAGCTGGTGGGCCCGACGAACGGGCTGGAGACGATGTAGACCGTGGCCATCGCCCAGTAGGGGCGCGGCAGTTGCATGAGCAGGGCGATGTACAGGGCGATCATCGACGCGGCGAAGGTGCGCACGCCGTAGAACCAGTCCCGCGCCGGCGGCATGGAGCTGAAGAAGTCCTTCATGAAGGCACGCCCGGCGAGCGCTGCGCGGCGTCTTCGAAGGCGCGCACCACACGCAGCGCCGCTTCGAGGTCGGCGGGCGGGATGTCGTGCAGCACCTGGCGGCGCAGGCGCACCAGCTCGGCCTCGATCGCCTCGGCCAGCTCGCGCCCGCGCGGGGTCAGGCTCAGGGCCTTGGCGCGGCGGTCACCGGGGGCTTCGCTGCGGCATACGAAACCGGCGCTGCACAGCTGGTCGAGCAGGCGTACCAGCGACGGGCTTTCAAGCCCTGCGGCCTGGGCTACCGCCACCTGGTGCACGCCATCGCCCAGGCGCACGATCATCAGCAGTGGTACCGCGCAGGCTTCGGAGATGCCGTAGCCGACCAGCGTGGCCTGGCAGATGCGCCGCCAGTGACGGCTGGCCGCGACCATGCCGCTGCTGATGTTCAGTTGCAGTGCATCAAGATTCATGGGCAAGGTGTCGAGATTCATAGTTTGCTAACTATCAATGTTCTTCGATCAACGCCCCGGGCGTCAATAGCGGCAATGCGGCATCCGTCGGCCGAGGTCAGCGCCGGTACTGGTCTTCGTGTTTCAGGGTCAGCGCCCGCGGGCTGCCCAGGCTGATCGCCCGGTCGCGCCAGAACAGATAGCGCATGGGGTTGCCGGCCACGCTGAAATGCATGGCCAGTTCCTCGGCCGCCGGCATCACCCCCGCTGCGGCCGCCAGCTCCAGCCAGTACACGGCGAGCCTGGCATCGGCCCGCACCTGCTGGCCATGCAGGAGGCGGTAGCCGATCTCGAACCGGCAGCGCCCATCGCCGCGCTGGGCGCCCTGCATGAACCAGTCGTAGGCGCGCTGCGGATCGACCTGCCAGGTTTGCAGGTGGGTATCGCAGATCTCTTCTTCGTAGAGGTCGCCCAGCGCCGCGGCAGCTTCGTCCAGGCCGCGCTCGAAGGCCTGCCGGTAGCACTCGGCGGCGCTGGCGTAGGCGATGGTCACGCCCTTGCCGAAATAGTGCTGCTGGCCCAGGTTGTACCAGGCCACCGCACTGCCCTGCAGCGCCGCCATGCGCAGCAGGCGCCCGGCCAGGGCCGGTTCGGCACGCCAGTACTTGCCGTTGAGCCATACCCAGCCGAGGTCGTTGAGCGCCACCACGCTGCCATCCAGCGCCTGCTGGCGCAGGTCGGCATACACCGCCTGCAGGTCGACGGCTTCGTCCAGGCGGTTGACCAGGCAGAAGCCCCTGCCGAGCACCGCACGCTGGGCCGGCATGCCGATGCCGGCCGTGTGGCGCTGGGTCTGCCCGCCCGGATCGGGGGCGATCGCCCTGGGCAACAGCCGCGCGAGCAGTGGGTAGATGGTGCTGGCAGCAGACAACGGTTCATCCCTGACTGACCGGTGGGTGGCCCATGCCACCCTGTGAGGCAAGCCTAGACAAGGACACGCACTTTTGTCGCCCCGATGCGCTCAGCGCTGCATGCCCCAGCGCCGTACTGTGACGCGCTCGAGGGTATTGAACACCAGGCTCTCGACCAGCAGGCCGATGAGGATCACCACGGCCAGGCCGGCGAACACCTTGTCGGTGTACAGCTCGTTGCGGTTCTGGAAGATGTACCAGCCCAGCCCGCCCTTGCCGCTGGTGGCACCGAACACCAGTTCGGCGGCAATCAGGGTACGCCAGGCGAACGCCCAGCCGATCTTGAGCCCCGACAGGATCGACGGCAGCGCCGCCGGAATCAGGATGTGCACCACCAGACGCAAGCCGCGCAGCCCGTAGTTGCGCCCGGCCATGCGCAAGGTTTCGGACACACCCATGAAGCCGGCATAGGTGTTGAGCGCCAGCGCCCACAGCACCGAGTGCACCAGCACGAAGATCAGGCTGTTGTCGCCCAGGCCGAACCACAGCAGCGCCAGCGGCAGCAGGGCAATGGCCGGCAGCGGGTTGAACATCGAGGTCAGGCTGCTGAGCAGGTCGCGGCCGATCTGGGTCGACACGGCCAGGCTGGTGAGCCCGAAGGCCAGCACGATGCCCAGCAGGTAGCCCTTGAGCAGCACCACCAGCGACACCCCGACCTTGGCCGGCAGTTCGCCGCTGAGCAGGCCGTCGTACAGCGCCGCGGCGGTTTGCAGGAAGCTGGGCAGCAACAGGTCGTTGCCCTGATAGCGCGCCACGGCTTCCCAGGCCAGCGCCAGCAGGATCAGGATCAGGCTCTTGCGCAGCCAGCCCTGTTGCCACAGGCGCTGGCCCAGGGGCAGCTCGCGTTCCAGCGGTACGCTGAGCAGGGGTTCAAGGGTGACTTCGTACTCCTGACGCGGAGCCGGTGCAGAGGTGGTCATCGGTGGGGCTCCCGGTCAGTAGGCGATGCGGATGTCGGTGAAATCCAGGGCGGCGTCCTGCTCGGCGGCGGCATCATCGTCGAACAGCAGACGATGGATGCGCCGCGCGCTGGCCTGGAAGTCGGCAGCGCCCAGGCTGTGCAGGTCGTACTGGTGACTGTGGATCTCGGCGCGCACGCGCCCCGGGTGCGGCGACAACAGCAGGATGCGGTTGCCCACCACCAGCGCCTCCTCGATGGAGTGGGTGACGAACAGCAGAGTGAAGCGCACCTCCTCCCACAACAGCAGCAGTTCTTCCTGCATCTTGCGCCGGGTCAACGCGTCGAGGGCGGCAAAGGGTTCGTCCATGAGCAGGATCTTGGGCTGCATGGCCAGCGCCCGGGCGATGGCCACGCGCGCCTTCATGCCGCCGGAGAGGGTGTGCGGGTACGCATCGGCAAATGCCGCCAGGCCGACCTTGTCCAGGTAATGCAGGGCGCGCTGTTCGGCCTCGGCGCGCTTGAGCGTGCCGGAGGCCAGCAGCGGGAACATCACGTTCTGCCTGACGGTTTTCCACGGCGGCAGCTGGTCGAACTCCTGGAACACCACGATGCGGTCCGGGCCCGGCCCGTGCACCGGCTGGCCCTGCAGGCGGATCGCGCCCTCACGGGGCTCGATGAAGCCGGCCACGGCCTTGAGCAAGGTCGACTTGCCGCAACCTGAGGGGCCGAGCAGGACGAAACGGTCGGCCTTGTCCACTTCGAAGCTGACCTGGTGGGTGGCCCGCACCACGCGCTGGGCGGTGCGGTATTCGAGGCTGAGGTTGTCCACCTGCAGCAGCGCCGGTGCGCTCACGGGGCTCAGGTTGCTGGCCGTGTGGCCTGGCAAGCGGGCGGTCATGCGCTCAGCTCCCCTGCAGTGGCTTGGCGTCCTGGAAGAAGTAGTCCTTCCACGATTCGGGTTTGTGCTTGATCGCGCCGATGCGGTACATGAAGTCGGCCAGCTTGTAGGTGTTCTTCGGCGTGACGCTGAATTCGTATTGCGGGTTGTCGATGATCTTGAGCAGCGCCTCGCGGTCGATCTTGGCCTTGGTCACGCGAATGTAGGTATCGGCCGCCGCGCCCTTGTCGTGCTGGGCGAAGTCGGCCGCCTCGGCCAAAGCGTCGACGAAGGCCTGGTAGGTTTTGGGGTTGTCGTTGCGGAATTTTTCGGTGGCGAACAGCACGGTGGGCGAGTTGGGCCCGAGCAGGTCGTAGGTGTCGAGCACCACGTGCACGCTTTTGTTGGCCAGCGCCTGGTCCTGGAACGGCGGGTTGGAGAAGTGCGCATTGAGCTCGGTGCCGCCGGCCAGCAGCGCGGCGGTGGCGTCGGGGTGCGGGACCGCCAGGGTGTACTTGTCCAGGCGCGCGTAGTCCTTGTCGCCCCACTGCTGGGCGGCGGCGTACTGCAGGAAGCGCGACTGCACCGAGACGCCAACCGCCGGCAGGGCGATGCGGTCCTTTTCGGTGAAGTCGGCGATGGTCTTGACGTTGGGGTTGCTGCTGACCAGGTAGTACGGGAAGTTGCCCAGCGAGGCCACGGCCTTGACGTTCTGGCGGCCGTAGGTGCGGTCCCAGATGGTCAGCAGCGGGCCGACGCCGGCACCGGCGATGTCCACCGAGCCGGACAGCAGCGCGTCGTTGATCGCGGCGCCGCCCGAGAGCTGGGTCCAGTCGACCTTGATGTCGATGCCCTGGGCCTTGCCGTGCTTCTCGATCAGGTGCTGGTCGCGCACCACGTTGAGCAGCAGGTAGACGATGCCGAACTGTTCGGCGATGCGGATTTCACCTTCGGCCTGGGCCGTGGCGGGGGCGACAAGGCTGCCGGCGAGCAGGCTGACGCCCAGGCCGATGCTGGCCGCCAGGCGGCTGATTGAGTTGCGCATGCGGTACTCCTGAAGACGGGTCAGAACGGGGCGTCGCCCTGGATGGTGGTGCGGTACAGCTTGCGGCGCAGGTGCGCGGGGCAGCCGGCGGCCAGGTGGATCAGCGAGCGGTTGTCCCAGAACACCAGGTCGTGGGGTTGCCACTGGTGGCGGTAGATGTTGTGTTCGAGCACGCTGTGGGCGTACAGCTCGGCCAGGATCTGGCGGCTTTCGTCCTCGGGCAGGCCGACGATGCGGGTGGTGAAGCCCTCGCTGACGAACAGCGCCTTGCGCCCGTTTTCCGGGTGGGTACGCACCACCGGGTGGATCACTTCCTGCACCTGGGCCAGTTGCTCGGCGGTGAGCGTGGGGCGCCAGTTGCCTTCGAATTTGGTTTCGCTGTAGCGCGCGGTGTAGGAGTGCGCGGCGCTGCGGCCTTCGACGGCGGCGCGCAGGTGGGCGGGCAACTGGTCCCAGGCCTTGTGCATGTCGGCGAACAGGGTATCGCCGCCCTCGCTGGGCAGTTCCTGGGCATGCAGCATCGACCCCAGGCTGGGCAGTTCCTTGTAGGAGAGGTCCGAGTGCCAGAACTTGCCGGCATCGCCCAGGCCGATGTTCTGGCCGTTCTCGATGATGTTGGAGACGATCAGGATCTCGGGGTGGCCGCCGAGCAGGAACTGCTTGAGCACGTGGATCTGCAACACGCCGAAACGGCGGCTGAAGTCGACCTGCTGCTGGGGGGTGATGCGCTGGTCGCGGAACACCACCACATGGTGGTCCAGGTGCGCGCGGTGGATGCGCGCAAAATCGCCAGCGTTGACCGGACGGCTCAGGTCCAGGCCGATGATCTCGGCGCCCACGGCACCGGCAAACGGACGAATCTCGAAGGCTTGGGGTTGGGCGCTGTCGGTGTACGACAAGGCGCCAGGGGCCGCTGACATATCTTTTCACTCCCACGTGTCGGGTCGGTAACTGCGCGTGGAAATAAATATAAATGCATAAGAAAAATAATTTAAATACCTTTAGAGAATAAGCATAGAGAGGGTTGTCCGCCTCGCGTGGCCTATGCTGCTGAGGCCATCAAGCAGATGTCATCAGGGGGAAAAGCCATGTTCTATGTGCAACGCGACACCCGTGGGCAGATCGTGCGATTGGAGTCGACGCCCTTTGCCGAGGAGAACGAAGCGCTGCCCAACGATTCGCCGGAGGCCCAGGCCTGGTTTGCCAAGAAGCTGCAGCAGAGCGACCTGGACATGATCCGGGTGCTGGAGGACTTGATCGAGGTACTGACCAGCAAGGGCGTGATCAGCATCACCGACCTGCCGGCGAGCGCACAGGCCAAGCTGCTCAGCCGTTCGAGCGCGCGCCAGACCATGGGGGGTTTGAACAAGCTGATCGATGAGGAGCGGCCGTTGATCTAGCAGCTTCGCCCGCCACGTCGGCGCCTGCGGGGTTCACCGCCGCCTGCAGGCGCCGGCCTGGCCGGCGAAGAAGCCACTACGGCGCCCAGGGCCGGGGCTCGCCGATCAAGCGCCCCTGCACCCCGAAAATCCCCATTTCGCGCAGCACCTCCAGTTCACCTTCGGTTTCCACCCGCTCGGCAATCAATGGCAGGTCGATGCTGTGCGCTGCGCGCTGGATCGCCTCGATGAACAGGCGCTTGTGCGGCTCCTGATCGATGGCGCGGATGAAGCTGCCGTCGACCTTGAGGTACGCCAGGCCCAGGTGCGCCAGGTTGCCGATCATGCTGAAGCGCCCGCCAAAGTGCTGCAGGCTCAGTTTGAAGCCCAACGCGCCCAGTTGCCGTGCCAGTTGCTCGAGCGCGGCCTGGTCGGGCAACTGCTCTTCGCCGATCTCCAGGGTCAGGCGCGGGCCCAGCACCGCGTGACGCCCCAGCAGCCCGTACACCGCCTGCAACGCCTGGGGGTCGGCCAGGGTGGCCGCCGACAGGTTCAGCGCCAGCGCCTGGTCATGGCGCTGCAGGTGGGCCAGCACCTGTTCGAGCATCAGCAGGTCATGCCGGATCGACCAGCCGAAACGCTCGAGCCAGGGCAGGAAGCGCCCGGCGGGGAGGGTTTGCCCATGCCCGTCGGGCAGGCGCGACAGCACCTTGTACTGCAATACGCGGCCCAGCTCGTGCGTCGCCACCACCGGCTGGAAGAACAGCTCGAAGCGGCGCTGGTCGAGGGCGTGTTGCAGCAGGGCATGCCAGTCGTGGTCCAGCAGCGCCGGGGCGTGCGCGGGCAGGCAGACCCACGTCGGCAGCTGCTGGCTCTGCGCCTGGGCCAGGGCTTCGTCGCAGCGCTCGAGCAGGGCCTGCGGGGCGTCGCCCGGGCTGTAGGGGGCCAGGCCGATCCAGGCCACCGGGTTACGGTCGGAAGCGCCGGTGTCGTACAGGCTGTGCAGGGTCTGCTCCAGTTCCTGGGCCAGGTGCACGGCCTCGTCATGCACCAGCCCCGGTGCCAGCACGGCGAACTCGCCGCCACGGCTACGGGCGATCAGGTCGAGGGTTTTGGGATAGTGCGCGCACACCCGCTGCACCTGCTGCGCAAGAGCCTGCAGCAGGGCATCGGTGCGCTGGCCGCCCAGGCGCAGGTTGAGCCCGGCCAGGTCCTGCACGTGCACCAGCATCAGGTAGCCGGGGCTATCGTCCTGGGCGCTGAGCCGGGCAGACAGCTGCATCTCGAAGAAGCGCCGGTTGCCCAGGCCGGTCAGGCTGTCCTGCCAGGCCTCGGCGCGCAGGGCTTCACTGCGCTGGGCCTCCTCGAGAAACAGCGCCTTGAGTTTCTCGACCATCTGGTTCATGGCCTGCACCACCCGGCGCAGCTCCGGGGTGCGCGGCAGGCGCGGCGCACTGAGGAACTCGCGACGCGCAATGGCCTGGGACTGTGCCACCAGGTAGTCCAGCGGTCGCAGCTGACGGCGCAGCAGCAGCGCCCCCAGCAGTGCACTGACCACCCCGCAGGCCAGCAGCCAGGCCAGGCTGCCGAGCGCGCTGCGCCACAGCTTGGCCAGGGCGAACATCGGGTGGCTGACCACCTCGACCCGCGCCGCCTGCTGCCAGCCGCGGCTGACGATGGCATCGCCGCCGGCCGGCTCCAGGTTGATCAGGCGGATGAACCAGGCCGGCACACGGCTGCTGTCCGGCTCGGCGTGACGCTCCACCAGCAGGGCATTGGGGCCCAGGTCGATCACGCGGATGCTGGCGTAGTAGCCGCTGTCGAAGATGGAGCTGACCATCAGCTCGACCATTGCCGGGTCGTCGATGTTCGGCGTGAGCGACAGCGCCAGCGCGGTGGCGGCGTCCTGCGCATGCGCGCGCAGCTGATTGACGTACTGGCTGCGCGAGCTTTCCAGGCCGACCATGAAGCTGCCGCTGAAGGCGACCACCAGAAACAGGCAGATGGCGAGCAACAATTGCTTGAACAGTGACATCCGCAATCCTCAGTAAGCCGGCTCGGTGGGAAACCCCTCGGCCTGCATCTTCTTCAACAGATCCTGCCAGCGCGACAGGCGCTTGCTGTCGCCGACCTTGCGATTGCCACCCGCCCCGGTCAGCCACAGGCCCTCGCCATTGAAGGCATACACCGGCAGCAGGTCGGTGCGCTGGCTGGCCGGCTCGATGGTGTCGATCAGGCTGTCGAGCACCAGCGGCATCGCCTCTGGAGTGGAATAGTAGGTCAGGACCATGTGCGCGCGATTCTGGCGCAGCGCCTTGACGTAGGTAATGCGCAGTTTCTCGCTGGGGATACCCAGGCGGCGCAGGCTGAAATACTTGGCGATGGCGTAGTCTTCGCAGTCGCCGGCGCCCTTGATCAGTGACTGGATCGGGGTGGACCAGTAGTCGGCCTGCTGCCACAGTTCGGGGTCTTCGACGTAGCGCAACTGGCGATTGAAGAACTGGTTGACCACCTGCAGGCGCTCGGCTTCGCTGCCTTGGCGCTGGGTGGCAAGCAACTGCTGCCAGGCATCGATACGCTGCTGGCCGGCACCAAGGGGGCCGTACAGGGCCTGGGCCTTGCGGCTGATCTGGGAAAAGTCCCAGTCCGCGCGCAGGTTGCCCAGCAATACGCAGCCGAGCAACAGCGCCAGGCCAGCCCGGCGCGGGGTCAGAGGCAAAGCCCAACGTATCGCCAAGGCCGGCGGTCCATGCAGATCGTGGAATCGCGATGGTGCAGGCTGGGCGGGCAAAAGACAATGGCGCACGGCGGCAAGCTTCCAAAGCGCTGCGACTTCATTCAGGATAGCCGCCGCGAACGCCCGCAGGCCCGCGCCGGCCTGAATTTGACAGGCGCAACCGTCATCACTAGGGTCATTGGATCCAATCTTTGCTAGCAGGGCAGTCAGCGTGGCCGAAAAAATCAAACTCCTGAGCATTCTGGGTGACGAGCAGGTGCCTGCTCACCTGGCGCGCAGCGTGATCGAAGAGCGCCTGCGCAGCGCCATCCTCGACGGACGCCTGGCACCCGGCATGGCGTTGCGCCAACAGGAGCTGGCGACGCTGTTCGGGGTCAGTCGCATGCCGGTGCGCGAGGCCCTGCGTCAGCTGGAGGCGCAATCGCTGCTGCAGGTGGTTGCGCACAAGGGCGCGGTGGTGGCCCCGCTGATCAGCGAAGATGCAATGGACTCCTACGGGCTACGGGTGATCCTGGAGAGCGAGGCGCTGCGCCAGTCGATCCCGCTGCTGGACGCCGAGGACATCGCCCTGGCCCGGGGCTACATCGAGCAACTGCAGAACGAGACCCGGCACGCCGAAATGGGCCAGCTCAACCGCCTGTTGCACATGGCCCTGTACCGCAAGGCGCCCAATCAGAAGTTGCTGCGCCTGATCGACAACGAGTTGAGCGAAGAGGCGCGCTTCCTGCGGTTTCATCTGTCGTCGATGGGGCTGGGCAAGCTGACCCAGGACGATCACATCGCGCTGGTGGACGCAGCCCAGGCCGGCCAGGTGGACGAAGCTGTACAGCTTCTGACCCAGCACCTGGATAAGGGCATGCAGGCCATCAGGCAGTACCTGGCCAGCCAGCCGCAGGGCTGAACGCGCCGCCGGGTCGGTCAGTGGTTGCAAATTGCGCAAGGCCCCATAACAATGAGACTAATTATCATTTATGACCTTGGTTGCAGCGCGCCTTCATGTCCTCCCACGACTCTGTGCACAGGCTCTATCAGCAACACCACAGCTGGCTGAACACCTGGCTGCGCTGCCGCCTGGGCAATGCGGCCGATGCCGCGGACCTGGCCCAGGACACCTTCGTGCGCCTGCTGCAGCGGCGCGAACAACTGGAGCTGAATGCACCACGCGCATTCCTGCGTACCATCGCACGGGGGCTGGTGATCGATCACTGGCGCCGCGAAGAGCTGCAGCGTGCCTACCTCGAAGCCCTGGCGCAGCTGCCCGAGGCCGAGGTGCCATCAGCGGAAACCCGCGAGCTGCTGCTGGAACTGCTGGAACGCATTGCGTGCCTGCTCGACGGCCTCAGGCCCAAGGTGCGCACCGCGTTCCTGCTGGCCCAGTGCGAAGGGTTGAGCCACAAGCAGATCGCCGAGCAGATGGGTATCTCGCTGCGCTCGGTGGAGCGGTATGTGGCCGACGCCCTCTATCACTGCTACCTGCTGCGCTATGAACCCTAGCCCGCGCGTGGTCAAGCAGGCCATTCACTGGATGCTGCGGGTGCGCGAGAACGGCGCCAGCCCGCAGTTGCAGGCCCAGTGCGAGCAGTGGCGCAGCGCCAGCCACGAGCACGAACTGGCCTGGCAACGGGTGCACAGCCTGCAGCAGGAAATGAACCTGCGTGCGGTGCCGGGCGCCGGTGTCGTCGCCCTGCAGACCCTGGAGAACAGCCAGCAGCGGCTGCACCGGCGCCAGGCCCTGAAGCTGCTGGGCGGCGTGGTGATGCTTGGCTCAGCGGCCTGGGTCAGCAAGGACGTTGGCCTGCTCGACCCGTGGACCTCGGATTTCGCCACGGCCACCGGCGAGCGGCGCAGCGTCCGCCTGCCCGATGGCAGCCTGCTCAATCTCAATACCCATACCGCGGCAGACCTGGCCTTTGACAGCCGCCAGCGCCTGGTGCGCCTCAAGCACGGGGAGTTGATGCTGACCTGCGCCGAACACCCGCTCGGACCGGCTGGGCGGCCGTTGCTGGTGCAGAGCCGCGATGCGCTGCTCGAAGGCTTCGATGGGCGCTTCGTGGTGCGCCAGGAGCGCGACTGCACCCGCGTCACGGTCAGCCAGGGCAAGGTGGCGATCCATCACCCCGGCCCCGCCGGACTGCAATGGGTGGCTGCTGGCGAAGCCTTTCTGGTGAATGCCCAGGGCGCCACACCCGTGGCGCAGCAGAACATGGACCCCGGTGCCTGGGCCGATGGCCTGATCGTCACGCGCAACATGCGCCTGGGGGACTTCATCGACGAGGTGGCGCGCTACCGCCACGGCTACCTGAGCTGCTCCGACGATATCGCCAACCTGCGCCTGTCCGGGGTGTTCCGCCTGGAAGACACCGACAAGCTGCTGCACCTGCTGCCGCAGACCCTGCCGGTGCATGTCAGCTATCGCACGCGCTGGTGGGTACGCCTGGAACGCCAGGCGTGATGCGCTGATTTTTTTGGCGGGTTTTGTCGGCACGTCCGGCTAGGACAGTAAGCGACTCCCTTCTGCCCTTACCGACCCTACGGATGCTCTTCATGCGCGATACCCTGGCCCAGCCGCGGCTCACTGACAGTAATGAGTTTCAACCTCTCTTAGATTCACGCCTGGGCAAGGCGGTGCGCGCCGCACTGTTCGGTACCGCGCTGGGCCTGGCCAGCGTGCCGATGGTAGTGATGGCCGAACCTGCGGGCAGCGCCAGCCAGCAGTACAACATCCCCGCCGGCTCGCTGGACGAGGTGCTGAACCAGTTCGCACGCCAGGCCGGCATCACGCTGTCGAGCACCCCGCAGATGACCCAGGGCGCGCAGTCGCCCGGCCTGCAGGGCAGCTACGCCACCGACCAGGCGCTGCGCCAGTTGCTCAATGGCACGGGGCTGGAGGCGGTGAGCCAGGATGGCACCAGTTATGTGCTGCATGCGGCCCCGCAGGACGCCGCACTGGCATTGCCTACCACCGACGTGCGCGGCTTTGCCCTGGGCAACGCGCTGGGCAGCATGGAGGGCTACAACGCCACCCACAGCCAGATCGCGACCAAGACCAGCACCGCGCTGCTGGAGACCTCGCAGTCGGTGTCTGTGGTAACCCGCCAGCAGATGGACGACCAGGGCGCGCAGACGGTCTCGCAGACCATGCGCTACACCCCGGGCGTGCTGACCAACCCGTATGGCGCGACCCACCGCTATGACTATGTGGCCATGCGCGGCTTCAACGATGGCTCGGTGGACAACATCTACATCGACGGCCTGAAGTCGATGGGTGACAGCGGCACCTTCAGCACCATGCAGATCGACCCGTACTTCCTCGAGCGCGTGGATATTCTCAAAGGTCCGTCGTCGGTGCTGTATGGCCGCAGTTCGCCAGGTGGCCTGGTGGCGCTGACCACCAAGAAGCCACTGTACGAGACCTTCCGCCAGGTGCAGGCTACCGTCGGCACCCAGGGCCAGCGTGGGGTGGGCTTCGACTTCAGCGGCCCGCTGGACGACGACAAGCGTATCGCCTACCGCCTGACCGGCCTGACGCATCAGTCCGACACCCAGTTCGATCACAACGAAGAAAAGCGCTATGCGCTGGCGCCGACCCTGAGCATCGACTTCACCGAGGACACCTCGCTGACCTTGCAGGCCTACCTGCAGAACGATCCGGAAGGCGGCTACCACGCCGGCGTGCCAGCCGATGGCGCGCTGCACAAACGCAACGGCCAGCGTATCTCGGAACACTTCTTCGAGGGCGAGCCGGGCATCGACAGCTACGAGCGCAATCAGCAGTCGTTCGGCTACCAGTTCGAGCATCGCTTCAACGATGTGTTCACCGCACGCCAGAACTTCCGCTACCTGGACTCGACGGTGAAGATGGACCAGGTGTACGCCTGGGGCTACGAGTCGCCCACCAGCAACAAGCTGAACCGCTACTACACCGGTGCCGACGAGAAACTGCACTCCTACATCATTGACAACATGCTGCAGGCCGAGTACTTCACCGGCGCGGCCAAGCACACCACGCTGGTGGGCCTGGACTACCAGCGACGCAAGACCGTGGTGGACTGGAGCAGCGGCGGCCTGGCGTCGATCGATGCGTTCAACCCGCAGTACGGCAATTCGCAGATCACCTATTACGCACCGACCAGCTACACCCGGCGCCTGCAGCAGACCGGCATCTACGCCCAGGACCTGATCGAGCTGGACAAGTGGCGCTTCTCGCTGGGGCTGCGGCAGGACTGGGTGAAGACCTCGGATGAGAATCGTATCGCCGAGCCTACCCGCCCACTGGGCACCAAGATCAGCGATGACCGCACCAAGCTCACCGGCCGCGCGGGCGTGCTGTACCTGTTCGACAACGGTATTGCGCCTTACCTGAGCTATTCGGAGTCGTTCAACCCCAACTCCTACGCCGATGCCGCCGGCAACCCGCTGGCACCGACCGAAGGCACCCAGTGGGAGGCCGGTATCAAGTACCAGCCGCCGGGCACCGACAACCTGTTCACCGCCTCGGTTTTCCGCATCGAGCAGGAGAACCTGGCCACCAAACAGCCGCAGGACGACTTCTACTACCCGGTCGGGCAGGTACGCTCCCAAGGCCTGGAGCTGGAGGCGCACATGCAGTTGAGCGAGAACCTCAAGGTGCTGGGCAGCTACACCTTCACCGACATCGAGTACAGCAAGACGATGCCGAGCACTCTGGCTGGCAGCACACTCGACAACAAGGGCAACTCGCCAACCCAGGCGCCAAAGCACATGGCCTCGCTGTGGGCGGACTACAACTTCCGCCAGGGGGTGCTGGACGGTGTGCGCGTAGGCGGTGGCGTGCGTTACGTGGGCTACAGCTGGGTGGATGCGGAAAACACCATGAAGGTACCGTCGTACACCCTGTTCGATGCGTCGGTGGGCTACGACCTGGGCAAGGTCGGGCTCAAGGGCGTGGATGTGCGGCTCAATGCCAACAACCTCACCAACGAGAGCTACATCGCCTCGTGCGCGAGCCTGAACTACTGCTACATGGGTGAAGAGCGCAATGTCAGCGCCACGGTCAGCTATCAGTTCTGACCACACCCCCGTGAGCCGCAAAGCCAGTGCCTGATTCCAGGCGCTGGCTTTGTCGCATCTGGCGACCTGATCTGGAATCCCTTTATATGCGCCACCTCTACGTATTGCTGCACCGCTATATCGGCCTGGCCACCGCGCTGTTCCTTGCCCTGGCAGGGCTCACCGGGAGCGTGCTGGCGTTCAACCACGAGATCGACGAATGGCTGAACCCTTCGTTCTATGAAGCCCCGGCGCAAGGCCCCCGCCAGGACCCCGGCAACCTGGTGGACAAGGTGCAGGCCGAACACCCGCGCCTGCAGGTGTGGTACATGGAATACCCCGACGAGCCCGGCCATTCGGCGTTGCTGGCGATGGTGCCGCGCAACGACCCGGCCACCGACAAGCCGTATGCCGAGAAAAACACGGTGTTCTACCTCGACCCGGTCAGCGGCCAGACGTTGGGCCAGCGCTACTGGGGCGAGTGCTGTTTCTCGCGGGAGAACTTCATGCCGTTCGTCCTCGAGCTGCACTACAACCTGACCCTGCCGGGCAACTGGGGGCTGTGGCTGATGGGCGTGGTGGCGATCCTGTGGGTGCTCGACTGCTTCATCGCCCTGCTGCTGACCCTGCCCCGTGGTCGTCCGTTCTGGCGCAAATGGAGCACGGCCTGGAAGATCAAGGGCGGGCATGCGTATCGACTGAACATGGATATCCACAGGGCTGGGGGCTTGTGGCTGTGGCTGCTGCTGTTGCCGGTGGCCGTCAGCAGTGTGGCGATGAACCTGCCCAGCCAGGTGTTCAAGCCGGCGGTGTCGCTGTTCTCGCCGGTGGAACCAAGCGTCTATGAGGCCCGTGGCAGGCTGCCCAGGGAAGAACTGGGACAGACCCAGCTGACATGGCATCAAGCCCATCAGCTGGCGCAGCAGGAGGGCCAGCGGCTGGGGCTGACGGCGCCGATCGGCGAGTTGTACTACAGCTTCGAGTACAACTTCTATGGCGCCGGTTTCGGACAGCACGACACCGATGCCCAGGGCAAGTCGTGGTTGTTCTTCCATGGCACCGACGGGCGCCTGCTGGGGCAGGAGATCGCTGGCCAGGGCACCCTGGGGGAACGCTTCTACCGGCTGCAACTACCCATACATGGCGGCAGGATCCTCGGCACTACAGGCCAGGTGATGATCGCGGTGCTGGGGGTAGTGATTGCGGTGCTGTCGGTGACAGGGGTGTATATCTGGTGGCGCAAGTTGCTGGCGCGGCGCAGTAGCCGGGCTCGGCGCACTGCATAGACTGAAGGTCGGCTCCTGCAGCCCATTGTGTGCAGGGGCCGGCCTGGCCGGTGCAGAGGGTGGCAGGAACAACCCGCTACCCTAGCCCCTGAAAAGACAAAACCCCTGTCTGCAGCGCAGACAGGGGTTCTGGAATTGAATCTTGACGATGACCTACTCTCACATGGGGAAACCCCACACTACCATCGGCGATGCATCGTTTCACTGCTGAGTTCGGGATGGGATCAGGTGGTTCCAATGCTCTATGGTCGTCAAGAAATTCTGTGTGCTGGCCCGTACATTGCGACGTGCCGGCGAATTCTTGATGCTTCTACTCT